>JAHLFE010000227.1 GCA_018884035.1 Candidatus Anaerobiospirillum pullicola
GCCCAGGTGGTGAAATTGGTAGACACAAGGGACTTAAAATCCCTCGGACTAAACATCCGTGCCGGTTCGACCCCGGCCCTGGGCACCACTAAGAAGACACGCTTGCTGAAAGTAGGTTTTCTTAGATTGCCCTTGCTTTTGGGCCAATAAAAGCTTGGCCCGTTGGCAGAAAAGTTATGCAGCAGATTGCAAATCTGTGGATTCCGGTGCGAGTCCGGAGCGGGCCTCCACAATGATGATTGCCCAGGTGGTGAAATTGGTAGACACAAGGGACTTAAAATCCCTCGGACTAAACATCCGTGCCGGTTCGACCCCGGCCCTGGGCACCACTGAAGAAGACAGCTGAGGCTGTCTTTTTTCGTTTCTGGGGCTGTAATTTTTTTTGTGCTCCGCTGCGCGCCTTACTGACGCGCCTTGCCTGTCTCCTCTGTTTCCGACCTTTGTTGTGCTGCGCGGTTCTTGAGCGTGCGGCCTTGCCTCTGGTATGCTGCCCCCTTTCTTTGTCCTTTCTTTCTGCGTACCCCAGTACAGTGCAAAACACTCTGCAGCGCGACGTTTTTCCCTTTTCTCTACCACGCCCTAAGTTTTCTACGCTAGAATGCATGTCGCAATTGCTGTGCAATGGCCGTTATCGCTCCACTCTTACCTTTTTTGGTTGGCAGGTTGATGCTTATGCCCCTCTTTAGCAAACTCGTCGTTTCAGCACTCGTGTCTATGGTATGTGCCCTCAGTGCGCAGCAAGCTTGTGCTGATGTGCGTATCGACATCAAAAACGAGAGCGCCGAGGATTGCTCCGTTGCCTTTAACGCCCGTGTCGATAAGACTAAGTGGATGACCGTTGGCTGGTACGTCTTTATGGCAGGTGAAGAGGCTCCGGTAATCTTAAAGGGGGCCAATGACATCCATGATGTCTTTATCTACCACGACTGCGACATGAGCCATAAGGACAACGCCGAGCTTAAAGAGGCTTGGGTTAAGACCAACCTCAAGTTCACGGACTTCCGTCCCATGGAAAACGAAGAAGGCTACGAGGAAGTGACTTTTGAGCGTCTCAACACGCCTTTCTACACCATTAGCAGCCCACAGCGCTAACGCGTAATCCTCTACACGTGCACCGGCTACTGCTATGAGGGCACAGGCACCTTAAGCTGGTGCGCGGTAAGAGCGCCGTATACGCCCAACTCTCAGCACACCTTGTCTTTAGCCCCTTACACGCGCTGCGACTCTTTCCTCCTTCTGCCTGTCCTTACTCTGAATAGCGGCTCCCCCCTCACTTCTTGCCCAGTCTCCACCGTGAAGAGACGCCTCACTACACTACCCCTCACCTCTCCTCTCGGCCTCTCCTTTAAAAGCGCGCGCAAACAGCATATTTTGCACCACTTGAACAGCTGCCTTGGCACAAACCGCCATTTTATCGGCTAGAGCAGCATTGTCCTCTTTTCCCGCCCCTGCTTTACAGCAGCCTCCTCACTGCAAGTCCCTTATCAACCTCATTTTTCCCTTATATAAGCCATCTTTGAGTTGACAAGGCGTCTATACGGCGCTTTTTTCTCCTTCAAGACTAGGTCTTAGTACTATCCATTACCCCCTCTGCTTTAGACCAGAAAACTGACTCAGCGCACCTGCCCAAACGTCATGCTTTTTTCAGCGCACGACAAACGGCTTTTCTCTGGCATTTGCTACCTTTTAGTGCGCTGGTCACAGGGCCACGTCACTTTTGCGGCCATTTTGGCTAACCCCATGGGGTTATAAGTAGGAGTAGCCACTTGTTCTTTTACTTGCAGTTCACCAGCACGCTGCGCACCGCAGCTTCCGCAGCTACCTTCGCTCCCGTAGCTACCACCGCTCTAGTGCGTGTCACTCCGCATCAGCGTGCACCTCATGCTTTCTTTGGAGACAGTCCATGCTGTTTATCAACCACCTCGAGGGGGTTGCCCAGCTTGCTCCGCATAGCAGCTGTACCCTCGCTTACGACTCCGGTCACTATGTGCTGCTCTTTACCATCCAACTGCCCATCCCTCAGTACACTCCCCTTGCAGGCTTTATCCCGCTACCAGAGCAGCTGCAGCTGACCCCACAAGTGCAACTGTGGAATAAGGAAGCATGGTGGCGCTACAGCCACGGCGATTATGCTGCCCTCTTAAACGCCACCCCACCACTTAAGACCCTGCCTGTAGACACTCCTGCGCACACGCCGCTGCTTTACAAGCCCGCAGCGCTTACTGCCGAGTCCCCACAGCTACCTCCACCGCCAAACACCCAGCTGCCTACCCAAGCACAGGCGCAAGCGCAAAATATGCTCACTCCAACCAACACTCACGATCCCGCCCCATCTCAAGTTACAGCGCCCGCCCCTAAGACGGCCACTGTGACCACCACCGCAAACACAACCACCACCGCAACTACCGCCCCTCACTCTCGTTGCCAACCTCCCCACCACAGCACGCCGCCGTCACCTCAAGACGCCACAGTAGCAGCAACACCAACTGCCGTCACTAAACCTAAGCCTAATATGGGCAACAGCAGCGTTACCACCCCTGCACCACTACTTACCGCCAGCCCTTTACTGTTAGGCGGAGAGTATGACGTTTGGACAGACCACAGCGCCTTAATCTTAAGTGCTGCCGAGAGCCACGCGGTATTAGTTAATGCGGACATGGTCGCAAAGGCCAACAAGAGCACGCAGCAACTGCTGAGGGCACAGCAACAACGAGAGCAGCCGCTGCCTCTGGAGCAGAGCACCCCGCTATTTACCAATCCCGAAGAACCTACCGCCAACGCTGGGAGCAGTGACCTTTCCCAAGACGTGCATCGTGCCGAGGTACAAGCTGACAGCCCCGCAAACGACGCTAGCACAGGCATCATCCCCAAGACCACATCGCGCCAGCCTAAGGCATGGCAGCGCGCCGCCCTCTCCACACTTCACCACGCCCCAGCACCAGCAGCGGCTTATTCGGACTTACCACCTGAACACAAGGCCCCTTCCCTCAACCCGCATCAGCCTGTCGTCTCAGACAAGGCTAAGGCTGGCGTCTCTGACAAGTCGGCCTTCTCTGACGCTGGTATGCGCCTACGCCCACGGCGCCCCGTGTGTAACGACCTCATTGTGCAGGTCTTCACTTGTGTACTCACTCCATTAACCCTCGAGGAGGCGCGCACCTATCAGCAGCTTTTAGCACATCGCCAGTACACAGATCTCTATATCGCAGGGGGCATGGTCAGCAAAACCGCTTTTTATAACGCTCGTCCCCTGCCTGCGGACATAACCGATCCACATCTGGACTTAATCGGCGTTAAGCCCCTCAAGACAATCTTCCAGCACACGCAGTTCTCCTACGTCTTAGTGCTGGAGCGCCTGACCTTTATTGCCAGCACCTTAAAAAACCGTGCAGCGCTGCTGCCTCAAGCTTTAAAAGAGAGCTCCGTGCAAATGCAGCTGCAACGCTACTTGATGTCCTCTACTGCCAGCACCTTAAAGCTGCCAGCAGCATTGGTGACAACGGAGACACAGGGCAAGAGCAAGACCAAGTCCGCAGTGCCCCACCTGCACAGTCTGCTGTGCTTAGAGCAGCACTTTTACCAGCACTCCTATCCCCGCTTAGGTGGTAAGTGGAGCCCAGAGCTGGACTTTGTCTTAGCAGGCATGACCACCCCACGTACTGAGGCGCTATCACAAAAGAGCGCGGGGCAGCAACAGCAGCAGGATAAACAGCCTTGGGGCTTTAATACCACATGGGCGCTAGGCCGTCCCTTACAGATTCAAGTCACGGTGGATACCACATCTGTCACCACCACCCAACCTCATGCCGCGCAGCACAACAACAGTACTCAGCCTGATAGCACTCCTGTCTTACCGGCTCTGAGTTTTAACTACCAGCAAGATAGCAGTACTGACTCCACGCGTAGCACGCACCTCAATCCAAGTGACAGTAAGCAGGAGCAGGAGCTGGACGTTATGGCGTTAGTAACGCAGCCGCCACTGCCTGCGGGGCTGGCTTTACCGGAGATTACGAGCTGGCTACTGCCACTGAGCAGCGACCAGAGCGTAACGTGGCATGGTTCCCATGGCTCCTCTAGTGGACTCACCTCACCAGTACCTGAGAGCAACGCCCGTCTTTTACAGCGTCCGCACGCCAGCGAGCGCCGTAGCTCTGCCCCGCGCCGCGCTGGCCCTAAGTGCTGGGAACAACCTCGCGGTAGCAGAGGCAAAGAAAGCTACGAGCGCAGCAGCACCTAAGATAACAGCGCAAGATCACAACACCACGCATGGCTAAGCGCTAGAGGTCAGAGCCAAGATCTCAGGATGTAGCTTCAGGCTAAGCCTTACTCCCTACAGCTCACTGCTCCCAAAGATCACCCTCCTTTCTACCTTAGTGCTACCACTCTCTTCTTACTCTTCTCGCTTTTTCCTACCAACACCGGCCTGAGTCTAAGGCTCACGCGAACTGAGCGCCCTAACCTAGGCCACCACCATACAGCAGCGCGTCGTTTTACCCCCTCAAGCGCCGCCCTGCACCTTTGTCCGGAGGATAGATGAACTCCAATAACCACCAAGCGCCAGCGCCACAAGCGCAGGGGCCGTCACCACAACAGGCCAAGAGCTCTTGGCAACAGCAAATCCAAATGCAGAAGCTACAACTGCAGCTGCAACAGCAACAGCAACAGCAAAATCAGCCTGCTGCGCCACAAACTGAGATGCCAGCAAACACTACCACCAACAACACTCCCCTGCCTCTGCCTACGAACTTACAGCGACAAATGATGGCGCTCATCCAAAAGGGCTACGGGCCAACGACACTGCTGGCCTCTCTCGCCATTAACCCTGCAGTAGCACAAACGAGCGTGCTCTCCCGTAGTCACGCTTCCCCGCTGGCACTGGCGGCAGCAGCTAAAGCTGTTATGTCTAACAAACCTAGTGGCGAGCAGCCTCTTAACGGCACCCAGAGCCACGACAGCAACAGCCCTGCGCGTAACGCGGTGTCTGCAGACAGCGACTGCGAGTTTCACCGTGACAGCGGCAGTAACGGCAACAACAGCAACAGCCAAGGTAACCTCACGGTAAGTGACGCGTGCTTTGGACAAGGCAATGACGCTGACAACTACATGTACGTTAGGAACAAGCAGTTTAAAGTACCACTTACCCCAGCAGGCGCCTCTTTAACGATGATGGCGCTGCACCATGAGCAAGTGCAAGCGCTACAACAGCAAAACAATGCACTCACGGCCGCCGAACAACAGGCCCTGCGGCAGGCGCAGCAAGCGGTGCAGGACTTTACGCAAGCCCAGAGCTTATTAGCAGAAGCCTCATGGCAAGCCGGTCACAGCATCGTCGTGCCGATCTCGGCCCTTGAACCAGCCACACCACAACTGGCAAACACAGGCTATAACAGCAGCTCTCCCAGGCTCAGCGCCAACGAACAAGGAACAACAGCCTTCACTGTGGCAGAAGGTGCTGGCGTTTCTCAAGGCGGGGCAGCAGCGGCTGCTACCAATGTGGGCATGGTGCAAGAAGCAGGTTTACCCGCTCACCGTGATCACCATGATTCTGGTGCCAATGGCGCTTATCATCCACATGGCAGTAGAGATCATTACGACGGTACAACGGATGTAACGACCGCGCCGCAGGCACAGTCACAGCCACTACCTCAGCCACTACCACAGCAGGTGGCCGCAGCTCACACCACCGTTAGTGCATCCCAAGGACAGCACGCTACGATACCAAACAGCACTTTGGCACAGACAGGTGCACCGCAGCGCTCTTTGCGTAAGAGCATTGCAGGTAAAAGCCTGCAAGAGATCGAGCGCGAGAATCAAGAACGTAACGCACACTACCATGAAGTAGTAAAAACCAAGGGACGCTTAGCCGCTCTCGGACTAGAACCCAAGCCGCTGCGCTCTAAACTCCTCGAAAGGGTAATGGGCTTTAAGCCAAACGTGCCCTCAGGACAGCACAGCTCGTAGGAGCCACTCCGCAGCAGCAGCGCAAAACAAGCCTACAGCACCTAAGAGGGCGTTTTCCCCCATGTGTGTGCAAAGCTACTTGCCATTAATCTACCTTAGAGATAAGTCGCGGTAGCGACGCTTGATGATCTCTATTAGGTTTCTGCCTCAAGGGGGCTTAACCCCACCTCAAAGGCCGATTCTAAGCCAATAAATAGGGGGAAAATACTCTGCAGGAGCAAGGGGGAAAACGCTCTCGCACCTAAAGCGCAGCAGTATGCTTTTGTCCACACGTCCTGTAGCACTCCCCTAACCTCCCCTAACCTCTTCTCAACTGCTTTCTACTCCCTGCTACTTAATGATGACCGATCCGACCTCCAGTAAGCGCTTACTGGGCGATCGGATTTTTTTGTCCTCAGGCCGAAAAAGCAGCAAAGAGCCACTGCTCTACTACAAGAGAGTCTAAGCTTACACGCGAACTTCAGCCCGCCATGGCTTGATGATGCTCTTGGTGTACGGCGATGCCTCATGAGGCTTAGTGTTGCACGAGACAGCTATAGAGACTACAAGCTGGTTGTGGCATCTTAATTACCCTGAGGAGTATGGTTATGACGCTTTACGTTGCGCTGTTTACTCTTAGGTTCGCGTTTATTAAGTCTAAGTGGTAGCACCTGTTGGGATCGTGCTCTGCTCTTATTGTCACTTTGAACGCTACAGCGCAGAACTGGATCTAAAAGCGATGCAAATGCTTAAAGATGCACTCGGGGATATGGCGAGTCACAGCCATAATCACATACCATGGCCAAATGGTGTACAGCACATTACGCCTGTGCTCACAAGCGCGCACAATGTCAGCAGCCACGCGCTCTGGCGTTGGTGTCAGCAGTGCAGGCAATTGCCGTCCTGCCACCATCTTAGTGCGTACATAGCCTGGCAAGACCGACAGCACCTGCACCCGCCCCTGCGTGCTCTTAGTAAGACGAATGCGCAAGCCTGACAAGTACGCAGTCATCGCTGCTTTGGCGGCGCCATAAAAGTAATTGGAGCCACGGCCGCGCTCACCAGCTACTGAGCTAATCACCACTAACTTCCCCTGCCCGCGCTGCTCAAAGTAATTAGCAGCAGGTTAAGCAACGGCAGCAGACCACTGTAATTGCAGGTGAAGATACGCGCACAGAGCGCATCGTCAGTTTGTGCCTGTTGCTGGGGGCCCAAATAGCCCACAGCACAAAAGACAGCGGCTACCTCGACGCTAACAGGCAGTTGTGACAAGCTCTGCCTCTCACCTGTGGGGCTAACCACGCACAGAGATAGCGACTCCTGCATGGCCGCTGTTGGCGCTTGCTCTGATACCACACTTAAGGTCAGAGCTCGCCATAAGGTGTCTTGCTGCGCAGCGCTCCAGAGCGCGTCATACGCGCCATAAAACACCTCTTGTCCGCTTAGTGATGATATCTCGTGAGCTAAGGACACCACCGCCTCGGCATTGCGCCCGAGAAGGCAAAAGCGCCATCTCTGCGCTGCGGCCCATAAGCGCACAGTGGCAGCAGCAATCTCTGAGGTGGCACCAATAACGACCATTAGCTCGGAGCGCATGGCTCTCTCCTAACTTTAAGGTAAAGAAAACACCAAGATCACGGCTGCTTACCGCTTACGCCAAGTGCGAGCTTAAGTGCTAACCCCTACCCACACTGCAAATTAAAAAGGCACGAGCCCAGACAGGGACGTGCCTTTTTGCTGTGAGGAAACGCTCTTTGGGGCTGTCACCACCTCTGTAGCGACTACTATCAGGCAAGCCGTGAGAGCGACAGCTCTTTGCTCTTTAGCGAGAAAGTGAGCGTAAAGCCCCCTCCAGCGCGGTCAGGACGAGGCCTTAGTCGGCTTTAGTGGCCGCTTTAGCCTTAGAGGTCTTAGCCTTTGGGGCGGCTTTAGCCTTGGTAGCAGTGCTCTTAGCCTTGGTTGTGGCCTTTGGCGCGGCTTTGCTCTCCCCCTCAGTGGCCGCACTCTTAGCCTTGGTTGTGGCCTTTGTAGCTGCTTTGGCCTTGGTGGCAGTGCTCTTTGCCTTCGCTGTGGCTTTTGGCGCGGCTTTGGCTTTGGTAGTAGTGCTCTTTGCCTTCGCTGTGGCCTTTGGCGCGGCTTTAGCCTGAGACGTGGTCTCAGCAACCGCAGCTGGTGCCAGCTCAAGTTTCTCCGCCAGCGCTAAGAAGTAGTTAGCCGTCAGCAGGAACTTGTCGTAGACAGAAGTCGACTCTATCCACTGCACCAGCTTGTTTTTATCCTCTGCTGACACGCTCGGATCAGAGATCAGATTCGAGGTATAAGCGATGATCTTCTCAGCCACCTCCTCACAGCCGGACAAGGCTTTTCCTTTACTCTCGCACTCACTGTCGAGAATCGTGCTCATACCATAATTCATCGAGAAAAATCTCATCGCATCCCAATGCAAAGCACCGATGATGTCATTAGCACTTCTGATTAAAGACCGCGTAGCGTAGAACGTGGTGTGCGCTCTGAGCTTCTCCATATCGACTGGATCGTGTAACACGTCAGGCTCATGGTAATCTTCTTCGATCTCTTTAGGCGTCATCTCCACCTTATCGTAATCGATGAAAGACTCTTCGCCCTTGTCCATGAACGCCATCACGTACTTGAAGCGCTTGAACGCCGCATCCTCGAAATGAAACGCCGACAGGTTAAACCACTCCGCTGGCATGAAGTAGATAGAGTAACCATCTGTGGCGAAGCCATCAGTCCTGCGCGCAACCAGCGTGTCTTTGTGGGTCTTTTTCTTCAGCAAGACCTCACACATTTTCAGTTGCTCATCCGGCATGAACCTGTCGTCAGCGAGCTTGAGCAACAAACTGCCCTTATAGCCGCGCAAGCCCTGCACCAGATCCTGAAGCTGATCCGTCTCTCTCACAATAACTTGCTTGTGGGAGATTTCCAGCACCGACAGCCGGTCTAACAGCTTATTATCGGTAAAGCTTGGCTGCACCGCCAAAGGTTTGGCCATATAGCTCTGCAGCCAGCTCTCAGCTACAGCTGCATCTGCTGCCGCTGCGTCCGCATCAGCGGCCATAGCTGCCTGCATATCTTGCCACGCCCACGAGAAGTAGCGCGTAAACAGCTCCTCAGCCTCAGCAGTGCTTAACAGCTTCTTTACAGGCTCAAAGTAGAACGGGGTTAGATCATAGGAGGGGTCGCCTACATTAGGGAGCAGATTCGTCATGCGCGCATACTGCACAATATAAGAAGCATCGTCCTCAGTGTGCTCACTGTGCAAGGCTTTGTTGCGTAAGACACCTAACACCATCCACAGCGACATCATGTCCGCTGCAAGAGGAATGTAGTTGGGGTTAATCCCATAATGGTTGAGATTGTGGCGCACTTTGGCCAAAGCGCAGCTTAAGGCGCTTACCACAGAGCCTTGCAGCTCAGCGTACTCCTTGTCAGCTTGTTGCCGATCCTGATCAGATATACGCAAGTACTCAAACTGATTTTGGTACTCCTGCTCAGAGAGCAAAGAGAACTTATGGCGTGCCGCAAACTCTTGCAGCTGTGGAGAATCGAGCAGCATGTACGCTCCTAGCAGACTACTGGTAGTGGTGATGATGATGATGATGATGATGACAAGGATAGTAGCACAAGCAGGCTACAAGAGCAGAACTCACCGCGTACTTAAGGTGGTGTTCTAACGTCGAGGAGTTGCAGCTGCTTTTTCTCAAACCGCTAAGCTACGACTTTTACCCCAGAGAGATCTACTTGTGACTAACACTCAAGGTACGGCGCTAGCCACGATAGCCCTAAACAACAAAGGCACTCCATGCAGTAAAAGCCTGCCTGCATCAAGAGCCTCTTAGGGGCTTATGCCTTACACCTCTACTCTGCGGAGCCCTTTTTGTAGGACACATGCACCACCCGCTGCTTAAAGGATGGCTCCAGACCAAATTTAAGGGCCTCCGGTAACGACCATACAGGGGTGAGCTTTTCTGGCAGATCAATATTCTGCCCCAGATCGCGATACGGGCCCTCGGCATGGAAGTCCGAGCCTAAACTTGCCAGCAGTTCATACTGCTCACACAGATGGGTGAGGTATTCTCTGTCTGTTGGCTTTTGCTGTGACGACGCTACCTCCAACGCCTCACCACCATATTGGCGAAACTCGTAAATCAGCTTGCGTAAGCGCTGATTAGAGATGTTATAGCGCCGAGGATGAGCCAGCACTGCTACACCTCCGGCGGCCTTAATGGCAGCTACCACCTCATCTACTGGGCCCCACTCACTTGGCACATAGGCAGGCTGCCCCCGCCGTAAGAAGCGATGAAAAGCATCATCTACCGTCTTGGCTTTGCCGTCCTGAAAAATCAAGCGAGCATAATTGCCACGGGTAATCGCCGCCCCTGGCAGTGCGGCGGCCACACAGCGCTCATAAGCTTGCTCAATGCCTAAGCGAGCTAGTTTGTCACCAATGGCAATCGCACGCTTTTGCCGTGCCTCTTTACGATTGGCCTCTAAGTCTAAAAGCTGCGGATGGGTGATATCCACAAAAAGCCCCACCACATGAATCTGCTCTTCTTGCCACAGCGTCGAGAACTCTACGCCAGGAATAATGGTCAACTGGCGCTCCTCAGGCGTGCGCTCTAAGACACCACGCTCTACGCCAATCACTGTGCCTGTGCCGTAGAGAAAATCCTCTTGCGGCATATCAGGCGCGTGCGCTCTCAGCTTAGCGTTGCCCTCTTGTGCCGCCGCCACCGCAGCAGCTACACCCGCCACTAAGTCGTGGTCAGTAATAGCCAGCACATTGAGGCCACGGGCATAGGCACGCTGCACTATTTTCTCTGGACTTAAAGCGCCATCGGAGGCCGTAGTATGACTGTGCAGATCGATATTACTAATGGTGGTCAAGACTCTTATCTCCTCTACCCTGATCACGCCACCGTCTAGGACTGCGGCCGTTTGCTGCAATGAGCACTGGGTACCCCTTTCCTTAAAGGTGCCAAACTCTACTGCACGCACTAAAGCTCCGCTGAGGAAAAACTGACTTAATAGATGGCGTGATGGCATTTAAGGCAATCATGAGTGCCCCATCTGCAGACAAGCTCAAGATCACCTGCCTCCTGCATCTTAAGATAGGTGACGTTGCTAGCTCTAAGCCATGCAGCCGTCGCTTATTAAATCACTCTTTCCTTAAGCCTCAGCTTTGGCCATCAGCTCTTCCCAGCGCGCATAGAGCTGATCGAGCTCCGCTTGCACCTGCTGACGTTGCTGCTGCACCTTCTTAATCTCCTCTGCCCCTTGGGCATAGAGCTTAGGGTCTGCGACCATTGTATCGATCTGCGCTAACTCTGCTTCCTTTTGCTCAACTTTTTCAGGAAGTAGCTCCAGCTCGTGCGCCTCCGTAAAGGACAGCTTCTTCTTGCTGCCGCCATTACCAGCGCCCGCCCCAGCAGCATTTGCCTCCGTTGCAGCCACCTCTTGCTTTGCGGCCTGAGCTGCTTCTTTAGCCGCCGCTTGTGCCGCCAGTGCTTCTTCCTTGCTGTGGTCAGCTACCACCTCAGTAGCCTTACGGCCAGTGCGGCGGTAGTAAGCCTCAACATCACGCCAGCCACCGACCACACTCTCAATGTGACCACGGCCCTCAAAGACCCACGTCTCGGTGGCAAACTCATCGATAAAGCGCCGATCGTGACTGATGACCAACACGGTACCAGGGAAGGTCTGTAAAAGCTCCTCAAGTAAGTCCAAGGTCTCCAAGTCGAGATCATTGGTCGGCTCATCCATAATGAGCACATTGCAAGGACGAGCAAAGATACGCGCCAGCATCAGGCGGTTTTTCTCACCACCGGAGAGGACTTTAGCCGGAGATCGCGCCCGCCGTGCCGTAAAGAGGAAGTTCTTGAGGTAGGAGAGCACATGCACGTTCTTGCCATTGATGCACACCTCAGCTTTGCCCTCAGCCACATTATCAGCCACGGTCTTTTCCAGATCCAGTTGCTCATGGTATTGGTCAAAGTACTGAATCTGCACATTGGTACCGATGCGCACATGACCGTGATCTGGTTTGAGCGCTCCCATTAAGACTTTAATAAGGGTGGTCTTACCAGCACCATTTGGCCCCACAATGCCGATGCGATCACCACGCATCACCGTCGGGGAAAAGTCCTTGATGATGTCCTTACCCTCGTAAGTGACGGTGATGTCACGGGCCTCAAAGACGATATTGCCGGAGCGATCGGCTTCGCTAATCTTTAAGATAGCGCGTCCTTGGCGATCACGGCGCGCCGCTCGCTCCTCGCGCATCGCCTGCAGATTGCGCACACGGCCCTCATTACGGGCTAAACGTGCCTTAACGCCACGTCTGATCCACGCTTCTTCCTCGGCTAAGACACGATCAAAGTTAGCCCGCTCCAGTTCCTCTAAGCGTAAGCGCTCATCACGTAGGCGCAGATACTCATCAAAGGAGCCAGGGTAGCTATAGAGCTGACCTCGATCTAACTCCACAATGCGCGTAGCGAGGTCATCAGCAAAGGTACGATCGTGAGTGATAAAGATGGTGGTACCACGAAATCCTTGCAGGTATTCTTCAAGCCACGCAATGGTGCCAATGTCCAAGTGGTTGGTAGGCTCATCTAAGAGCAGCACTTGCGGCTCATTGGCTAGCGCTGCCGCTAAGGCCACCTTACGGCGCCAGCCACCAGAGAGCTCGGCTAAAGACAGCTCTGGATCTAAATCCATACGGTTGAGGATTTTGTAGATCAGCGCATCCTTAACCCAGCCATCATGCTGCTCAATAAAGCTCGCTAACTGTTCTTGCTCCGAGGCAGAGGTACTTTCTTTAAAGCGCGCTAAGGCCTCTCCCACCACATCAATACCACGGGCCACCATACCATAGACGGTGCCGCTAGCATCTTGCGGTGGGTCTTGAGCTAAGCGCTGGACATTTAAGCCCTCACGCAGAATGAGACGTCCCGAGTCAAGCTCGATCTCACTGGCAAAGAGCTTTAACAGCGTGGACTTGCCCGTGCCATTACGACCGACTAAGCAGACGCGCTCGCCTTCTTCGAGGGCAAAATCAGCTTTGGAGAGCAGAGCTTCATCACCGTAGGCTAGCGAGCCTTGCATCAGAGTAATCAGCGCCACTTACTTAATCTCCTTGACACCTTGAGGCCCCCACACGCGCACGGTGCGGCTCTTATTTGGCTGACGCTCATTGCTGCGTAGATTACGCCCCCCACGTGGAATGCGCTCAGCACGTGGAGCACGCTCCGCGCTAGAGCTACGCTCAGACCGTGGGCGGTGCTCATCACGTGCGGAGCGCCCGCTGCCACGGGCCTGTCCTTGGTTCTGACCGTGATCACGACGCTCACCGCCAACGTCCAAGCGACGCTCTCCACCCTGCTGGCGCTCACCAGCAGCAAAATTACGGCGTGACGCACGCTCGCCACCGTGTGTGTCAATACGTTCGCGGCGCTCTTCAGGAAAAGCCAGCGCCTCTTGCGAGGCGGTTGCCTCCTCAAGCTCATCCAAGGAAAAGGCCATACTGCCTTTCTCCTGCAGCTGCCGCGACCAGCGTGGCTGCTGCGTGTTGCTCACCAAGGCTTCAGGCTCCTTTACCTGCTGCGCACGGTTGTAAGTGAGCTTAAAGCAGGTATGCAGCTGCGGATCGCGCTTAAAGTCAGGGTCAAAGGTCTGTGCGGTGATGTTTTCCACACTAAAACCAAAAGCCGCCACTTCCTCAGCAGCTAAGGTGAAGTTACGCTTATTGGTGCAGAAGACCACCACGCCCTGATCCTCTAAGTGGCGCGTGAGGTTCCCCAGTAACTGCACATGGTCACGCTGCACCTCGAAGCTGCGCTCCATACGCTTGGAGTTAGAGAAAGTTGGGGGATCGATGTAAATCACATCAAAGCGCTCGTCACCATGCGCAGTGGATAAATAGGCAAGGCAGTCCGCCTGCTCTAGGCTATGCCGTAGTTGCCCCAGCTCATTGCACGCTTGCAGGTCGATACCGTTTAACTTGAGATTACGCTGGCCCCACTCTAAGTAGGTATGGCTCATGTCGACCGACTTAGTGCGCGTCGCCCCACCTAAAGCAGCCATAACCGTAGCGGTACAGGTGTAGGCAAAGAGGTTTAAAAAGCTCTTGCCTGCACACAGCTGAGAAAGCAAACGACGCAGAGGACGGGCATCTAAGAAGATACCGGTATCGAGGTAGTCGTAGAGGTTAACCTCAAACTTAGCTTGCCCCTCGTAGATGGTCATAAAGATGCCGGTCGCATCCTCACGCTTTTCGTACTGGGACTCCCCCTTTTGTCGCTCACGGCTTTTCACAATGACCTGATTACCCGCTGCACCAGTAACGTCAATGGTGGCAGCAATCATGTTAAGCAGGCGGCGCTGCGCTACATGCGGCTTAATTGAGGCTGGCGCTTGGTACTCTTGGATGACGTAGTACTCGTTATAGCGATCGATGGCGGCATTGTAGTCAGGCAAGTCCGCATCATAGACACGAAAAGCCGAGATCTCCTCACGACGGGCCCACTTGCTTAAGTGCTTGAGGTTTTTGCGTAAGCGATTGGCAAAAGGCAGCACCTCCGCCTCAAGGCCAGCCGTGCTAGCGCCGCTTGGAGTTGTGGTGGCCTGCGCACCTTGTGCGGGGGCTTGCTCTGTCGTATCACCTTGTGGCGCTCTGACATCTTCACTGCCGCCACGTAAGGTAAAGACGCGCAGCTGGCACTCTAACGCACCATTAAAGAGGCGATAACTCTTATCGCGGCTTAAGCGTAAGCAAGACAGCAGCTCTGGCGAGGAGGAAATCACCGCCGCTGTACCGGCACTAAAGCAGGTACGCAGCTTCTGGCCTAAGGTAGTGTAAAGAGCAATGAGCTCATTGAAATTGCCCATACGCTCGCCATATGGTGGGTTAGTCACCACCACGCAAGGCAAGTCGTTCGTGCACGGGTTAGTAAAGTCTGTAAGTTTACAGGTGCTGACAGAGATAAGCTCACTTAAACCGGCATGCTCGATATTGTCACGAGCTAAGCCTAAGACGTAGTCGTCGCTGTCGCAGCCTCTAAACTGCACGCCTGCATCTTTAACGCGCTCTAAGCCTGCAGCAAACTTAGCTTGGGCGGCAGCCTTGAGCTGTGCCCATACCTGCTCACCACAAAGCGCAGCCGCTGCTATATCAGCAGAGTCTGCTGCGTCAGAGCTTGGCGCTACCAGCTCCGCCTCAGGCAACGGCGACAGCTCTGAGGCGGGGGTAGGATTGGTGAAAAAGTTGAGGTGGAAGAAGCCAAAGTTCTCGCGCTGTAAGCCTGGAGCTAAATCCGTAGCTATAGCAGCGGCTTCTAAAAGTAAGGTACCCGAGCCGCACATGGGGTCGACAAAGTTTTCCTGCCCCGTAAAACCAGAGCGCAGCACAATGGCCGCCGCCAGATTCTCTTTGAGCGGCGCGACACCGGTAGTACGGTGGTAATTGCGCCAAAATTGCGCTTGACCAGAGAGGTCTAAGCTTACCGTGCACTCACCCTTACGCAAGGTAGCCACAATGTGGACATCAGGGTGATGGCGCTCGACATTAGGACGTGGTAAGGAGCGAGCGACGAAGTGGTCACAGATAGCGTCTTTAACACGTAAGGCGCCATACTGCGTATTGCGGATAGCCTTATTACTGCCATTGAAGGTCACAGCAATGGTTTTGTCGGCAGAAAAGTACTGCTCATAGGCGACGCCGTGGGCACCTAAATAGAGGTCAGAGTCATCCTCACAGTTAAAGGTCACAAGCTCGTAAAGGACACGCGAGGCTAAGCGACTGTGCAAGCAGACACGCATGGCGGTGGTGAGGTCACCACTAAAAGCCACACCGGCCACAGTTTCTTTTACTGCCTTGCAGTTAAGCTGCTGCAACTCAGAGAAGAGGAGACTCTCCAGTCCCTTAGGACAGGTAGCAAAGAACTTAAGCATCGCATGCACTCCGCGCGAGAAAAACTCCGACTCTGCTCTGCTTAATGTGGTCGCCACCGTCCATGGCAAGGAGCGGTACAGCGTAGTAAGGTGATGGCGTCTTTAGGCACCCCAAGCTGAGCAAGGCCAAAAATCCTCTCATTATAGCTGAGAGTGATGGGGGCGATAGGATTTTTGCAGAGCCGACGCATCTAAATTACGGCTTAAATACAAGGCGTTTGCACGGCTGATACGGCTTTCCGGATAAGGGATCAGCACCTGCTACAGCATGACCCTCGTCAAGAAAAGCTGATTTATCAGGGACATAAGATGCGTCAGCTCTGGGATTTTTGTGCGACGGCACGGGTAGAGGGAAGCGGTGAATGGAGGCGGTTTTGGGTGGGGAAGGAGGAGAATGCGGCGGCGAAGGAGGGGCGGGCAGGAAAAAAAGAGTGCCTTAGGAGCGATTTACTTAATAGATGACGTACTTTAGGGTAATCATGGTGCA
This sequence comes from Candidatus Anaerobiospirillum pullicola, assembly GCA_018884035.1. Lineage (GTDB taxonomy): Bacteria > Pseudomonadota > Gammaproteobacteria > Enterobacterales > Succinivibrionaceae > Anaerobiospirillum > Anaerobiospirillum pullicola. The sequence goes on from JAHLFE010000227.1 coordinate 16,397, forward strand.
TCGCCCTAAGGTAAGCTTAGACTCACCTGCACCATTCATCTTAAGGTGTGTATTTGCCCTCACACCTCATATCTTACGT
>JAHLFE010000228.1 GCA_018884035.1 Candidatus Anaerobiospirillum pullicola
GTACTTGCTGTTGCTGTACAGCCTCATCGCCATCAGCTACTACCTGAGATGTGGTGCTTTGCACAGGAGTCTGTGCTTGCTGTTGTGTTTGTTGCGTAGGCTGTTGCTGCTGTAGCGGAGCCTGTGGCTTAGATTCGATGACGCCGTCATCAGCAGGTACAGAGGTAGCAGTAGCAGGGCGTTGCGCTTGCTGGGTAGCTTGCTGATTTTGCTGTACTTGCTGCTGTTGCTGCACCACCTCATTACCGTCAGCTACTACCTGTGAGGTAGTGGTGCTTTGGGCAGGAGCCTGTGTCTGTTGTGTTTGCTGAGCAGGTTGTTGCTGCTGTTGTAAAGGTGCCTGTGGCTTAGCTTCAATGACGCCGTCAGCAGTAGGTACAGGGGTGCCGGTGGCAGGACGCTGTGCTTGCTGCGTGGCTTGCTGGTTTTGCTGTGCCTGTTGCTGTACCGTCTCGTCAGCATCACTGACTACTGGCGCAGGAGCGGGCGTGGGTGCCGACTCATTACGTACCTGATTGTAGATTCTATGAGCCTGTTGCTGTAAGGCATCTAATGCCGCTTTGTTAGGCTGCATGTTGCCATCGGTATAGTCACCAAAGTGAGATACCGGAATGGTCATACCAGGCATAATGTCCATATCGCCGTAGATCGAGCTCTGTACAGCGGTATAGGACAGATTAAGCGAGGTATTATGCAGGGTGTTCTGATCAAAGTTTAGCGTCGTTACCCTATCCTCAGCTGCTTGTCTCTGTGGTAGTGGAGCATGGGCTGAACTTTGTGGCGCAGACTGTTGCTGCGTAGGGGCAGTACTCTGCTGGGCCGAGGTGTTAGGGGCGGGCGCTGTAGTAGATTGATTGGCCGCAGTATTACCCTGAGCAGGAGTCTCAGGAGCAGGGGCGGGCGCTGGGTTGCTGCTTACAGGCGCATTAGTGCTAGAGGTATTGGTGTTAGCTGCTGTTTGTTGCGCAGGTGCTGACGTCGTGGTGCTCTGAGCTTGCGCCTGTGCTTGGGGCTGCTGGGTAGACTGGGCCGTTTGGTTAATGGTGTTGCTAGCGTTAGCTGCACCTTGCGTGGTCGCATTAGCCGCAGGTTGCTGGGCAGTAGCAGCATTGCTCTGCGCTGGCGCCGTCTGATTTAAGGTCTGCCCGTGGACTTGGCTTGGCGCGGTAGTGTTGCTAGCCGTGTTAGTAGTGCCAGCGTTAGTGGCATTACTGGTGGTCGAAGTGCTCGCTGGAGCTTGCTGGGTGTTTGCCGCCTGTGCTTGCTGTGTGCTGGTGCTCTTAGCCTCAGTATTAAGAGGGGGAGAGATGCGGCTTTCTAAGGCTGAACGAGCCTTAATGAGGGCCTCATTGAGCACACGGCTATTAGCCTCAACTTGGGCACCCGTTTGCGCACGATTAGAGGACTGGGCTTTGGTAAACAGAGCCTCGTCATCTGCAAAGTTATCTTGAGGTGGGATAGCAGGATTAGGCAGCTTACCCTCTTGCACCATACGCTGTCTCTCAGCACGAAACTCCTCTTGGAGCTTAGCGGCACGTGAGGACAGGTCAGACAAAGAGAGATTGCGGACGTGCTCGTTTTTGGTATTGCGGTCAGCTACCTTTAAGGCTTGCTCGGTGAGGGCATCCTCTTCAGCAGGAGAGAGCAGTGCCTGATTGATGATGGTGCCTTGCTCTTGAGTTACCGTGCTAGCACCTGCGGCATTAGCTTGTGCGTTAGCATTAGGCGTCCCAGTGGAGTTTTGGACAGGGGCCCCCGTGCTCGTTGTCGCCTGACTGAAGATACGCTCCATTGAGCGCAAGCCATTATTCTGTACATGCTGTTGCGCGTCACGGACAATGTGCTCGAAGTTAGCAGCTTCTTCAGGGCTCAGCTTAATGAGGTTACCGCTTTTAGCGGTGTTCGCCGCTTTCGCGATGAGGTCGTGGATACGCTGTGCGATCTCCTCGCTCATCTTATCAGCGTAGCCCTCATTGGTTTGCTGACTACGGTTCTGCTTAAAGATATCGAGGTAGGTAGAGTCGTTTGGAAACTCGTTTAAGGCCTGATGCAGGTACTGCGTCATAGCCTGCGCCGTCGTCTGGGTGTTGGCAGCGGCGTTATCGCTGGTAGCAGGGGCGTTCTTTAAGGCGGCTAAGACCTCAGGTTGATTGCTCTGGATATAAGCAATCGAGGCGGCAAGCACTTTTTGACTAGCCTGTTGTACGCGCAGGTTAGGCTGGTGCTTAGGCACAGCCACTTGGCGTACAGCTAAGTCACGCTCTAAACCGGCACCCATGTTTTTGGTGTCAGTGAGGCTGACTAAGTTCTCGACCATGAATTTGGCGAGATCACGACCGGCGTTAGTACCCTCTTTTAACTGCGCCGGTAACTTATCCATGGCCTGCTGCAAAGAGGTTGCAGCATCACGCGAGCGCACTAAGCGCTTGCTTGTGGAGAGGTTTTGCGCCACGCGCTCTTGCAGTGCCTGATCACGGTTAATGATCTTGCCTGCAAGCTTACTGTAGACGGCCATCTTTTCCGCTTGGCTGTCTACCTTGTTCGCGCTGTCGTCAAGCATGCCACTGTCTTGCTGCGCAGTGGTAGTCGCAGCTTGTGAGAGGCTTTGCTTGAGCTTAGACATAGAGCGAGCGAGGACATCACCTACCTCGTCCTGCTCATAAGAAATGATATTGAGGTATTGAGTGGTGGCTGGGCGATTCATGCTCGGCGTCTTAGCGCTCTCCGTGCTCTGCTTTTCAGCAGCTTGCAGACGCAAAGAGGTAGCTGCGGCCTGTTCATTAGCAGTGCGCTGCAATCTTTGGTTGACGTTGTTGTGCATGTGATCACCCGCAACTATGCTCAGGCAAGTGAATGCCTGCCAAAAGCACCTGTTTTCTGCACCAGTGAGTTTCTGTGCTGGAAGTCATCGTCAGGCTTTAACCTCTAACCTCAGTCAGTATAGGGCCTCATTCCATATAGGGACGCTTGCTGTGGTGGCTTATCACCTTCAAGCGGCCCCATGTGAGGGAGTAGTACCCTACAGAAGACCTTTACGCAGCGTTATCTCGTTAAGCATTACCCACCAAGCCTTTGTGTCTGAGATAGCGCTTTTAGAGGCTATGCTTTTCCGTCCTGCTGTTAGCAGTAGCCTCAAGCTACAGGCACTGTGGTGCGGTGGCAGCGTTGATGGCCAGTAAAGGCTTTGCAGAGGCCGTAGAGGAGAGCGATAGAAACTCAGGTCTAAACAACTCACACATGCTGTTTTTAAGCCAAGCAACCTTATTTCATGGGGAGTGGGACTGCTTTTACTGGGGAGTGTTGCGAGCTGGTTATGAGGTGGTGCTTCCTCATGTTTCCAGCGGGCTTAACACTGCGCTACCAGCGGCGTGGGAGAGTCTTTTGGGTAAATCTTTTGGGTATAGAGCTTAAAGCCACTATGCCATTCCCTTGGATGCATGCGTGTAGCTGCTTTGCCTCATTCTATCATGCGGTTTCTTGTTCAGTTAGGCGCACGGTCACAGGGCGGTAAGTTGTGACTACATGTTGGAGAAAAAACAGAGGACAGAGGAAAGGCGTAACCAGATAGAGATACCGAGCGTGAGGCGGTCTAGCTTCATTGTTACCAAGGGCATAAATAAGGCGTTTCTTGGTCACTTTTTTAAGAGTAATGTAGGTTAAAACAAGGAGCTTATGCCACGAAACTGAGGTAAGTGCCTCACTTTGCGCGCAAGTGCCTTGAGAGATTCTTATTCATGCCCATAACCACTGTGTTTATCAGCTTGTTAGAGGTCGTGTTGCTTTTGGCAGTAGTGCTGCAGGGGCGGGCGCTGTAAGTGTGGCCTAAGTGCAAGGTATCTAAGGTAGTAGCTACCATTTGTGGCTTTAGCGGTGGAAAAACCAAGAAGATAAGGCTGGGGCTTAGGATGCCCACTGCCAGTGTAGCCTGCATTTTCGGCTTAAATTTGCCCAACATCTGATTTTTGGCTATCTGAGCCTTTTGAGCATAGTCAGCTGCTACCTTTGCTGTTATTATGACTGTTGATCTTCTTTGTTCTCAAGATCTGCCTTGATGCTGCTGCTATCAACTTAACCAAGATCTTAAATAGGCTGTTTTTTGGGGAAGGGCTCTGCATATAGGGCTGCACCGAAGTGGAATTGGATTGAGACTGTACGTAGCAGGATTTTCCACTTTTTGCGAGAGACTGTGAGACAAAAGAAGTGCTGTGTTGCCTGTAAGAGCGAGCAAGGTATTGCTCTGCTTTTGGGTTAACAAGGGCAGGCTCAAGAGTACGACTGCTATGGGCAAAGACCGACTAACAGGAGAGCGCTATGTCCGCGTCCATGCTCATGGACGTGGGGGCATGGTGTGCCCAAGTTGGTGGTCAAGGGTACTGCGCATAGTGGCCTTTATAGCGCTCTTGGGGATGGTAGAAATGGCTCAGGGCGCAGGGGCTGAAGCAGCAGAAAAGACACAGCAGGCGCAGCCGGTAAACACAGAGATGCGTGGGCTGACGTTTCCTCTACGTTTAGCCACGACCAATCCGGCGCTGTATACTGCCGCGCTCAATGAGTATGTAGCAGCAGCTCATGAGGACTATCTGCAGCGACAGCAACAGCAAGCCGCTTCAATGGAGCAAGAGTCCTTGGATGCGGTGTTACAGATTGCGGCGAAACACCATGGCTACTGGAATGACTTTGATGCTCAAGAGCCACAGCATTATGCCTACGCTGATAGTGATACTGACGCCACTGCAAACACGGATGATGCTGCTGTTGCACCGGTGTCAGGTAATAAGGCGATCAGTGCTGTAGAACATATTGCTAAGGCTCGAGAGCAACAAGCTGCTCAGGAGAGGGCAAAGCAGCAGCGCGAGGATTTGTTCTCGCTGGCGCAGAACCTCTACCACCGTGGTTTAATCGATGAAGAGCTCGATTTGGTGAAAGTCCACAGTGCGGATCGAGATGAAGCAGCCTCACGTAATGGTTTTTCCTTTGCGGAGCAAGAGAGCGATGTGGTGTATTTTGCCCAGCTCTACTTGGCGCGAGTTGTGGCAGTACGGGGTAAGGGCACGCTTATTGTGGGTACCAATGACCAGACGGATGCGAAGACCGGTAGGGGTTTTTTGCGCGGACGTAAGATTTAGTAGGCAACGGCTACAGCCATCATAGGAAATTACGTGCGAGCTTACAGCAGCGACACTTACGCATGTGAGAGCATCACTGCATTGAGTCAGGGCTGCTTTTGGCTGATTGCGCAGCTTGGTTGGTGAAGATTGCTGGGCTGGATTTGTAGCCATTAAGATTAGAAGCGTATTGGGGCTGAAACTTGGTTTCTGATAAGGGCTGGTGAAAAGTGGTGTTGCTACAAGAGCGAGATAGTGGCTTGCTATGTAGCTTGGTTTGTTGGTATAGACGAGAAGATTATGTTTAATCTACCTTCTTTAAGCCTAGTTCAATTTGATTTTATGCTCCATTTAATTTAGCAAGAAATGGCTTAAATAAGGGATTTTTTTTTTTTTTCAAATTCCATGCCAGCTTACTTAAAGTAGTTTTGGCCGTTGCTCCTATTACAGGCGTCTAACCGCCTAGAGGTTTGGCGAACAAAATCAGCTCTCCTAAAGCCAAGGGGTGGTGTTTCAGCCCACGAGCTTATTAAGCTCACTTCTTTGTAGGGGTTTGTAGGGGCTGTCGGCCACATCAAATAGAGCAAAAGCTAGTGATGTGGTCGGGACAGAGGCCGTATTAAGTCAGCTTCTTCATTGTGAGCTACCTAATACGCGCCCGCACAAACTCAGTAAAACATACGTCGTGAGGCTTTTGGCATATGGCTATTTATGTCAATACCAACGTTTCCAGCTTAAACGGTCAACGCTTCCTTAACAACGCCAACAATGCGCTGAACACCACCTACCAGCGTTTATCCTCTGGTCTGCGCATCAACTCTGCTAAGGATGACGCTGCTGGCTTACAGATCGCTGACCGTCTGACCTCGCAGATCAATGGCTTAAACCAAGGTAACCGCAACACCAACGATGGTATTGCCTTAGCCCAGACCATTGAAGGCGGCATTGATGAAATCCACACCATGCTGCAGAGCATTCGTACTCTGGCTGTGCAGGCAGCTAACGGTACCAACACTGCTGAGGATCGCAAAGCCTTAGAGGATGAGGCTAATCAGCTCGTTTCTGAAATTAACCGTATTGCCCAGCAGACCACTTACGGTGGCAAGCTGGTGTTAGATGGTGCTGATAAAGGTACTGGAACAACTACGATTTACGGTGTTAACGCCAAGGCAGCTAATGGTTCTATAGGCGCAATGAAGCTGCAAGTAGGTGCTAACTCTGGTGACACCATTTCGTTTAATGTAGATGGCTTCAAGTTCAGCGCTATGTTGGCGGCTGGTGGTCTCGCAGCTGCTAACCAGACTACTGCAGCAGGTTTGAAAGCTGATAACGCAACGCTGGCTGATGGCTCTGACGCTCTTGGTGTAAGTTTTAGCACTGCTGGCGCTGCTATGGCGTTAATTGACACCATGGACCGAGCTATTAAGCAGGTTGATACGCAGCGCTCTGGTTTAGGTGCTATCCAAAACCGTCTCGAGTCTACGATTCGCAACCAGAGCAATATCTCTGTGAATGAGGCTGATGCGCGTTCGCGTATCCAAGATGCTGACTTTGCTGAGGAGTCTGCTGCTCTGTCGCAACAAAGCATCATTCAGCAGGCCGCTGCTTCCATGCTGATGCAGGCCAACACTCGTCCACAGTTAGGCTTAAGTCTGATCGGTTAATGAAATCCTCTCGCAGCAGTGGTAGAGCCTTACATAGTATTCACCACTGTGTAACGTGTTGTCTTGTGCTCAGCCTTGAGTACAGCAACTAACATCTGTGTAAGCAGATGTTACGTTATGTTTTATTGAATTTTTACAGGGGGAGCCATCGCTGATGCGCTCCCCCTTGTTGTTTGTGGGGGAGTGCGGCGCAGTGCCAAATAAGATGTTTGCCTATAATACTGCTGCACCAGCTAATCTGAAAAAAGGCTGTTATTCGCAACGCGATTGTAAAGGCATGTGGATCAGAGCCAGTAACAGACAGCAATGCTTGTCTTTGGCTCCTAACAACTGACGTCGTGGAGTTGAGCCTGATTTTCCAAAAACCGCTAATATACGGCCTTTGCCTAAGAGTGATGCCCCTTACTGGCATCGATCACAAGTAAGGATGTAGCCTCAAAACTTGGCGATAGCACATCTAA
>JAHLFE010000020.1 GCA_018884035.1 Candidatus Anaerobiospirillum pullicola
ACTACGGTGCTTTCGTCGACTTAGGTGGCGTCGATGGCTTATTACACATCACCGATATGGCTTGGAAGCGTGTTAAGCACCCATCCGAGATCGTTTCTGTCGGCGATGAGATCCAAGTTAAGGTTCTCAAGTTTGACCGCGAGCGTCAACGTGTGTCCTTAGGCCTGAAGCAATTAGGCGAGGATCCATGGAGCAACATCGCTGCTCGCTTCCCAGTTGGTTCCGATATCCAAGGCCGCGTCACCAACTTAACTGACTACGGCTGCTTTGTTGAGATCCTTGAGGGTGTCGAGGGCTTAGTCCACGTCTCCGAGATGGATTGGACCAACAAGAACATCCACCCATCCAAGGTGGTCTCCGTTGGTGATACCGTTACCGTGCGCGTCTTAGAGATCGACGAGGATCGTCGTCGTATCTCCTTAGGCTTAAAGCAGTGCAAGCCAAATCCATGGATTGAGTTCGCTGCTGCTCACTCTCGTGGTGACCGTGTCCACGGCCGCGTGAAGTCCATCACCGACTTTGGTATCTTCATCGGCTTAGATGGCGGCATCGATGGCTTAGTCCATATGTCCGACATCTCTTGGCAGCAACAAGGTGAGGACGCTGTCCGCGAGTTCAAGAAGGGTGATGACATCACCGCGATCGTCTTACAAGTAGACCCAGATCGTGAGCGCATCTCCTTAGGCTTAAAGCAGATTGCTGATGACCCATTTGCTGACTACTTATCGCGTCACCACAAGGGCGAGTTATTAACCGGTACGGTTGAGGAAGTCGACGCTCGTGGCGCTACCGTGAAGTTAGCTGAGGGCGTTACCGGTTACATCCGTGTGAACGACATCTCCAGCGACCGCATCGAGGACGCTTCCACTGTCCTGCACGTTGGTGACGAGGTTGAGGCCAAGTACATCAATGTCGATCGCAAGACTCACCAAGTGACCTTATCCATCCGCGCTAAGGAAGAGGCTGAGGAGAAGGAAGCTTTAGAGACCCTGAACAACACGCAGCAGGCTTCTGTGCCTAACGCAATGGCTGCCGCCTTTGCCGCTGCTAAGAAGCAGTAATCTAAAGATCCTCACTTAAACGGCATGCCAGAGCGCAGGCCGTGTGTGAAGCAATATATGCCTTAAGGCACTTAAACCCAAGCGGGGGCAACCTTGCTTGGGTTTTGTTTTTTCTACCCTCCACAAATCACCTTTGACTTAGGCTTTTTTCCATTTGAGGCGTAAGCACTGCCCCGTTATCGCCTATAATCTCTACAGAGCTTGTTATCAAGCCAGCTCCTCTGTGATCTACTCTGCTCTACCTCACCCTTTGTGGCTTTTGCCACGTAGGTGACCTAAAACTCACCATTAGGACAACTATGCCCGTCAGCTCTCAAACGCAAAGTAAAGCTTGCTTTAGCCAGCGTTTAGGGGTCTTTTAGGTTACCTTGCCACTTGCCGCCTGCACCATCCGCGACGCCTTCTGGCTGTAGGATTGTTTATTCTCATGTACAATTTGCCGAACATACTCACGCTCCTGCGCGTGATCTTAATCCCCGTCTTTGTCGGCCTCTTCTACTACCCAAGCAGCAGCTCTAATATGTTTGCTGCTATTGTCTTTGTGGTAGCAGCTTTAACTGATTTGCTTGATGGCTATTTAGCCCGTCGCTTAAAGCAAACCACTAAGTTTGGCGCTTTCTTAGATCCTGTAGCTGACAAGATCATGGTTTGCACTGCTTTAGTCTTAATTGTTGAGTACTACAGCGTGCACGTAGGTGAGTTCTTCCCTCATATCAATCTCTTAGTCACCATTCCGGCCATGGTGATCATCGCGCGTGAGATTGTGGTTTCCGCTTTACGCGAGTGGATGGCGGAGATTGGCCAGCGCGCGCAGGTAGCAGTCAACTGGGTGGGTAAGTGGAAGACCACGATCCAAATGACCGCTATCGCCCTCTTAGTGTGGCGCTATAACGAGGTCATGATTTATGCGTCTTTAGGCCTGCTCGCAGTAGCTACCATTCTCACCATTTGGTCTATGGTCATGTACCTGCGTATTGGCTTAAGCCATATGACCGAAGAAGAGATCACCGCTGTTGATAAGCGCACCGCTGTACAAGCAATCGCTCCAGTGGCAGCCACCACCACTGCCGCCGCTAACACAGAGAACAGTGCTGAGGCCACGGCTACTCCTACGGAAACGCCAGCTACTCCCGCGCCCGTCCCCGAGTCCACGGTAGCAGCTGCAGCGACCAGCGGTTCGGTAGAGACCAGCGCTCTGGCAGAGAGCAGCGAGAACACTCCAGCAGAGAGCGCCGCAGCCGCTCCAACTACGGCGGTGGCTGAGGGTGAGAGTGAGGCTGCGTCAAGCACTGCAGCGTCTGCATCGCCAGAGACAGCAGCAGAGGCAGAGGCCACTAACAAATAGAGCTCATACTAAAAAACGCAAGGGCAGCACAAGCTGCCCTTTTGCTTTTTTGGAAGCTACTCATTAATGAGTCCACAGGAGACTCACGGCAATTATCTTCAGATCAGGTGCGAGCAAAGCATCCTCTATCAGAGTCACAGGCAGCCGTACACCTCTGGCTGTAAGCAACAACAACTAATAGCAGCTGTAATAGCGAGAGCGTTTCCCCTTGGTACTTTATAGTATTTGCCCCCTCTGTATTGGCTTAAAATCGGCCTTTTAGGTGGGTTTAAGTTCTTTGCTGCAGAAACCTGATAAATGGAGCTTCAAACGCCATTGCATCGTTGGAAACTCACTTTTACCAGATGACAATGGCATCCTCCTCAGCGTCGCTACCGCGACGCACCTCTGAGGTAGGCTACTGTCAAGTAGCTTTGCTCACTCATGAGAAAAAAGCCCTCGTAATAGCAGCTGCTTTTGTGGCTTAATACTGTGGCGTTTAACCTCAAGAGTGCAATGAGCCTGCAAGCAAGCAAACACACCTCATCAGGATGAGTCGCTGGGGCATAGCAACAGCCACCGCTTAGCTCTAACGCCGATAAACATCAGCTTTTTGCTAAGGATACGGGTGCCACTCACCGCATACTCTGTGCAAAGATTCAAGATAGTACATAGCATTTCATGGAAATACGAGCATACCGCCATGCTAACAAAGAAGACGTGCTCGCCCTACTTCGCCTCGATACACCGCAGTACTTTGCTCCTGCCGAGGAAACTGATTTTACACAGTACTTAGCGAATTATGGTGCCACCCACTACGTACTGCTCATGTCAGGCACAATTGTGGGCTGTGGCGGGATTGGCATTACAGCTGATAAGACCACGGGCAAACTCTGCTGGGGTATGATTCACCCCAAGTGGCAAGGCCAAGGACTGGGCAAACACTTACTGCTCTTTAGGCTTAAAGAGCTGCAAGCGCAGGGCGTCACCCGAGTAGTGGTGAACACTTAACAGCTGGTGTACCGCTTTTATGAAAAGCAAGGCTTGGTCTTAGTGCAACAGTGTCAGGACTACTGGGGACTGGGCTTAGACTGGTACCAGCTGGAGTATCGCTTTCTTCGCTAAATGCCGCAGGCCACTACGCACAGCTCCGCGCATTGGCAGTGGCCTTGGTATGAAGTAAACACGAATATCGCGCCAGAGTGGATACGACGCTAAGTCACCTGTAAGCTGCTGCGTCTTATCGCTCGCTTACTGCAGCAATGGCAAACGCGAGAGGATTCGATGCAGGATGATCTCAACCTGTGGCAAATGCTCAGCTACAGCTAAGCCCACTAAGTTCGTATGCTGACATACAGTTTTAATGATGTCCACCACCTCAGAACTGCACAGACCATTTTCAGGGCGCCCTACCACTAAGCACACTTCGGCAGGATCCAAAACATCGAGATCAAAGTGCACCACGGCATGAGAGCAGCCCATTTCCTTGAGCATTTGTTCTAAGAGCTCTGGCTTTTCACGCAGCTGCTCCGTGGTGAGATTGGCAATACCCAATTGTTTTTGCCGCTCTTTGATCTCATCACGCTCCCAGTCGCGCACGTCCACTAACAGCGTGTGCGCAGCGCTAAAGGCACTTGGCATTTGCCCTACGATTTTGCGATCACCTAAGCCCAAACAGGCAGCACAGGCCATAGCGTGGTAGCCGTCGTAAGCATCACCTGGCAGGGTAATGTCAGGATGGGCGTCGATCCAAATTAAGGCCACATCACCACCGTACTTATGATTAAGGTAGGTGAAAGGCACGACACTGACCGAGCACTCGCCACCAAAAGTCACGATCTTGTCAGGATCAGCCGCTTGCAGTAGCGACAGCACTTTTGCTGATTGTGAGGCAATGACATCACGATCGATAATGTTGTCCTGTACCTCGCGCTTACAGCTCATGCTGACAGGTACGGTGATCTCTTTGACCTCGGCCCAGCAGCTGGAGCTAAGAAAGCCGAGAGGTGCGCGCCTAAGGCATAGCCCGTAGCGAGCTCTTGCTCTGAGAGTTCAGGAAAGAACTGATCCTTGTAGAAGCTATTGGCGGGGAAAAGGGCAGTTGCAACAGCGGTGGTAGCATGCCGCATCGTAGCACAAAAGCCAAAAAAGAATGCAGCCAACTACCACGAACGATTAGCTGCTTCTTGCTTACCTCTAAGTGGCGATGAGCTTGCACGCTTACATACCCAATCAGCACTCAAGCACACCGAATCAGTAATGAATCGCTGAACAGCAACAGCTTCCTCTTATTGATAACGCCGATAAACATCAGGTTTTTGCTGTGGTAGTTAGCAGCACTGAGCGCATGATCTGTGCGGTGATTAAAGATAAGCATAGCAGACAAAGCACAGGTTACCAGTCGCAGCTTACTTGCGCTCAAGATGGAGATCCTGTCCCGCTCTTTCCCGCTTGTAAGCACCTTGTAAGCACCGCACCTCAAAGGAGAGGAGCCAGCTTACCCAGAGCCCCGCTCTGCTTGCGGAGCAAACGCTCTTTTTGAAGGTTCTAAAAACGCCAAAGGCCACTATGAGCACCTCCTCGCAGTGGCCTCTGTCAGAGAAAACGGTTCTAGTGTGCAATTCATGGGGTACTGCATTTGGGCTATGCTCAGAGTTTGTTGGATACCACAACGTAGCCACATAAAAACTCCGAAGCGAACCTGCTTGGCAGCACGCACCTTGAAGGCACTTCCTT
>JAHLFE010000021.1 GCA_018884035.1 Candidatus Anaerobiospirillum pullicola
TCAGCCTCTGTAAAGTCGTGAACAACAGTATCACGCTTTTTGCTAGGGACACAAAGTTTCTCAGCTGCAGTAAGGAAATCCTGTTGATTCATGGTGCTGGTAAATGTTGTCCCCCACTCAAGCAGCATAACGGTAATAAAAAACTCCACCGCTTGACGGTAGATATCTACTGTCTTCTGCAGTGCCTTCTTCGGGAGGCCTAATGCAGCCAAAAGTGTGGAGTAGCTACGAGTAAAGATCATTTACCAAACCAAATATCAAATAGCTAAGCGCTTATATTCCTCAAATCTAGGCTATACATCTGCAAGATGCATGTCTGTAACAGCTTATACCCCAGCTGCTCTAAGGAAAGTGTCATAGCCTCTCATCCTACAAGGGATCCCAACATGCTTGACAGTAAGTGTGGTAGCAAGCACTCCATAAGTAAAGCCCATGCTCTAGGCTGAACTTGGAAAATGTGATATTGGTCACTCTAATGAAAGCGCCATATTGTCCCTGTATTAATGACAAGATGAGAATGTGCCCGCCCTTGACGATGTGCAGGATGCTCTAAGGCAAGGCTCTAGCCTTAAAGCTGAGCGTGCCCCATATCAAGCTTCAGTTTGGTGGCTATCGTTGAGATACGCAAGCAGAAACAGCTTATTTATCAGGAAAAATAACTGCGTGCCAACTGCCCGATATCTGGTAACGATACAGTGACGGCAGTGCTGAGCTTAGCTGTAGGCTGGAAGAGGCTTAGTACGGTGTAATGGCGAGCGTATAAGGGAGCGGGGCCATATCAGGAGGGATCAGGAGGAAGCAGGAGGAAGAGGCGGGACGATCAACCACTGGCGTGGCCATGTCGGATGCAGCAATGCTGCGTAAAGGCGAGGACGGGGCTTACCCGCAAATAAAAATAGGGCACAAGGCCCTATTTGCGGAGGTATTTTGAGAGCACTTAGCCAGACCCCAAAGGTGAGGCGGGATCTGGCTAAGACCTAAGCCCTGATGTGGCCTAGAGTTCGGTAGATCTCTGGAGCTTGAGGCGTTAAGCCCGTTTATGAGAGCTCTTTAGAGATGGTGTTGGGTTGGTGCTCTTTAGCACCATGATGTAGTCGCTTCCGCGCAGCAGCTTGTGCTCTCTTACGCTTGCTGCGTTAGCACGCCGTGCTTGTCGTTGGCGCAGGCTTAATCTTCGTGAGCAGCCGTGTTACCAGCTTGGTTCTCGCGGTGCTGCTTTAAGAGCTCTAAGTCGTCCTTGACGTCGCCCTCAGAAACAGACTTCTTCACGAGGCGATCCATGTAGCGGCGGGTTAACACACGCTGCACTTCGTCAAGCTTCTCACCATTGAGCTTGTAGAAGAAGATGTAGATGCAAGCACCTAAGATGCACAGAGCAGAGGAACCCCAGTACAGGAAGGTTAAGCCCTCAATCGTGCCTTGAGTCTGCTCTACGTTAGGTACGTAGTTAATGAGCGCTAAGAACAGACCAATAATGGCGCTCGACACGGCACCGGTGCACTTGGAGAGCAGGGTGTGCAGGGAGTAGTAGATACTCTCAGAGCGCACGTTGTACTCCATGTCACCATAGTCCACGGTGTCAGCCACCATGATCATGGCAAACAGCCAGTAAATAGCGTTAGAGAAGCCAGTGCATAAGCCGGAGATGGCCACTAAAATGTTGGTAGGGATAAAGGTGATGCCTAAAATTGGCAGCGATACTAACGTTGCAGCGGCAAATGGCGCACTAATAGCCAGTAAGAAAATGCTCTTACGGCCTGCACTGGCTACCACTGGCTTGAAGAAGATCAGCGAAGGTACAGCGGCGATCGAGGCAAAGAGCATTAAGTTAGCAAATAAGCTCTCGTCCTTTAAGCAGTACTTGAAGAAGTACAGGTTTAAGGAACCGTAAATACCTGTGCCGATCACGTAGCAGAAAGCTAAGCTTAAGAAGATCAGGAACTGCTTGTTGTGGGTGGTGATGAAGACAGCCTCTTTTAAGCTGAAGGTCTCATCAGCAGGAGCCTTATAGGTTTCCTCCGTCCACTTGCAGGTCACAATAGCCGAGCTTAAGGCAAAGAAACCACCTAAGGCCGCATACAGCATGTAGCCTAAGCCATCATCGCCCTGACCGAAGAGGTGCACGCAGTAAATACCGCAACCGGCTGCGATGTAACCACCAATCGTAGCGGCAAAACGTGGATATGGCAGCAGGCCCTCACGCTCGGTCTTATCCAGCGTAATGTTAGGAATTAAGCTCCAGAAAGGCGCATCGCAGACGGTGTAGGACATACCCCAGCAGATGTACACCACGGTGAGGTAAATAAGCTGCGTCGTACCCTCAAAGTAGTGAGTACTAAAGCAGGCCGTCATGAAGATGGCGTTTAAGACGTTACCGACGAAAATCCATGGCTTGTACTTGCCCCAGCGTGAATTGCACTTGGCGACAATGAAGCCGAAGATAGGATCATTAATGGTGTCCCAGATTCTGGCTGCAAGGAAGATGATACCGCAGGCAGCAGCAGAGACTTCTGCGACGTCGGTGAGATAGAAGAAGAGGAAGGTGTTAACTAAGCACAGTGAGAGGTCTTTACCGAAGCTGCCGTAGCCATACGACAACTTGGTCTGCATTGAGACCTTTGGTGCAATCGGTGTTGCGTTTTCGCTCATCAGAATACCTTGGATGCAAGACAAACAAAAAAGCAAGCCGCGCGTGGGGAGAGTGCGTCTGGAGGTAAAGACACAGTGCTGAGCTTAAAAAAGTAGGCAGTGCACGGCATCACTAGCCTAAAGCAGTCTTGCGGCGCTCTAGATTAGAGGTGGGATGCGTGCTTACTTGACTAAGCTTAGTAGCCGCAGATTGAGGTGTTCTGTGGCTAATCACGCACGGCTTTGCTTTGGTGGTTTCAGTGGTGGAGTCGGTTATGGCAGTCAAATGCCTTGTTGTTGGGTTGGTGGTTAAGGTGGAGACAAAAGAGGCAGAGGGCATTGAGGCTTGCCCTCTATCTTCGGTGGTTGTTCTACAGCGTGCTGTATGAGGTGTAGCGTGCTGTAGAGGTACGTTGGAAACTGGTAGCTCTAGGCTAAGCCAGAGGTCGGCCTCGGGGCTTAGGCGCGGGTAAAGACGATGTAACCCGACTTAGGGAGAGCGATCTCTTGTACTTGTGGGCTTAAAGACAGCTCTTGCGTGCCCACTTGCTTGCCTAAGCAGTCGTAAATCACGGCCTTTACCGGCACCGTTGCGTTAGTGGCGGACTTGACGACAAACTTAGTCTTCATGGCGCCGTTGACCAGCGTTAAAGTCTTTACCTCATCGTGGGCAAAGAGCTCTAAGGTGTGGTCAGCAGCAGCCATTAAAAGCTCTTCAGCGCCTAAGGTGGCACCCAATAAGGTGTACTCAAACTCAGGGTAGGCTGCGTACATCTTGCCGTGCATAAGGAGATCGCGGTGCTCGTGCCAGAAGCTTAACCAGTGCTTCACCATGGCGGTGTGCTCTGCACTGAGATGCTTCATGTTTGGTGAGATCTGTGGCACCGAGAATAAGGTGTGGATAAAGTTCAAGCTGGCGCTTTCCACACTCTCCGTAGGTGACCAAATGGTCATATCAGAGTGCACCGCCGTGGCCTTGGCATCCGTACCCGTTAAGGCACGCACGTCCGTGGTGGTCATACGGTTCATGAGGCTGTCATTAGGGCAGTCATGAGCACGGAACATATTGCCAAACTTGCGAATCACTGGGCCCACATAGTTTTGGCGGAACTCGATTAAGATGTCGCTCTTGACGCTCTCAAGGGACTGACGAATCTCGGTCATCAGCATCTCTACCGCATCAGGTAAGGACTGGGTAGTACGCTCAGGATCAAAAGCACGAGCATGCTCATCAGCCTGACGCATATCAAACTCATCGATAAAGTCGAGCTTGAGGCCGTCCAGATCGTAGTTCTTTACCATATTGGTAAAGGTGTCCACGAGGAACTGACGCACTTGTGTATAGCGTGGGTCTAAGACGTAAGCATTCCAGCGTGGAGCAAAGCACAAGCAGTAAGGGGCGTACTTCTCATGGTGTTGGCACTTGCTGCCAATAAATGGCACCGCAAACCACACCATGTACTTCATGCCCAGCTCATGGACACGTTGCACGTGCTCCTTAAAGTGAGGGAAGCGCTTGGTAGAAACTTGCCAATCACCACAGAAGGCATAGCCACGATTGTTGTCATCAGTCTGCCAGCCGTCATCAACAATTACGGTCTTGCAGCCGACCGCCGCTGCTAAGCGGCATTGCTCTTCGATCTCTTGCTCTTCAAGGTTCTGTAAGAAGGCATACCACGTCGAGTACACTGGCTCTAAGGCTGCCTCTGGCACTGGCATGATGTCAGTGTGTAAGAAGCGCTCGTAGAAGCGGGTGATATTGGAAACGGCATTAAAGACTGGCAGGCAGGAGGTATCAAAGCGCAGCGTCACCTGATAGGAGGTGGTAGCTGGTGCTGGCAGATCAAAGAGGCTAAAAGCGCAGCGAGCTACTTCGGCTTCTTCGTAAGCACCAATGGTGACGTTGACGATGTCTTTACACTCCGTTAAGGCAAAGGAGAGCTTGTTGATACCCTCAGCAGAATACCACGCACCCATTGGCGCTAAGTTGCAGATGTGCGAGCTAAAGCCGGTGTTGAATTCCAACATGCCCTTAGCACGGATGTTCTTGCATGGGGTGCAAATGCTAGGCAGCCACAGCGATGGGCAGTTATCAATTGGCAGGGAAAAATCGATGGTGGTGTGTGGCATCACCACAGGACGGTCTGCACTTAAGGTGATGTCCAGATAGCAGACTTGGTTGACGGCTTCACGGCACTTAGCATCGCCATACACGCCAGGCTCTTCTAATAAAGCCTCAGCTCTTGCCTTCAGGCCCTTTACCCCGACAGCATCGAGGTCAAACTCTGTCCCTAAGGAGCTTTCTTCGGCAGTACGTAAGTTCACCGTAAGCTTGAGGCCAGCAGCTTCAGTCTCGGCGTTGGTGTCGACGGTAACCAGAGTGTTTACAAAGGCCCAAGCGATTTGCTGTTGCAACATGTGATTATTCTCGCTACGGAGGTAAACCCAAAATTAGCGGCATAGGGCATAGCCTGCGCTATTACTTCTTTTTGGGGGTGCCTCGCTTGGTGCTGCGGCAGTGCGTGGGGTTAACCGCTAAAGGTTTTACTGCCTCTAGGTTTTACGCACGGCTGACAGCAGACATCAGGACTTAGTGACCTATATTCACGTCAGAGGAAAAGCAGGGCGGCGCTCGTCTGTGCTTGTGGCTTAACGCGGTAGCCTGCGTGGTTGGCGTGGCGAAGTTGCCTCACCTGCAACTTTGCCCTTTGCGAACGTTTATTCGCATAATCACGCACTTTTGGCGTGATTTATGTGCCTTATATGTGACGTTAAACGACTTATATAAGCCATTATTTGGCTGGTAATGTAGCTTGTTCGTGGGTCTTTTGTATACAATGCTACCTACGAACAGGTGTTATTATAGGAAACGGCTAAAATAAGTCATTGGTAAGTTTGAAGTTGCTCACAAAATTTCGTAAAGTTGTGGTAAAAGAATGAAGTAGTTCACACTTTTCGCTGGGGTGGCGGTTAAGAGGCGTGGTGAGAAGGGCAGGGATGATCGCGTTAAAAGCTGATAAATAAGGCAAAAACCTGTAGATAGGGATGAGATGCAGGTAGGACTACAGGGGAGATTGGCTGGTGCAGAAACACTGCTACTAACAGGTGTTAGCTAACAGTTGTTAGTGACATGGTAGGTATGGGCGTTGTTGGTGTGTGGAGATCACTGGCGCAACGGTGCAGAGCGCCGCTCACTGCGGACATTGGACTAATCATTGCGGGAGGGAGCTTCTAGCGGCTGCCGTTAAGATCCTTGTTTGCTATACGGCTCACTACTGTGCTGGCGCATTGGTGAGGTATAAGATCGGAGGGGCTGGTGTGGAGTCAGTAGCAGCAGTGGTTGGGTAACTGTAGCAGTGTAACGGCTGGTTTACTCTGAGAGGCGCCGTACCTGTAAGATGAAGTCCCTGTGTATGCGGTGAGTGGTGAGGAGCCGTATAGGTAGGTGGCTTTTAGCGACAGGCATTTGGGGGCTGTGGTTCTGTAAGGAATGGGGATAGGGCAGAGCACTATCTTAAGGTTTGGTTTCAGACAATGCGGAGCTTGGGCGATAGGGAGGATTCGCACCACCATCACCATCACCATCGCCACCATCACCACCATCACCATCACCATCATCACCATCATCTTTTTCTTCTGCGCAGGCGGTGTCTGTGTTGAGGATAGACTGTGCAGGGCTGTGTTGAGTTGAGTGGTATGGAGCAGCACCTGTGGGGTAAATACCCAAAAGAATGAGCCCCTTGCAGCGCTGGTTCTGTAAGTCATCTGTGGTGTGTGTGATGTTGTATGAGATGCCGAGGTGAACACAACGGCACGTAGCCATGGGGAGTAAGACGAGGGGACTTTTGGCGCTGTAAGGGTGGTGCTTGGTGTTGTAGTGGAGGTTGTTTTGGTTGGGGGTGGTGTGGACAGAGCGGTAAAGCTCCTTTGCAGGGCACAGCCTCTACCATGTGGTGCTGTTGCAGGGCACAGCCTCTACCATGTGGTGCTGTGTTGTCTGGCGCTTTGCTGTGGTCTGTAGGTTCCTGTAGCTTGCGGGAAAGGGGAGCTCTGTGTTAGCAGCAAGCCCGTATTTAAGCGCAGCATAGTGCAGCTGTCAGCCCCTAATGCCTTTGCGCGTAATTGGCGTTAAAGCGGCGCATAAAGTGAGCGCTACGTTGTGTTGTTCGCAAAAAAAGCGATGCAATAGCCAAAGTCTACGAAAAAGTCCTAAAATATAGTTTCCTAAGTCACTCTGACACCGGCCAGACCCCGAGGTAGCTCCCTACGCTTAAGAACTGGTAACGACGCTAGGGCACGCTTCTCAGGCACATGCTATTAAGAGTCAGCTTTACCCTTAGTACGGTGTAGAGCTGGTAGTGCTCCGTGGGCGGTGTTACATGGTAGCAGTGCTGTAAAAGCACTGAGGCTGGTTGTCCGGTGTGAGCTGACCTAACAAACCTCTCTGTGCCTCTCTGTCTGGTAGCATCTCTGTGCTCATGCTACTAAAAGCAGGGGGTATTACCACTGCTGCCAGTGCCTCTGCTGTTACAGGGTCAGAGTCACTGTTGCAAGCTGCGATTACCGCTTAGCGCGCACTGAGCATTGCCCTTTGGCACTTACCAGTGAGCTCCTTGTAAGGAGTGACCTATAAGAAGTGACGGCTGCAATGTGAAGTGAAGTGATGGAAACATCCCAAACCTCAAGAAGAAAGGTGCAGGTGAGAGTGAGCCTATCTTCAGGTTGTGCCCACACGATTGCTGCAAATGCCAGCATCTATTAAGTCAGTTGTTTCTTACCTGTGACCACTAATCAGTTGCTGTTGATTGGTTGGTAGGGGACGTGGTTGGAGTTAAGCGTAGCTGCACTGTGGTGCAAAGGTGGTGTTTTACTGCCACCATAGTGGCAACAGAGCAAGCAGTAGCAGCCCTATTAGCCGCAACAACAGCTGCTGCGGCTTAAGCTCGCGGCATAGAGAAAGGCACCCCAAGGGGATGACCCACAATGAGGATAGTGCAGTGAACTCTACGGAAATTGCGAAACTAGCAGGCGTCTCACGCTCCACTGTCTCAAAGGTGCTGCACAACTATCCGGATATTCCTGAGGAAACCAAGCAGCGCGTCATGCGCGTCATTCAGGAACATGGCTACCGTCCTAACGGCCTCGTGCAAGCGCTCCAAGACCTAAGCCCAAAGGTCATGGCGATCTACTTCTATGATCGCTGGGATAAGATCAGCAACAACTCTGACATCAGCTACTACAACCTCGCCATGTTCAACGCCATTGCCCGTGAGGGGAAGCGGCGTGGCTACACCATTATCTACGAGCCTCTTTTTGGTAATGAGACCGAAGAGACAATCGTTACCAACATCAATGCGGCTTTTGATCAGCACCGCATCAGCACCGCCGTGTTTTTTGGTCTCGACGTTAACTGCCACTTTGTGCCAAAGCTGGCTAATGCAGGGCGCCATATCATTGTCATGGATAAAGAGGAGCCTACCGATAACGGTGTGCGTTGTCTCTTTTCTAACGACTACCAGTCCATTCAGCGCGCTTGTGAGCACCTCTACGATAATGGCTTTACCCGCATCATGCACATTGCCGGTGATGAGCTCAAGCTCTCCGGTAGAGAGCGTGTGCGTGGCTATAAGGACGCCATTAAAAAACTGCAGCGTGCTGGCAAGGTCGATTACGAGCCACTGATCATTGGTGGCGCTTACTCCTTAGAGGCTGGCTATCAAGCGGGCCTGACTTTTATTAAGGAAAAGCTCTACGAGCGTTACGACGGTATCTGCTGTGGCTGTGATATGACAGTTATCGGCTTTTTAAAGTGCTTGCACGAGCGCGGTCCGGAGCTCATTGATCAGTTGGGCTTGATTGGTTTTGATAACGAGTACGTCGACAAGTACGTCAGTCCCTCGGTCTCGACCATGACGGCTAACTACCGTAACTTTGCCCATATCATCTTTGATTTGGAGCAGAACTACGATGAATTTAAGGGGGGCATGAAGATGACCATTGACCACGAGCTCATTGTGCGTGACAGCAGCTTGCCTCTAAAGGAGCGTATGGAGCACAAGCACCAAGCGCTGTAGTAGCCACTGCTCACATCCCGCACGGCATAATCACCTCTGTCTTGCAACCACGTCGTGATCAGCACATATCCGTTGTGGTAGGTAGAGTCTCTCTAAAAAGCCCATCCCTAAGGCTGTAACTGCCTACAAGCAGATATTTTATCCTGAGAGTAGGTTGTTGTTGCTGCTGCTGCTGCTGCTGCTGCGCTGCTCTCGAGATAAGGCCGCCGTTAGGCGCTTAGGGGGCCTACGCTGTAGGTTGTTACCGGTGCTTACCGATACTGGCAGCCACGCTTTTGTGCACGTTTGCGGCTTGTGGCCTGCTGCTGTGCACGGCCGCGTCCGCTGCAACGGCGCGCTTCGCTCTCATAACCTGCGCTTTGCCAAAATAACGCAGTTGTTAGCCGTTGTCTCCCACTCTCCGGTAAGATGTGCCTCTAAGCGTACAGGAATGGCACGACAGCGCTGCAGGCGTCAGGTTGGCTACTTTTGCCACTTCAGCCACAAACACTCACAGCATTACTGACGGTAGTAAGCGCTAAAGCATCATGCTGGGGGCTGTGTCCACACCCCACAGAGCTTGTCATCCCCATGTCCCTGTACCCACAAGGGCCTTTTAGAGCTGAGGCCCGCAACCCTTTTAGGTTTCCTACTACTGAGGTGCACCGTGAGCTTTAAGATCCTACTTGCTGATACCCGTGGCTTTTGTGCAGGCGTCGAGCGCGCCATTGCGGTCGTCAACCGTGCCTTAGATAAGTTTGGTGCCGAGCGGGTCTATGTGCTCCATGAGGTGGTGCATAACAAACACGTAGTCGCTGACCTCGCCGCGCGTGGTGCGCACTTTGTGGAGAGTCTGGACGCTATCCCAGAGCCTGCTTCTAAGATTGTGATCTTTTCGGCCCATGGTGTGGGCTTAGACACTATTGCTAAGGCCCATGATTTACAGCTCATGGTAATCGACGCCACCTGCCCCTTAGTGAGCCGTATTCACCATAAGATCGCTAAAGCCGCCGCTGCTCACCAAGAGGTGGTGATCATTGGTCATGACGGTCACCAAGAAGTGCTGGGCTCCGTGGGGCAATACGACGGCCCCAAGGATCTAGTGCACGTCATTCTCACTCCAGATGATGTAGAGAAGCTCGAGCTTAAGACCGAACAGGCTATCTTTGCCACGCAGACCACGCTCTCTATTGAAGAGACGGCTAAGACCGTAGCGGCCTTAAAGCAAAAGTTTCCTTTCATCACCGGCCCAAAAAACGACGATACCTGCTTTGCCACGCAACATCGCCAAGCAGCGGTCAAGCTCTTAGCACAGAAGTGTGACCTCGTCATCGTGGCCGGTTCACAAAACAGCTCCAATTCCCGCCGCTTAAGTGAGGTGGCGCAAAGCGAGGGCGTGCGTTCCTATTTAATCGATGATAGCTCCGCTATTACAGAGGACATGCTTGCAGGCGTTAAGTGTGTGGGGGTGACCGCTGGTGCCTCGGTGCCAGAGTATATCGTGACCGAGATTTTGGACTACCTCAAAACCAAGGGGGCAGAGAGTGTGGAGGCCATTGGCCCATCGCAAAAGAGTGGCGCTTTTCCATTGCCAGAGGGGCTGCGCTAAGACCAGCCAGCGCCAATCGCTGTGGCGATAGAGATGTGGCGTACTTTGCTGGCTTAGCATTACACCCAAACAAGCCAGCACTGAAGCTCACTCCTACGAGTTTTTCCCTTTGCCAGCAGCCTTTGTGGCTTTGCTACGCTTGCCCTTGGGGGCCTGCTTGGTCTGCGTTTTAGCCTTAGCTGGGACTGCTGCCTGCGCTTTGTCGTGAAGACAGCTCGTTAGATACTCAGCGAGTACTTCGACAAAGAGCTTACTGATTTCGTAGTTGGTAATACCACAGAGGTAGTTGCGTGCATAAGAGGGTTGGCCTTGGGTTTCGTCAGTGATAGCCTTGATGGAGAAATAGCCACCTAAAACTAAGATCTGCTGCAGAGTCACTGGCTGTAAGTAGCTTGAGGCTCGTAACTCCTCATGGCTCATAACGAACTCTTGGCGACTTAGCTCGACTAAGTCTGGTTTCGACATAGGGTGGCTATTGCGCAAAATCATAAGTTCACCACCACCACTGGTGAGGGGCAACCTACCATCGAGATAGTCGCCGTCAGGTGCTGAAACGGTAGCCCACGTGCTGCAAGCGGTTACCGTTAGTTACTCTGAGTAGCCATGGTGGCAAACTTTTGGTTATGCTTACTATGCAAGTAGGATTTCAAAGACGCATTGTCTTTAGAGCTCATCATCCAAAATAGCAGAAACTTAGGCCCTTGTTTATCTTCGCGCGCCACGCTGTCGAAGAACTCGTTAATGGAGTACGGGCTATACACCTTGACCGAGGCATCCTCATCAAAACAAAAGCCGTAATAGTGATGCTTCAGCTGCTCTAAGAGCTCCGGTTTGGTAATGCCCATGCTGTCAGCAGCAAGCGTCATGTAAGGCGCAAAGCCCTCCCCCTCGAGCTCCTCTTGGGTATAGCCCAGCAACGCCGCAGAATATGAGTCTAGGCTCAGATCGTCGCAATCATCCCCAAGGAGCATCGCGGACTCACGATAGCACATGATGCCATTGATCAAGATAAATCTCGACTGAGCCTGCTCGCGCAACCAACTAAAGAAGCGCTGCAGTACCATTTGCCTACCTGCAAGAACTTGTGGCTGGTAGAGATGTTGAGACAGTGGCGCATCACAATCATCGATCAAGAACACGATTGGCTGCCTACCAACCACACTCGCAAGGTGAACCGCGAGGCTATAGAAGGACGTCTCTGATGCATAATTGCTCATCTCCGTGAAACCAGCATCAACATAAGCAGCAGCAAGCTTTTGGCACAGGTTGGCCTCAAACACCTTGTCATCAGTGTCATCAGCGTTTGTTAGGCCACGGAGCGACAGATAGATTACAGGAAAGCATTCCTTCATTGGCCAGTTGCCATGAATGGCTGTACCAGCAAACTTTTCAGAATCACCGTGGGCAAACAACTCCGCCAGAGTAGAGCACAAGGTAGTTTTGCCCATACGAGGTGGACGGGAAATGAAGACACGGCGAAAATCATTTACCAGTGAGCCGAGTTTGGCCGTCTTGTCCACAAAGAAGAGATTTTGCTGGCGGATGGCATTCCAGTTCGGAACGCCAAGAGGAAACTTGCGAAGCTGATTCGTAAGTAAGTAAGTCACCTTGTGCCATTGAGCCGTAACTCCTGTCTTTGTGCAGATTACACCTTACCTTTTAAGGGCCAACCACGCAGGACTATGGCAGCATGACTATAGCCAGTGCAGGCTGGGGTGGCTATCAGTGAGATCTTAGCATAGTACCCGCTAAAGAAAGCTATAAACAAGCTGATGTTGCGTGCCCGTCCTTACTGTTGTGTCATAAGACCTGACCGATCTTTTGGCTCTCCTCAGCGTCTGGTGGATAGAGCCCCAACACTACTCTTAGGTGGCTAACATGAAAAGCTAGAACCACGGCGCATGTGCTTGCCTAAAGGTGTGCGGCTACGTCGTTGTTTCCACCAAACTCTAAGTAGAGCCGAGCTTTTGCAGTCACCAGCCCACCTAAGAAGACGCTGGCCTTGTGCGCCACAGTTCGCTGAGCTCTGACTGTCGCTAGCGAAAATACGGCTTTTTCACTAAAATAACGCCGCCTGTCACTGCCGCTAAGCTGACGCTGGCAACAGCGTTTACCGCTATTAGTGCGCATTAACCAAGGCGTTACCCCCGTTAAGGCGCCCTCGTGCGCACCTGTGACTTTTTGCGTTTCGTAGACTTTTGGAGGCTTAGAGCCCTCCGCGATCTCTTTTTTGTTGCTATGGCCGATCCTAATTTCCTCAACGAGGTGGCAAAGCGTCGTACTTTTGCCATCATCTCCCACCCAGACGCCGGTAAGACCACCATCACCGAAAAGGTCTTGTTATTCGGTAGCGTGATTCAGCGCGCCGGTGAGGTAAAGGGTCGTGGTAGCACCGGCTCCTTTGCCAAATCCGACTGGATGGCCATGGAAAAAGAGCGTGGTATTTCGGTGTCCACCTCGGTCATGCAGTTCCCTTACAACGACTGCATCGTTAACCTCTTAGACACCCCAGGCCACGAGGACTTTAGTGAGGACACCTACCGCGTGCTTACCGCCGTCGATTCCTGCTTAATGGTGATCGATGCGGCCAAGGGTGTGGAGGAGCGTACCCGCAAGTTAATGGACGTGACCCGTTTGCGCTCGACGCCAATTCTCACCTTTATGAACAAGCTCGACCGCGAAACGCGTAACCCTCTTGAGCTGTTAGACGAGGTAGAAAAGGAGCTCAATATCCTCTGTGCGCCAATCACGTGGCCAATCGGCTCGGGTAAGTCCTTTAAAGGTATCTACCACATCTTACGTGATGAGGTGCTGCTCTATCACTCCGGTGAGGGCTATCACATCCAAGAGCGTCGCGTCATTAAGGGCATCGATAACCCTGAGGTAGATGCGGCTGTGGGTGAGGATTTTGCCGCCGAGTTGCGTGAGAGCATGGAGCTTATCTCCATGGCCTCGAATACCTTTGATGAGGAAGCATTCTTAGCAGGTGAGCTCACGCCAGTGTTCTTTGGTACCGCCTTAGGTAACTTTGGTGTGGACTGCATGTTAGACGGCTTAACCGCATGGGCCCCAACGCCACTGCCACGTCAGGCTGATACCCGCGAGGTTAAGGCCACTGAGGATAAGCTCACCGGCTTTATCTTTAAGATTCAAGCCAACATGGATCCTAAGCACCGTGACCGCATTGCCTTTATGCGCCTCGTTTCTGGCGAGTACAAAAAGGGCATGAAGATGCGTCATGTGCGCATTGGCCGTGACATGCAAATCTCTGATGCTGTGACCTTTATGGCCGGTGAGCGTGACATCGCTTTAGAGGCGGTGGCAGGTGACATCATTGGTATCCACAATCATGGCACCATTCGTATTGGTGACACCTTTACTGAGGGTGAGGAGCTGCACTTTAGTGGCATCCCTAACTTTGCCCCTGAGCTCTTCCGCCGTATCCGCTTAAAGGATCCGCTCAAGCAAAAGCAGCTCTTAAAGGGCTTAGTACAGCTCTCTGAGGAGGGCGCAGTGCAGGTGTTTAGACCACTCATCAATAACGATTTAATCGTGGGTGCGGTGGGTGTGCTGCAGTTTGACGTGGTGGTCTCGCGCTTAAAGCACGAGTATAACGTCGACGCCTCTTACGAGAATGTCAATGTGACTACGGCGCGCTGGGTGACCAGTGATGATCCTAAGGCCTTAGAGGAGTTCAAGGATAAGGTGCCAACTTATCTGGCGTTAGATGGTGGTGATAACCTCACCTATTTGGCGACCTCTAACGTTAACCTCAATCTGGCCATGGAGCGTTATCCTAAGATCACCTTCCATGCGACCCGTGAGCACTAAGGAAAGAGTGAGCTAAGCAGTTACGGATGTAGTGGTGCGTGGTTGCAACGTCCCACCTTGAGATAAAAGGTGCAAGTGAGCCTGCGCCAATCTTGATATGGGCATGCATGCGTGCCCTAAATTACGTCATTTATTAAGTCAATCGTTCCTAAGGCAGAGCGGAGGGGCATGGGCCTACAAATCACTTGCGGTGCAGAGTAGAGCCCTGATGATTCCTGCGTAGTGGTGATAACTCAAAAAGCCACCACCCCCGCCACCCTAAGCGTAGGTAGAGCGGTATCACTCTGGCGATAAAGCGCCGTCATGCGCTTTTGCTGAGACCAGCAGCGTCGCTCTGTGCTTGCACCACCACACGCAGCGCTCAGCTCTGCGCTCCCTGCCACCTGTTACCTTTGCTCTGATGATAAGGGCGGCACCAGCGGCGATCAGCGGCGTTTCCGTGGTGGCGCCTTTTGCCTTTAGGGGTAACTGCAGGTGCGCACTGCGGTGCAATGTTGTGCGCTGTGGTGCACCTTGAGCTCAGTTTTGGGCCCCTTTGGCTACCTTGCTATGCTCGTACTGGTACGACGGCAGCTGCTGCGAGGCTTTTCTTGTCATATTGTGCACAGTGAGGCAGAGATTATTGCGCTCTCCCTAATTTGGGATATATTGTGGCTTGATACTGCTTTTGCAGGCAAGTACACGGTATTGCCCGCCAATCTCTGTTAGACTAAGAGAGATGTCTCTCATGTTTTTGCCCGCATGGCAGGCTGTGCCAGCAACGCACGCTGCATCTTTGTCGCCAGAGAGTGTAGCTGTAAGGCTCCACGCGATGATGTAACCACTACCACCACTTAGGTTTGGTCTTACAGTCGTAGATGGTAGGGCGTGGCTTGAGCTGATAGCAAATGACAGCAATGAGCACAAATCTCGCTCTTGATGCTGGTTACCCAGCCACAGCCTTAGTGGTGACCACATAATGGGATGGCACTGACCGTGACTATGCCACTGACTTAGGACGCGGTTCGTAAACACGGGTAACCGCAATGGCTCCTTACACGGCCCTGATCATGAGGCTGAGTCGCAGTGAGGGCAGCACCCCCCATACTCAGAGTATTGCTGGCCGTGTGTGCGCAATCACTTTATCCTGAGGGCAAGTCTACAAGCAGTGTGGTAGAGCACCTCTTAAGTCTGTGCTGCTACAGCTGCTATGGCTACCTCCTAATAAAGTGCTTGTGGGGTTTAACTACCAGAGGCGGTGCGCAAAAAGTTTTGAGGTTTCCCCCATAACTACAGAGGCAATGGCTCTCTGTGGCAATGCGCCTAAGCGAGAGACTACGGCTTGTCAGCCATCTTGGCCATCTTGGCCCCATGGCTCTCATCTGTGGCTTAACCTGAAGAGGTTAATCTCAAGCAGCGGCAATAGCTTAAGCTCTTGCGCTTAAGCACAGCCGCAGAGGCAGGTAAGTTAGGATGGCTGCGCCAGAGGCGGAGGTTGTAATAAATGATGGAAAAGTCATTTATCTCGCTTTTTCTCACGCGCTTTATCGTCTCCATGCTGGTCATTCTGGCCATCTTTGCGCTCTTTGTGTATCAGCGTGTCGAGACCTCGCGTAATATGGCCATTACCATTGGCCAAGAATCCCTCTCGCACGTCGAAACCAGCCTCAACCACATCATCGATAAGACCAACCTCATTGAAGGCTTTCTTCACGCCGTAGGTGAAGACGCCATGAAGCAAATGGCCGATGGTGATGGCTCCTATCTCTCCTCTGAATTTGACCGCATCGCTGCTACCATCTGTGATAACCAAGCCATTCTCTCCTTAGAGCTCATCCCAGGCGATGTCATTAAATACTCCTATCCCCACAATCCTGACCTCAATGTCATCGGCACTAATGTTTTTCAATTTGAGCACAACTCCGGTGCTGGCGCTAATTTCTCGGTAAAGTCAGGTCTCATCACCATTGATGGCCCCATCCCGTTGATGCAGGGCGGAGCGGCCTTAGTTGCGCGCAATCCGGTGTATTACGATAATGGCGAGTTTTGGGGCTTTATCGCCATCCTCATGCGCATTCCTAACATCATTGAGCCCTTAGGATTAGACGACCTCACCTCACAGGGCTATGAGTTTGAGCTGCACTTTGTGTCCCCTGACGGTATCCAGATTGTCTCCTCGACTTTGCACAGCCAAGACCTCTCGGATACAGTTGTGGTGACGCGTATCATCGCCGGACGCACTGCCGAGCTGTTCTTAGCCCCTGTAAATGGCTGGGTCACCATTGGTGACTCCTCTTACGAGCTCATCTTTTTCCTCTTAGTGACCTTTGTCATTGCCTACCTTTTAACGCGCAATCGCGTTGCCTCCTTAGAGCTGGTAAGCTCCCTCGAAAAAGAAAAGCACCTGCGTATGGTCACGGTACAGGCTTACAAGGAAGCCGAGCAAGCCAATACCGCCAAAAGTGACTTCTTAAGTGCCATGAGCCATGATCTGCGCACGCCAATGAATGCCATTATTGGCCTGTGTACGCTCTTAAAGCGCGATAACGATAAGCCACAAAAGGTGCTCGACTACGTACAAAAGCTCACGGCCTCCAGTCAGCACCTCTTAGGTCTTATCAATGACGTGCTGGACATGTCCAAGATCGAGAGCGGTAAGGTCGCCCTCAATGTCCGTGAGTTCTCTCTTGCCAGCCTTATCGACGGTATCAACACCATTGTCCGTCCGCAGGCCCGTGCTCGTAGTCAGGTCTTTGAGATTGTGGTCAACCACATTGAGCACGAGTTTCTCATCGCTGACGACTTGCGCATTAACCAGATTCTCTTAAACCTGCTTTCCAATGCTGTTAAGTACACACAGATTGGTGGTCATATTCGCCTGACCGTAACTGAGCACGACATGCACTCGCCAAACATTGCCAGCTTCTCGTTTGAGGTGGTGGACAATGGTATGGGCATGTCCAAGAGTTTCTTACGCCATGTCTTTGAGCCTTTTGTGCGCTCAGAAAAAGCCATGTCCTCGGAGATCCAAGGCACAGGCTTAGGTATGACCATTACCAACAACTTAGTGCAGCTCATGGGAGGCACCATTGATATCGACTCGATCGAGGGTCGCGGCACTAAGGTACTGGTCAATCTCACCCTCAAGATTAAGCACGAAGAGGTCAAAGACAGCGAGTTCTTTAAGGCACAGGGGATTTCTCATATCCTGCTCATTGATGATGAGTTTACCGTCAGCCAGTCGGTTTCCACGACCATGGCCGAGGCGGGAGTAAACACGCTGCATGCGCTCAATCAGCAGGGGGCGTTAGAGCTCTTAGAACAGAGCGAGCGGGAAAAGGAGCCGATTGATATCATCCTGCTTGACCTCAAGTTACATGAGGAGAATGGCCTTGATGTGGCTAAGGCCATTAAGAAGACCCGCTTTAAGGACGTGCCGATCTACATCCTGACCTCGTATGACTACTCTGATATTGAGGTTAAGGCCATCGACATTGGCATTAAGGGCTTTATCATGAAGCCGCTCTTTATCAGTAACCTCAAGATGGCTATTGAGAGCACGATCGATAAAGAGAGCTCCGTGGCCGAGATTACTCAGGATAGTGTGCTCTCGGGGATGCACATCTTAGCGGCAGAGGATAATGAGCTGAACTCGGAGATTCTCATCGATCTCTTAGCGATGCGTGGTGCTACCTGTGTGGTGTGTAAGGATGGTGAGCAGGTAGTAGAGGAGTTTGCCCGTGCCAAAGAGGGACAGTACGACTTTATCCTCATGGATGTGCAAATGCCAAAGAAGAACGGCTTAGAGGCGACGCGTGATATCAGAGCCTTAAAGCATCCCCAAGCACAGACTATCCCGATTATCGCGATGACGGCTAATGCCTTTTCTGAGGATGTAAAGGTGTCCTTTGATGTTGGTATGAATTGCCACATCTCTAAGCCTTTGGATATGAGTATCCTCGAGAACTTTATCCACTCTTTATCGCGGGATGATAAGGGCCACCTCGTGGCGCAGCCTTTTTGCGTCTTTGCTGCCAATACCGATATGAAGGTTGCGCTCAATGATAAGCAGCAATGTGTGGGTATGATGCCCAATAAGGGCATTACTCCTGATGCTGAAGCTGCTAGTGCTGCTAATGCTGCTCACGCCGACAATGCGTCACCTGAGGCTGATGCGGAGCAGAGCGCAAACTTCACTGCCGAGGCGCCAGCTAAGGCTGCGGGAGCGCAGTTAATGGCGAACCCCCAGACTGCTGCTACAGCAGAGACTGCCACGGCTCATACGAGCACAGAGAATATAGGGGCTGAGCAGGCTGAGGATACGGCTGCCTCCTCTTTGTCGTCTGCTGCTGTTGCTGACCATAATCATACAGAGCAAAGAAAATAGTGGCTGTACGCAGAGATTGCTGTGAGGCAGACTGGTAGACGGGCGTTTTTGGCCGCAAGAGTAGATGCCATTAAGATCAGGGCTAAAGGCGCGTCGGCGTAAGGGCAAGCGCGGTAGGCGCAGCTAAGCTGGGCTGGCTAAGAGTAGCGTCGGTCTCCGCAAGGTGCTGCTTGTGGATAAAGCTGCTCTGACATCGGGTAGTTGGCTCGTATTTATTTTTCCTGATAAATAAGCTGTTTCTGCTGTGCGCCCCTAAATGATATAGTAATTCGTATAATAAAGTGGACTCTAATGGCATTATGATGCTTGTTGCGTAGTTAGGTCAATTGGAGGAGGACTAATGTCCAAAAGAAACGCCGATATATCGACTGAGGAGCGTGAGCGGCTCGTATCGGAGCTTACCACTGCGCTTAAAAGCGACGAAGCTAAGCAACACTTAAGATACGAACGCCGTCTTCGTGC
>JAHLFE010000022.1 GCA_018884035.1 Candidatus Anaerobiospirillum pullicola
AAGCGCTTAGATGACGGCGAAAAGCAGATTCTATCGCGGATGTATGGCAACAATCACCCACAGCCAGAGTTGCCACAGACGATGGTGGTATTGGTAATTAGCGATACCTACCGCGAGATTTGTGCTTGGCGCCGTTTCAAGGTGCAGCGTATTGCCCAAGAGCTGGTGGTGGTAGAGCGTCACGATGAGCTGTTGGCCATTGTCCCGCAAGCATCTGAGCCCGAGCAAGGCTTGCTGTCACATCAGGACAGCACCACAGCCAGTACAACTTAGAGCAAAGCTCAGTAGTTTCATGTTGGTTGGTGTGCCGTCGTCCGCTATCTTTAGCCATATGCGGTCGTGTGCCCCTTGGGGTAAACAACCACCCTAAACAGCCTCTTGCTGTGGTCATGGCCATTACGCTCAAGCTCCCTGAGATAATGTTGCCCTGTTATCTCTCTTTGTCCCACCTCAATACACAAAAGGCCGCTTGAGCACACTAACTCAGGCGGCCTTTTGCTTTGCAGCATTGAAAAAGCAGGCTGCTTAGTGGTCGTCACGTAGCAAGACAGCCGTGCGGATATCTACCGGCTGCGCACAATCTAAGTACACAAAGTGACCATCACCAGGAGCCACATCCGTTGGTGTACCTTGCTTGTTGCGTAAGGTGCTACCATCAAGGCTAATGGCCCCCTGCGGGGTATAGACCATGAGCTTTGAGGTGTTGGTAAAGCGGTTCTTGACGCGGATGTATAGGGAGCCATTCTCTTGGCTCTCCACTTGACCTACCACTTGCCAGTAGCCCTTGTTCGGCACATTAGTGCCATAATCCTGCGTCTCATGCGCGTCATGTGGCTCTAAGAGCGCTGTGGTATAACCACGGGCTGGAATCGAGCGCACAATAGTCCACGATTCCTCTGGAATCTCCGCCTCAGGGTTAGCACTGAGCGCATCAATGGCTAAGCGGTAGGCACGGCTCACCGCACCTGCATAGAAAGGTGAGCGCGAGCGGCCCTCGATCTTGAGGCTATCGACACCAATCTCCATTAAGCGCTTAAGCACTGGCAGGGCACAGAGATCGCGGGAGTTCATGAGATACGAACCATGCTCGTCCTCTTCCATTGGCATCCACTGTCCCTCACGCTTATCTGTCTCCTCAATCTCAGTACGTAACGCCGGTTTATCACGCTCATCAAGCGGATTAATCGCAGCTGTGGACTGGGAGGCAATCGCGGTACGTGCTAATTGCGCTGCATCCGCTAAGCGCTCAGTGGTGGCGGCGTCTTCTAAGTGCAGGTCACGGGTGCGGTAGTTCCAGCGGCAGGAGTTATTGCAGGTGCCCACGTTGGCATCACGGCGTGAGAGCAGGCCCGAGATAAGGCAACGGCCAGAGACGGCAATGCAGAGGGCGCCGTGCACAAATACCTCAAGCTCCATATCAGGGCAGTCCTGACGAATCATTTCGATCTCGTTTAAGGAGAGCTCACGGGCCAGAATGCAGCGCTTTACACCCAGCTTTTGCCAAAACTTGACGGTACCGGAGTTAACGGTATTAGCCTGCACGCTGAGGTGGACGGGGATCTCTGGATAGCGATTGAGGGCGATGTCGATTAAGCCAGGATCGGCCATGATAAAGGCATCTGGCTTTAAGGCAGCCACCTCGTCTAAGGCTGGTAAAAAGGACTGGGTACGCCGCATGTGGGGAATGACGTTAAGCACCGCAAAAAACTTTTTGCCGTGCTCATGGGCGTAGTTGATACCAGTGGCGAAATCGTCACGGGTAAAGCCATTGCCACGCACACGCAGCGACCAGCGAGGAATACCGGCATAGACCGCATCAGCACCGTAGTCGCACGCCATGTAGAGGTGGTTTAAGCTACCGGCAGGAGCTAAGAGCTCTGGCTTCTTTAAGGTAGTGACAGAACCGGCAAAGGCGGCAGAAGAGGTGGCAAGAGGAGCGCTGTAGGGTTGAGGCATAACAAATCTCATGGGCAATGCGGTGTGGCTATAGTGGCAAGAGGCTAAGCGAGATCGGTGATAGGGAGGTAGTAAGTGGGGGTGGGGGAGTTTGTGTTAGCTGTCGTGACTAAGACGTTGGTAGTGAGGCGTGCCCTACCGCCAGTGTTGCCACCTGTAGGCTCATTCTCTGGATGCTATCGTTAGGAAGACTTACCTAAAGATGACGGTATTTCTGGCAATCATGCTAACCTGCACCATTTATCTCAAGGTGTAGGTTGTTGCCAGCACTCAACTATGCATTCGTTAGTTTTAGAGCTTCATGCCTTAGAGATCAGCACTGCTGTAGCACCTTGCTCAAGGTACGAGCGGGAGCAAACAGACCTAACCTCAGGTGGGTGTGGGGTAAGACTAAGAGTGATACGCAGTAGTGCGCCCTACCAGCAGCTTAGCGCTACACCAAGAGCGCTTCTGTGTAGGAAGATGCGTCCTTCATGGGTAGAGGAAAAGCTGCTGGTTGTGGCCTTTATTCGCAGTTAGTCGCAATCAAAGACCTTAGTAATGGAGCCTACCAGATTGGTCAGCACCTCGCCTTCGATAATGACGTTAGCTTGCAGGTCTGCTAACTTGTCATCCGTGGACTGTGGCAGGTTGTGCTCTAAGAACTGATCGTCAAGAGCCATGCGCTTTACGCACAGGTCAGAGCTTAGAACAAACTGCGCGCACTTGTTAAAGCCCAGTTGCAGCTCGGTGACGACCTTACCGGCCTTGATGTGGTTGACGATCTCATCAGAGGTTAAGACGTCCTTAGAGACACGCACGGTGCCGCCGATGTCGTCATTGCTCTTTAAGACCGCATCGGTACCCAGCTCAAAGCTTTCTGGTAACTCGTTTTTCGCCACAAACAGCGTGAGGCGATCCTCAACTACACAGCGTGGCTGCAGCGACTTTGCAGGGAAGGTGCTGAGGCCCTTGCGTAAGACGGTAATGGCATTCTCGGCACGCTTCGCAGAAGAGGCGGAAACAGCGACAAAGCCGTAAGTGGAGTTGATCCACAAGAAGAGCTCACGGCGGGTCACAAAGGCCTGCGCCAGCATCTTATTGGTAAGAGCAGTCTTTAAGGCGGCCTTTTCGTTCTTCTTTAAGGCACGGCCTAATTCCATCTCTTTGTTGTCGATTTCATCTTGCAGGGCTTGGTTGATGATCGAGCTTGGTAAGAGCTTATTTTCCTCGGTGAAACGCAGGAAGTGATTGTGTTCGTGGCTAAAGGTAAAGGCGTCGGTGTGACGGCCAAAGACAGGGCTAAAGCCGCAGCTGGAGATTTCCATTTGCCCCGTTGGCTTAAAGCACACGGAGCGCACCTTGTCTTCTAACTGGGCTTCGTTTTTAAACAGGCTCTTGAGGCTGTCGTCCAGAGCTACAGTGTACAGGCGCGCGTTTTTAAACCACATGCGGCTTCTCCTTAGGAATAAGAGTAGAGGGATGCTCTTGCACAGGGCGGTGATTTTACAGTAGGGCGCTTACAGGGGCAAAGGTGTTCTCTGTAAGGCACAAGCTTAAGAGCTGTAAGAGCATTGTAGCAGTGAACGCGCGTAGAGGTGTGATTAAGGTGCATATCTCCACAAGTGGAAATGTGGACAAAGTAAAGATCGCAGGATAGCCACGTAAAACAAGTGGTTGTAGGCAATAGCCAAACACCAAAGACAGCTTGAGTGGTTAAAAGCTCCAGTGCATATCACTGACTAATTGCTGGGATGGGCGCAAAAATCTATACCCAGTGGTGAATAAAGCCAGCAAGTGCATGAATTCACGTTAATACGTAATAGCTCCCCTTGTTGCTCTGGTTGCCAATGTTGCACTTGTGGCCACAGTGGCCATTGAAGCCATGGCTGTAATGGCAGTTGCGTCTCGAGGCTAAATGGCGTCAGAAAGCCCTCTTCACGCTTAAGATAATCTGCGCCTGCTAAGGTAATGGTGCGCCACGCACCGATCTGGTGGTTCTCATCGCAAATCACCACGGCCACGCCCGTAATAGGTTTGCCTTTGTTTAGGCGCGTGCTGCCATAACCTCTGCTTATCATCTGCTGATCGGCCTCATCTAACAAGGCGCGGCGTTCTTCTTCTGGCGCAATGGTTGGGAGCAGGTGTTTGAGCGCAAAGACGTAGAGGTGGTTTTTGGTTTCAGCCACCAAGTAACTTAGGCCAAGGTTGTTTTCTTCCTCACGCCACGTGGTAATCAGTTCTGTGCCAGAGCTCAGCGCAACATCACATAAGAAAGCAATTAAGGGCTCCTCGGCATCGTGCTGCATGCGGTAGTCAAGCTTGCATAGCATCAGGTTGAGATTCTCACACAGGTGCGCGATATCACCCTTCAGCAGGTCTTTTTGGATAGCAGCGCTCTGCTCTTTGAGCTTGCTACGCTTCTGCTCATCAAAGCTGAGCAAGTAGTCGGTCAGCACGCTGACAAAGG
The DNA here is from genome assembly GCA_018884035.1 of Candidatus Anaerobiospirillum pullicola. Classification (GTDB taxonomy): domain Bacteria; phylum Pseudomonadota; class Gammaproteobacteria; order Enterobacterales; family Succinivibrionaceae; genus Anaerobiospirillum; species Anaerobiospirillum pullicola. The sequence goes on from JAHLFE010000022.1 coordinate 4,406, forward strand.
CCTTGCGCACCGCTAGGTTGGTAATGCCGCAGTGAAATTCTCTATCCTCAGGGGCCGCTGTATCCTTAGCGATAGACTTGATGGAGAAATAGCCAGCCAGCACCAACAGCTGCTTAAAATCTACAGTGCCAAAGTAAAAGTCATCCGTGATCTCTTGATAGGACAAAGTGAGCTGTTGCCGGCAAAGCTGCTTGAGCTCATAAGCCTTAAGAGTATGACCGCGCAAGTAAGAAGTTAACGTCGCGCTGGCATTGGCGCTGGCCAACCAGTAATGGCTAAAACAAGGCACTTGTGTTGGCGATTTCACCAAAGAAAAGAACTTGTTGATGGCATAGGGGTAATACGCCTTGATCTTGGCAGCGTGGTCAAAGCAAAAATCGCCATAATGCTCCTTTAGCTGCTCAAACAGCTCAGCCTCTGTGATGTGCAGATGTTTGGCCGTAAGAGGAATGTAGTCCACAAAGGCTTTAGTGATGTCCTTTTGGGTATAGCCAAGTAAATCCGCAAAATCAGGCTCCATGCTCAGGTCTTGGATATCCTGCCCCGAGAATAAGGAGGTTTCACGATAGGGCATAGAGCCAGTGAGCAAAAGAAAGCGATAGTTTGGCAGATCACGTAGCCACGCGTAGAAGTCTCTCAGTGCACTTTTGACGACCTTGAAGTTGTCTTCCCTACCACGGGGGTTTAGCAGAGGATCGTCCCAATCCTCGATAAGGAACACCAACTTGTGCTGTTGCGCAATTACATCGAATTTACCTAAGAAGGCACTGAAGACCTCATTTTGATCAAAGCTTGCTACCTCAGGAAAACCAGCTCTGGTAAAAGCTTTGACCATAGCGTCCTTGAGCGCTTGCTCAAATAAACTGACATTATCACCTGCCATTTGATCAAACTGCAGTCGTATCACGGGATAGGTGTTTTCTTCCGACCACAGCTCAAAAATGTCTTTGCCCGCAAAGCTTTCCTTGCCATGGGCAAACAGCTCATAGAGCATAGAGCACAGGGTAGATTTGCCAAAGCCTTGAGGACGGGCGAAGCACACTGAACGCTGAGACACCAACTTCTTAAGCTTGGCGGTCTTATCAACAACCAAATAATTACCAGCTGTCAACATGTCCCAATGCGAAATTCCCACTGGAATGCGAGGCAATGCTTGCAGAACTGCTGCATCTTTACCGCTTAAGTTAAGGTGGGCCATGTAACCTGAAAGTAAATCACATGGTGATATGTAATCGAGTCTATTTGTGATCTTTGGCTTATATAAGCCAAAAACATGCAGTACCTACTTATCACCCACTAATCACCTTGAAGTAGGTGGTGATATGTGCCAATC
>JAHLFE010000023.1 GCA_018884035.1 Candidatus Anaerobiospirillum pullicola
CCCCCCCCCCCTCCTGCCCTCTCACCACAGCATATCTGTGCTCCTGTACCTCACTTTGGAGCACAAACACCCAACAGTTCTTTACAGCCCTTTTGCGGTGCTCTTTGCCTGCTTTTTTCTGATATTTATCAGCTTTTACATGTATTAGAGCCTCCGAAGCGCCCTTTTGCAAAATTTGCAAAAATTTGCAAAAAGCAGCCAAAAGCCCGCAAAATTTGTCTTGACTCCTAGGTGTCTTCCAATAAACGCTGATATAAATCAGCTTTTAACCCAATTATCACACAACCTTAACCGCACTATTACCACCTCTGCTTCCTGCCCACGCACCACCTTGAGACATATTCTCACCTGCTCAGTAATGATCTATTTGCACACACATTCACCTTGTATGTAAATAAGGTATTACTGTCAATAAGGCTGATAAATACGTGATTTTATTACCAATAATTACCCTGGTGTTACCACCTATTTTGCATAGTTTTGCAGTATTTTGCAGAAAGCTGCAAAAAGTTTTTAGAAAAGTGTGAATAACTTCACAAAATTGCTGCTACAATGTGCTCAACGAAAAACGTGAGGTAGCTCACAAAATTCGCGATACGGTGTTGCTGTGGCAACGCCACATTAAAGGCTCTATAAAAGCCAGCACTTGTGGCCTGAGCCCTTGTCACAATCAAAGACGGGTCACACCACGCTCTAAGGGCAATAGCTTAGGGCAACGCCATCACGCACAGGACGTGAGCGGCTTGAGGAAAGACTCTTAGCTGCCGCAAGGCTTAACCGCCACAAGGCAGCGCTTGTTTCCTGCGGTTACCTACCACGGGGATTTTTCAATATGACTAGCGTTACGCTTAACGTCTCCACTTCGACTGTGACCACTTCCACCAAGAATTCCTTTCTCCGCACCTGCGGCGCCATGCTCTTAAAGCTCTGCCGCTTTGTCGCGCCAAGTGCGGTGAACAGCCCTGTTACCACCATGTCTTACGCGGGGCTGCCAGTTGCTGCGGGCATGCAGCTCTCTGCCAGCAACTCCAATGTTCCTCATTTAATGGCCAAGCTTTTTGACCTCGGGCGTTATCTCGCCCCATGCGCCGTAAGCAGCCCAGTGGCTTATCTGGCCTATGTCGAGGACAGCGCCAATTACGGCAGCGCGTCCTTACCACAGGAGCAACAGCGCTCCTTTGGCCGCTACCTGCTGCCAAGCAGCGTCAATAGCCCAGTTTCTTATATGGCGCTTGCTTACGCGAGCCCAATGAACCACAGCGAAAACAGTGCTGCTAATGCCGCCGCCCCTGTGTTACAGAATTCTCAAGGTGAGCACTCTATGTCTACCTTTACCGATCGTATCATCAATGCTTTAAGCGCCCCTATCACTGCTACTGCTACCGTGATTGCCCAGCAGTACGCTGCCAATCAGGCTGCCAATCAAGAGGCTATGACCTCCGCAGCTGAGGTCAAGGCGCAAAACTTTGTGCGCCCAGAGAAGACGCTGCGTGTGGGTGAGGCTATCGTTAACGCTTTAAGCGCTCCAGTTACCGCCACGGCTACGGTGATTGCCCAGCAGTACGAAGCTGAGCAACATCCAGCGGCTGCTACTGCTCTAGCCCCTAAGGAGCACAAGATCGTGGCTATGGACTTTAACGCGGCACAAGCTAAGGCCAACAGCTTTATGCACCCAGAGCAAGCTCAAGCGGTTGGCTCTAAGGCTCTGCGTACTAACTTTGGCTCTGAGTCTGCTCTGGCTGCTTACGCCACGCAGCGCTTAGCCCGCATCATGCCACGCCCACAGGAAATGGCGCAGCCTGTAGCGGTGTCCTCTTTACCAGCAAGTGCAGAGAGCAACAGCTACACGGCGACCTTTGGTGAGTATGCGGCTCTGGCTGATTACTCCCGTAAGTTCGCTGGTATGCAGTATACCCCAGAGCAAAAGAACGCGGCAGTGTTACCACAGCACATGCAGACTGCTGCTGATACTAGTCGTTACACTGCTCAGTTTGGTGACTACGCTGCTCTGGCTGACTTTGCCCGCAACTTTGCTAATGCTTCTACCGCGATGAGCGCAGTGCTCAAGGCTGAGCAGAACTATGACCGTGAGGTGGAGATGGCTTTACCTCAGGTTACGGCCGAGAGCAAGAGCTACACTGCCTCCTTTGGTGAGTACGCGGCCCTTGCTGACTTTGCCCGTAACTTTGCCGGTGCCTCTACCGCGATGAGTTCTGTGCTCAAGGCCGAGGCTATGGCCATGCCACAGGCGACGCTTACTGCTTCCTTTGGTGAGTTTGCGGCCATTGCCGACTTTGCCCGCAACTTCGCCGGTGCTACTACCGCGATGAGCATGGTGGTCAAGGCCCAACCACAAGAGAACAGCAACGAGGTCATTGCCGCGATCAAGCACGAGTTTGTGCTCTTACAGGCTCACAATGCTGCTGATGAAGCCGCCTGCGAGCTTAACCTCGCCCGCAATCAGGAAGTAGCTGCCCGTTGGCAGGCTATCGTGGCTCAACTCTCTGCCCCTGAGCTCAAGCACCCAGTGCACTTAGGCGCCTTTAATGAGATGCAGCCACAACAGCACAGCGCCTAAGCTTAGGTTCTTAGGTTCTCCCGCAAACGACTGCAACACACACTGAGTAGCCTCACTTAAGACATGGAAGTGAGGCGCTCTCTGGTCTCCTAAAGCCCAGCGTTAGCCTCTGACGCTGGGCTTTGTTGTTTTTATGGGGTGAGGTGACACTCATACCCACGAACTTAAGCCCACCATGGCTTTATGGTGCTCTTGATGTGCGTCAATACCTCTTGGGGATTAGTGCTGCAAGTTAAGCTTAAGCGCGTACAGGCTGGTTTGGCTACTCTTAATCACCCAGAGGAACGAGGTGATGACGCTCTGAATTTTGCTTGCCACTCTGAGGTTCGTGGGTATGCTGTCAAAGGTATGGAGGGCTAGGAGAAGAGAGATAGAGAGGAACGCAAAAGCAAGCGCCAGCAGGTGCTTGCTTGCTCCTGCTGGCGCGGCATGTACATGTAGACGGTGGCAGGTTAAACCCTGCACTGTAGTCTGAAGTTAATCCTGAGCAAAAAGATCAGGATTGCCATAATGCTGATCTAAGCCAGACGACCACCAGCGACCATTTAGCACCTTGTGCACAATCTCGCTCTTGACCTCAGGGGTAACGCTCTGGTCTGCCTCGATTTGCTGCAGGATGTCATCATAGACAACCCGCTCGTAAGACTGATGGATCAACGCTTTGTCCTTATCGGCGTCTAAGATCAGATTGGCAGGGCCCGCATCAGCAGCAGTCCATGGCTCCCAGCGTGGCACATTAGGGCCATTAGGGCTATCCGCCCAGAGGAAGTTAATCACGTACTGCATAAAGGTCTGTGTGAGCTCTTGGGCACCTGCGTTGGCAAAGCTCTCCGGATAAGTCGAGCGTGGGCTCATGGCCTCATCGGTAAGCAATGGCTGGAAGATACCATGCGTGGCGCCAGTTAAAAATGCCATATCCTCGCCCACAACCTCAGGATTGGCACCGTATTTATAGTAATTCGTATAATAAAGTGGACTCTAATGGCATTATGATGCTTGTTGCGTAGTTAGGTCAATTGGGGGAGGACTAATGTCCAAAAGAAACGCCGATATATCGACTGAGGAGCGTGAGCGGCTCGTATCGGAGCTTACCACTGCGCTTAAAAGCGACGAAGCTAAGCAACACTTAAGATACGAACGCCGTCTTCGTGC
>JAHLFE010000024.1 GCA_018884035.1 Candidatus Anaerobiospirillum pullicola
TGTTAAGCTCTATGCAGGAAGCTGAGCGTGTGCAGCACATGTGCGCGCAATTACAGGAGCAGTGCTGTACCTGATGTGAAAGCGACCTGAGCTTAGCTTACAGTGCATTGTTTCGTACATAGGCCTCCTTGATGTATGTCATAGCAGCATTCATTAAGGAGGCCTTTTCTTTTCTGCAAACTTTGCTGTGCTGGCTTTGAATTTGCTTACAGCTATTTACTAGGATCAACATCACATTTTTTAGAAAAATTATTTACTGTATGACTACTGATTGGTATAATAAATTTGTTGTTAAGAGGATGCCTAAGTTAGGGGGCTTGCACAAAAGGAGTCTGCCCATGGAACGTCCCTTTTACGTCAGCGACGGCGTTTTAAATGCGGCCTTAGTTGGCCTCACGCATAAGCGCATTGCCCCTAGTGACCTTCCTGCGGCTGTCGCTCCCATAAGTGCTGCCCTTGCAGCTAAAGCTTTAGATCCCGCCTCTGAGGCGTGGGCGCTCATTAGTGCGGTCTTTGCCTACGAATCGGCCTATATAGATTGCCCTGTTAACAGCATATCTGCTGCTGACATGGTCGCATATCAGCAAGCTTTAGCTCAGCTCACTAAGGTTAAGGATAAGGCAGAGGCTAAGGCAGAGACAGCAGGGTACAGTGCTGTAGCACCTACAGTGGCGGACGCTGCAAGTACGCAGGCACAGGCGCAGCTGGTAGCACGCTTTAAAATGCATCAAGGCCCCATTCCTGTAGTAGCAAGTCCTGCTGAGCCGGAAAACCAGCGCTATCTTTCGCCGCCGCTTATGGCTGCACTTGAGTCTTACAGCTCTAATGCTGTGGTCTGGCTGTCTCTACTGGTGCGGCTACAAGGCACCGGTATTAAGGTGCCAACAGAGCAGCTCTTTTCTTTCTTGTGCACCTATTGTCGACTCAAGTCCTCGCTCAATCCCTTATATCAGACCGTACCTTTAGAGTTTTTAAGCTCCCATGGCCGTTACCTGCTGTCATATATGAGCTCTGACTTGGCCGCAGCCAACAACGATTATGATGATCATGAGGAGGATGCCACCGAGACGTTTAGTGCCGCTGTGGGCTCGGCTGATTGGTTTACCCAAGTAAGTGAGCAATGGCGTCATGGTAGTGCTGTAGAGCGTAAAGGTGCGGTCGCTGTTCTGCTGCGTAACTTCCAGTTAGACTTTCTCCTTGAGCTGCTAGAGTCGGATTTTAAGAGCTTGGCGGCAGCGGAGCGCACTAACCTTGTGGCTTTGTTAAGTGCGCATTGGTTAGCGCAGCTTACTCATGGTTATGAGCGTGCAGCTCAAGGAGCTATCACCACCACTACCAATATTACCGCTGCTGCTACTACAGAGGCAGCGCCAGCGCCACAGCAGCGCTTAACAGCATGGCTGATGGGGCTCGTCCAGACTGATCGCTCCAAAGACGTTAAAGCCAAGGCTACGGCCCTGTTGCGCTGTGTGCCAGGCTCGCCTCTAGAGGAGCAAATCGTGGCTTTGGTGCGGCAGGTCTATACTGTCAAGGAAAAGAACGGTAAGCGCTCCTATTCCTTAGCTGATGTCTCCACTGCCGAGTATGTGCAGCAGATGAGTGTCTTGCTTCCCGAAATTGATAGCAAGTATCTGCAAAAGGATGCGCGTTTAGCGTTTGCGGAGCTGTGCTGGTATGTGTCTCCGGCGCTGTGGTTTGAGCTCTTTAAGCTTGAGCGTAGCGGTGATGAGGCTAAAGATGCGCAGCTGCTGTTTACGACCTTTAAGCAAGCTTTTCCTGGCATGGAGGCCTTAAAGGCCAAGAGCTATCATTACCTGCGTGATATAGCGGTGCTGTATTTTATCAACCGCATAGGCCCTGAGTTGGGAGAGGTATATCGCGCCGCTTTCTATCAGCACTGTGCCGAGAGTCTGCCCGATGAGGTGGTGATCGCTGTCATCAAGCAAGCAAGTTATGCTGAGCGTGAAACCCTGCCTTTAGTGCTCGCACCACAACGTTTTCCTTTAGTCTTTAAGCAGCAGAAACAACCGGTATACGAGCTCTTGTTATTTGCTACGCAGCTGTGTACTGAGCCCGCTCTTTGTTGGGGCCCTAAGTTCAGTCAGTTTTACCTCGACTTGTTGCTGCAGCAGTATGACCGTGAGCAGTGGGCGCAAATGTACTTTTACTCGAGCACGGTTAGCCCTAATAACCTTGATACCATCGCTTGGGCGCTGGCGCCGCAGGTACGAGTACAGGCGGTGACAAGGTTGCAAGCTCTGAGCTCTAAGTTGCAGGCAGACATTGCCACCCGTGAGCAGGAAGCGCAGCAGTTGCAAGATGCTAAGGCCCGTGAGGATAAGGCTAAATTGCAGCGCCTAGCGCGGGAAAGTTACGTGCGCCAGAATGGCCTTGAGGTTTTAGAGCTGTTACTTGCCGCTATCACGCAAGCCGAGCGCGTACAGCAGCTCTGTGCTCAGATACAGTCTCAGTCACAAGCGCAGGCTGTGGCTAAGTCGCCAGCACAGCCTCACGTTCAAGTAAAGTAGAGAAGAGGAGGTGAGAAGATCATGGGGATTGAAGTCAAACTAACCTCCAGTGAGGTCGAGTCGCTATCGCCTGATGCCTCTTCGCTCAAAGCTGCACGTGGTCTCGTCAAGCAAGCCAAGTGGCCGCTGTTAGCGTATTCTGAGCAGGCCCTATGGGGTCATTGCCAAGGCAGTGGTAAGAACCCTTACGTGGCCATGGTCGATCTCTCGCAGCCAGAGATCGCTTTTAAATGCTCCTGCCCAAGCCGCAAGTTTCCTTGCAAGCATGGCCTCGCCTTACTTTTAAACTTTGTCGAGCATCAAGACTGGTTTTTGTCTGCTGCAGAGCCTGCGAACGTCACAGAGTGGCTTGAGAAGCGAGCGGCCACGGCGCAGAAAAAGGAACAGCGCAGCCAAGATAAGCTGGACAAAGCCAAGGCTGCTCTGGAAAAAGCTCAGCAAGCTGCACAAGAAGCTGCTGCGGGAAAGGCACAGGTAAAAAGTGCCTCCTTAATCAAGCGTGAGGCCGCTATTGCTGAGGGCGTCGCTGAGCTTAAGCTGTGGCTGGATGACTGCCTGCGCTCTGGACTCTTACAGGTCATGGATCAGCGCTTTAAGGACATTAACCGTCTCTCCAAGCGCTTAATCGATGCTAAGGCACCGGCTTTGGCGAATATGCTGCAAGAGGCCAAAGATATCGATTGTTCCTCCATGGCGGGACGCCGCCAGTACTTAAAGCACCTCTCGCGCTTGTACCTGCTTGCCTCTACTTTTGAGCAGCGAGAGAGCTTGCCGCGTGAGTGGCAGAGCGAGATCGCGCGCCTTGTGGGTATAACTACGCCCAAAGAAGAGGTGATGGCAGCGGCTATGGTCGCCAATGGTGGTCAGGACGTAATTCCTGAACAAGTGTTGGTAGTAGCAGATGTTCCAGATAAGGTGGCAAATGGCACAACACACCGTCAGTTCTGCTATCGCTTGGAGCAGCAGGCCTTTGTTTCCTACTTCACCTTTGTGCCAAACAATACCCAAGCGGCGCAGCAAGTGGATCAGCCCTTGCCAGTAGGAGCCGTATTCTCGGCAAAGGTCTACCCTTACCCAGGGCTTCAGCAAGTGCCACGCGTGCTGCTTGAGGAACGAGTCTTACACAGTAAGATCTCACAGAGCGATGCTGCGGCTGAGGCAGTAGCAGCTGCTACTGCTGGAGACCACGAGACGCAAGATGCAGGGGCGGGCGCTGGTAACAGCACCACTACCACCACTACTGCAGCTTTGCGTGCAGTGGGGACAGCTGATGATGCTAGAACGCTCTGGGCGCAAGTAAAGGGCGTGCCTGATATGCTGGCAGCAGTAAAGGCTACCGCGCAATACATGGCGCAGAATCCTTTTGCGGATTTCTATCCCGTAGTACTGGAGCTCGCTAATTTTGCCCAGCAGGGGGCAAAGACCACTGGCACTTGGTATTTGGGGGATAGCACGGGCCACGCACGGCAGTTAAGTGGCGAGAAAACGATCTTGCACCAGCAGGTGGTGTCTTGTTTAGCGCTCACTGGCGGTGCGGAGTTTACCGCCGTAGTGCTACTCAATGATGTCACCACGATCTTATGTGGCCTGATCTGTAATGATCGCTATGTACCTTTGCCTCTGCCCTTTTCATTCAGACTTTCGCGTCAGTAGCCTGTAACTACAAGTACTACCACACTACATAGAAGATAAACTTCAGTTTTCGTATAGACAGCAGGAAGGCCCACTTTATAAGTGGGCTTTACTCTGAGGTGGTGGAGAGGGCACTAACCTTACTCCAATGTTGGTTGGTTGGTTGGTTGGTTCAGCTAAAAGTCATTATCTATGAGTCCATGCTTGTTGGCTTGATCGTAGGAACGGTGCTGCTTTTGGTATCCAGCAAACTTTGAACAGGGGCTCACAGTGGTGGCGGTATAGGGAACTTGTAGTAACGCGCTAGCGGCAACAGATTTTTTATTTAAGGGGAAAAGTGATGAGCAACTTACTTAGGCAGCATGCCGAACAGCAATTTGCAGAGGAACTGCATGAGCTCAAGCAAGCCGAGAGCAATCCTGTGCCTGAGAACTGGGAACTCTCGCCACAATCGGTGGTGACCTACATTATGGGTGGCACCTTGCCTAATGGCTTTGAGGTAACCCCTAAGTACATCGGTAATCGCCGCCTCATTGAGATTGCAGTCGCGACCTTAGTGACTGACCGTGCCTTGCTCTTATATGGCCTGCCTGGTACCGCTAAAAGCTGGGTCTCTGAGCACTTAGCCGCTGCTATCTCCGGC
>JAHLFE010000025.1 GCA_018884035.1 Candidatus Anaerobiospirillum pullicola
GCGTGGATGCGCAAAGAGCTGCGCGCTGCCATTAAGGACGCCAATGCGCTGGCCAGTGCGCGCGCGCAAGAGTCTGCTCCTGCTGCTGATGCTGCCATCGCAGCAGTGGAGCCAGAGACTGTAGCAGAGGCCGCTCCTGTGTCCAAGAGCAAAGCTCAGAGCAAAAAAAGCGAGGGCTTAGTGGTCGTAGTCTGCGGTGCATGGCACGTCCCTGCTCTCAAAGACCTCTCCCGCTACAAGGTAAAAGACGATAACGCCTTACTAAAGACGCTGCCAAAGCCTCTTGCTAAGAACAAGGTCGGCATCACGTGGATTCCATGGACATATGGCCGCCTGTCCTATTACTCAGGCTATGGTGCAGGTATCAATGCCCCTGGCTGGTACCACCATATGTTCTTGCATCCTGATGACGACGGCACGCTGTGGCTCACGCACGTCGCCTCGGTGTTACGCCAGCAAGGCTACGACATCTCCGTGGCGCATGTTATGGAGGCGGTGCGCTTAGCACGGACACTGGCGGCGCTACGGCAGCTGGAGCACCCGTCCTTAGCCGAGTTCAATGAGGCTGTCACCACCGTTATGGGCATGGGTGATGACATCATCCTGCGCTCGGTAGCAAGCCAATTGGTGATCGCTGACCGCCTCGGCACTATCCCGAGCACCGTGCCGATGGTGCCGCTGCTGGCTGACATCACGGCGCTGCAAAAGCACCTGCGCCAACCTTTTGTGGCGGGCATGAAGGACGTGGTGTTGGATCTGCGCAAGCCGCTTGACCTTGAGCGCAGTATCTTTTTCCATCGCCTGCGGCTCTTGGGCCTTGACTGGGCCAAAGAGCAAGAGGTGTCTGGTCAGGGCACTTTCAAAGAGGGCTGGCAGCTTAACTACCGCCCTGAGCATGTGGTGGTGATTGTCGAGCATGCGGTGTATGGCAACACCTTAGTCGAGGCTGTGACCAATTACGTCACCACGCAGATGCGCGAGCATCCTGACCTTGAGTTCATCACCAAGACCCTAGAGCAAGTAATGGCTTGCGATTTACCAGACTTGGTCGCGGCCATGAGTGTGCGCATCAATGATCTGGCTACGCAAACGACAGACTTGCTGGTGCTCTTAAAGACGGTGGCGCCACTGTGTTCCATCGTGCGCTATGGCAATGTGCGCAAATTTGATTTCAGCTCCGTGCGTGAGCTGCTTGAGACCATGCTGGTGCGCATCAGAGTAGGTGGCTTGCTCTTGTGCTGTAACATTAACGATGATGCCGCGCGCTCATTAAAGCAGATCTTGGTGGCCGTAAACGTCGCCATTGCCACCTTAAACAATGAGGCCTGTAATAAGATTTGGCAGGAGTACATTGCCGCCATTCAAGCTTCCAGCAAGGTGCATCCGCTGCTCTCCGGTGCGACGACCCGCTTAATGCGTGATCACCACACCATGACTAATGAGCTCATCTTGCAGGCTTTAAGCTATTACTCGTCGGTGGGCAACACCCCGAACGAGATGGCCTTTTGGTTTGAGGGCTTCCTTGAGAACTCCGGCACGGTACTGTTGCTTGATGATGTGCTCTGGGGCTTGGTGAACGACTTCATGTGTGGCCTTGATGAGGAGAGTTTTCAGCAAATTCTGCCGATCATGCGCCGTACATTCTCTACCTTTGAGCAGCATGAGCGCACCCAGTTGGGCCAAAAGGCCAAGGATTTTGACCCTGAGCAGGCACAAGAAGCTGGGACAACAGGCAAGATGGCACAACGCGGTGATCTGCCTGATGATAGCTACGCCCGTCCGGTCATCGGCGTCGTAGCCATGCTCTTAGGCCTTAACCTTAATCCCGCTGCCACTATGGCAGGAAACACCGCCACGGCTGCACACGCCCAGATAGCAGGCAACGCCACTACGGCGGCAAAGGAGTAAGCGATGGAAGGAGAAAATCTGACGCGCTGGCGTTTGGCCTTAGGTGGTGATGATAAAGCTGATGGCACTGGGGCTACTTTAAGCGAGGAGCAAGAGCGCCTCGATATGGCGCTGGCGGCTTTGTATGATGGCGACATGTCGCGCTATAAGCGCTTTAAGGGCAAAGGTAAAGGCGCGGGTGCAGGCAACGGTAAAGGTGGCCGTCAGGGTGGTTCTGCGTCTTCGGCACCTTATGTGGCGACATGGCTGGGGGAAATCCGTGAGCTCTTCCCACAGAGCATGGTCAAGGTGCTGCAACAGGATGCCATTGACCGCTTGCATCTTAGAGAGCTGCTCTTAGAGCCAGAGATGCTCGAGAACGTGGTGCCGGATGTGCACTTAGTGGCAACCATCATGAGCTTAGGTCAGCTGATCCCCGAAAAGAACAAAGAGCTGGTACGCCAAGTCATTGCGACCGTGGTAGAGCAGCTTTTACAAAAGCTACGTATGTCTACCGAGCAAGCGGTCACCGGTGCTCTTAACAAGTCAGCACGTAAGCGTAATCCGCGTGCCAATGAGATTAACTGGGATGCCACAATTCGCAAGAATTTGCGCCATTACCAGAGCGACTTGCACACCATTATTCCTGAGGAACTGGTAGGTTATGGTCGTAAGGGCCGCAAGCTCAAGGACATCATCCTCTGCATTGACCAAAGCGGCTCGATGGGCACCTCGGTAGTGTACTCGGCGGTCTTTGGTGCGGTCTTAGCCTCCATTCCGGCGGTAAGCACGCGCATGGTGGTCTTTGATACCAGCGTGGTCGACCTCTCCGATAAGTTGCATGACCCTGTTGATGTGCTCTTAGGCGTGCAATTAGGTGGTGGCACGGATATCAATCAGGCGCTGACTTATTGCCAAGGCTTAGTGCATCGTCCTGATGACACCATTATGGTGGTAATCACTGATCTGTACGAGGGTGGCGACCGCAAGCAGATGTATAAGCGCTTTGCTGACTTGGTTGCCAGTGGCGTGCAGGTGGTGGTCTTACTGGCCTTAAGCGATGATGGCGCGCCTTTTTACGATCAGGAGGCAGCGCAGTTCTTAGCCAATTTAGGCATCTGTGCCTTTGCCTGCACGCCGGATAAGTTCCCTGACTTAATGGGGGCGGTCATTAACAAGCAAGATCTCAGTCTGTGGGTGGCGCAGAACATCAATGACAATGTGCAGTTGTAGCACGAGGAGTTAGGCATCGTCAGCAGGGCGACCTACTTGGGGAGATGCCTGTTTCAGGAAGCTGCTTTGAGGTTGGTGGATAGAGCACACACACACACACACACACTACTTTTAGGTGGCTAACATGAAACGCCATAAACACGGCTCATGTGCTTGCCTAAATGTGTGTGCCTACGTTGTGGTATCAACCAGACTTAGAAGATGCCCGTTTACTTAAGAGTGAGCCCTTGCAGAGGTAACACTTAGGCTAAGGCAAGGCTTGCGGGTAAGCGTTACCTTAAGAGCTGTTACCTAGAAGCTGGCTCTAGCTTCAGGCGGCAGGACAGGCACAGGCTTGCTGCTCCCACGCCTGCTCACCATCACTGTAGTGGTGGTGGCGCGGTGCAGGTGCTTATTGCTGCGTAGTGGCGGGGGCTGCTACTTGTGGTTGTGGCAGCGGCGAGTTTGGCACTAAGCGCTGCATTTCGCTGCAAGCGGCATTGCTGCCTAAGGCACAGGCCCGCCGATAGAGGTTGTAGGCCATCTTGATGTTCTGCGCTAAATTGTAGTTAGGGATGTTAGTCACACCTGTGTGATACAGCTGCGCTAAGTAGAAGCACGCCATGGACGAGTTAAGGGAGCAGGCATGCCGCACGATGTCCAAAGCCTTTACCGGATCTTGCTCAATGCCAATGCCGCTTAAGAGGTTGGAGGCTAAAAGCGTGCAGGCATCAAGGTTGTTGAGCTTACAGCCCACGGTCAGCAGACGATTCGCCTCAAAGTCATTACCCGCTTGGTGAAATTGCACCGCCTGCGCTAAGCACTCGTCGGTCTTACCGGCATAACAGGAGCGCTCACTAAACTGTTTGGCGGCTACAAAATCGCCACGGTGGTTGTAAATATGCGCTAGGGTGCTGCAGGCATCAGCTGAGTTGAGGTCGCAGGCAATATTCAGCACTGTCATAGACTTGGAGTAGTCAGGATCTAGCTTGCGGTCGTTGTGGTAAGCCTGTCCTAGGTAGAAGCAGCCTAAGCCCACATTGTTGTCCGTTTTGCTCGCCAGCACATATTCTGGCTTTTGCGCTAAGTTGCAGCTCTTGGTATAGAGCTCCATGGCCTTGGCTTGATCGGGCTTTTGCTTATAGCCCTCTGCGTAGAGTCGGCCTAACTGCGCACAGCCATAAGGTGAGTTCTGCTCACATGATTGCGCTAAGAGCTCTTGGCCCAGCGCAAAGTTTGGTTGCGGATTAAGTGGCGAGATGAGGTAGTTGCCATACATGGCTAAGGCATTAGTCCAAAAGCCACAGGCGCTCTTTACACCACCAGCACAGGCTTTTTCGAGATTATGGGATGCCAGACGCATATTGAGCTCGACATCCACACCTTGGTCGACCGCTAAAATCAGGTAGTGCATACCTAAGGTGTTGCAGGCGGCCATGTCTCTGCCGGTTTCGCATTTGCTCGTTTGCTCGCGAATCTGCTTGCGGTCTAAGACATGTGAGTCTGCGGTCTGCGCTCCTTGCCTGTGGCCAGCAACGGCTGCCATTTGCGGTGGCTGCGCGAGCGCACCTTGTGCTTCCCGTGGGGCTTGAGGCTGAGGCGCAAACACGCTCGGTTCATTGGTAGCAGGTGCATTAAGCTCGGGACTAATATTAGCCGCTCCGTCGTAGCTGCCATGGCTTAGCTGCAAGCTTTCCACTTGGCGGCGCCACGAGTCAGGGGCATGGTCAGGGGCGGTGCTGTCATTAGTCGGGGCAAAGACAGTAGGGATGTCCTCAGGGGTTGAGGTCTCTGCTGGTTGCTGCAGCTGTGGCTCTTGATTGTTCGGGGCACGTGGCTCTGTAGCATTAAGTGGCGGTGGCAGAGCATAAGGGTCGCTCTGCGCGTCATTTTCATTGGCTGGAGCTACATGCACCGTGCTGCGCATCGCGGCGTTGATTGCAGGGCTATACATCAGGCTGCTGCCCATGAGTAGAGGGAAGCTGACGGCTAGGAGCAAAGATAGAGGCTGGTGCAGTGCAGCATGCAGGCGAAAGTAGCGGTGAAGCATAGCAACAATAACCAACAGAGGAAGTTCGAGGCCACAAGGCAGCCACGGCAAGGCGCCGTCGAGCGATAGCGGCGCTGATCTGTGGGAGCACTAAAGAAAACTGCAAGGGTATGGCACGGACAACAGCTAAGGCGCTGCGCGCCGCAAATTGCAGCTTGGAACGACTGACTTAATAGATGATGGACTTTAGGGTAATCAAGGTGCTCCGTCTCAAGATAGGCTTAGACTCACATGCACCATTCATCTCAAGATGCGTATTTACCCTTACGCCTTCCCGCTTCCGTCACTTATTAGATCACTCATTTCCTTGTATCTTGTTCTATGCAAATAGGGTGCAATAAACGCAGGAGCTTGTGGTAAAAGAGCAGGGCAGTTGTTGGCGGCAGGTGCGAGCAAGCTTAGAGTTGTGAGGAGGTGGATGCCTTGAAGTCTGGGAAGGCGTAATTGTGGCAGGAATGTGGCGGAATGCACTGCAGAAGAGGAAGCAGCAGAATAAGAAGAAGAAGAAGAAGAAGAAACACAGCTACGGGGCAAACGACACATCGCCGCAGAGATAGCGGTCGGCAAAGATTTGCAGATAGCGCATTCAATAAAGAGCACACGGCGCTAAGAGCAAGGCTCCAGAGGCAGGCGGCTATTACCCCAAAGAGGGTTGTAATCGTGGAGCAGGGGAAAGTGCGGGTAAGGGGGGTAACCTTATACCATGCTGAGCAAGGTCATAACGATCAGGCACATCATCAGGGAAAAGAGGATCAGCAAGCGCGTGTTATGCACGGCAAAGTTGTGGTGCTTTTTGGCAGTGAGTTGGTGGAAATCGTTATAGGACATAGGTTTCTTCTTGGGCAAACGGGGCATGAATCAGCCTCAGAGCGCAGGCACGAGCAAAACTCTGATGAGACTGCCGCGTCTGTAAGTGAGACTTACGCTGCGTGGTGACAGCTACACATGTCTTGTTGTAGGTCGTGACGCTTGTTCTGAGCTCTTTAAGATGGCGCATATTGTAGTGAAGAGAGCGCTCAGTATCATTAGACTTAGGTTAAGTTGCGATGCATGCGTCCACAGACGCTGCTGTGCGCCTAATATAAGCCAGATACGCATGAAAAAATTTTTTGGGCAGCGTGTGCCTTATTTTGGGGAGCTGTGTTGAGAAATGGGGCAGAGGGGGAGAGTGGGAGAGCACTTGGCGCTATGTGGGCGGTGGCGCTAAGAGGCAGGAAAAGCATGCTTTGCAGGCGCTGGCGCCTTGAAGCTTGATTCCCTGCCTCAACGCAAGCGGCCGCCCCTGCACTTACACAAGGGCGGCCGCCTTACTTTAGAGTAAACACTTACTTCACGCGGCGCGGGCAGTGACTTTACTGCCTCACCATCACCAGCTGATGGGAGACGTCAGCCTCTGCATCTGCATCTGCCTCTGCCGCGAGGTGGCGCGCACTTAGATGCGCTTGGTGTTGTTGGCAGTGGTGCTCTTGGTATCAGGGTGGGCAGCAGCTGGGGCGCTGACCGCACTCTGGCCGTCTTCGACCTTTTCTTCCTTGATCTGAATCAGGATGTTGGCCAGAATAGCCGCCACACCACCGGTGGTGATACCCGAGGTAAAGATGTTACGGATGATCTCTGGCATCTGCTTTAAGATGTCAGGCACCAGCTCCACTGACAGGCCAAAGGAGAAGGCAATAGCCATGACTAAAATGGCCTTGCGGTTGATATGCTGCGAGGCAATGATACGAATACCCGAAGCCGCCACAGTACCAAACATCAGCAACGTGGCACCGCCTAACACTGGGTCAGGAATGAGGGAGAAGACATTGCCTACCACAGGGAAGATACCCAGAATGATGAGGAAGATGGCGATGAAGTATCCCACATAGCGCGAGGCCACACCCGTTAACTGGATCATGCCGTTGTTTTGGGCAAAGATCGAGTTCGGGAAGGAGTTTAAGACGCCAGCTAACATCGAGTTAAAGCCGTCAGCTAAGATGCCGCCGGAGGCGCGCTTGATAAAGGTTGGGCCTTGCACCGGCTCACCGGAGATCAGCGAGTTAGCGGTGATATCGCCATAGGCCTCAATGGCGGTGATGAGGTAAACGATGCCTAAGGCAATGATAGCGGAGATATCAAAGTCGATGCCGTACTTAAAAGGCAGCGGCACATTGAGGCTGCCATAGCCTTGAATTTGGCTAAAGTCGACACGGCCCATAAAGAAAGCCACGGCATAGCCAATAGCTAAGCCGATGACGATGGAGCTCATACGCAGGTAGCGATTAGAGCTGCGGTTGAAGATTAAGATCGACACCAGCACTAAGGCGGCTAAGCCTAAGTTCTCCATGCTTCCAAAGGTGCCATTGCTCATGGCGCCATAGCCACCGCCGCAAGAGACGATACCGATCTTGATGAGGGAGAGACCGATTAAGGTCACGACGATACCTGATACCAGCGGGGTAATGATACGGCGGGTAAAGCGCAGAACGCGGCTGACAGCCATTTCCACAAAGGAACCTGCAATGACGGCACCAAAGATCATGGAGAGGCCACCGGTGGCACCAGCGGCGATGATTGGGGAGATAAAGGAGAAGGAGGTGCCTTGAATGCAGAGCAGGCCGCAACCGATAGGGCCTAAGCGCTTGCACTGGATATAGGTGGAGATACCAGAGGCGAAGAGGGACATGGAGACTAAGAAGGAGGTAGTCTCGAGGTCAAAGTCTAAGGCACCGGCGATAATCAGTGGTGGGGTGATGATAGCCACAAAGATGGCCAGCAAGTGCTGCAAAGCGGCAAAGAGGGCATCTTTTACTGGCGGGCGATCATTAAGGCCGTAGATCAGCTCAGTACGCATCTCTTGGACGGTACCATTGGGCTCGTGATAAGTTACGTCCACCTCATCGGACTTGTGCTGCGCGTTATCTGCCATTGCCACTTCCTAACAAGCGTTAGCGACGGGCTCACCACAAATAGTGAGCTAGGTCAAAAAATTTTACGGCGTTTTTATTAAATTTACGATGAAATTGAGCTTTTGTAGAGACGCAAGGGTTGGCGCCATGTTGCTTATACCATAATATAATCAAGTACCAGCACCAACGTGGTGCTTCATCCGTAGG
>JAHLFE010000026.1 GCA_018884035.1 Candidatus Anaerobiospirillum pullicola
CTTTAGCGCATGGTGCAGTTTAGACATTGTTGGCATACAGAACCCAAGCAGCTGTTAGTGATGCTGATGCAGTTTACCAGCAAATTGCCCCAGCCATAAAAATAATCCAGCTCAACTCCCCGACGTCTGCTCAACACTGGCGGGGAGTGTCTCCACCCTAACGCAACGACAAAAGGCGCATTCTAGGTTCACTGGAAGGCGCCTTTTTATTGAGAGCATGATAGTGGCGCATGGCCATCCACAAAGTCTAGCGCACAAAGGTCATATGCCCCTGACACCACGCTATATCATGGACTCTACTAATCTCATGCCCTGCTTCTATTGCGCCTTCTTTTGCGGCTTAAGCATCTTTTCCCGTCCGCACAGATCCCTCTTTACAGCTACCTCTTTCCCGCAACTCTACAGGCCCCCAAACGCGCCATGCCAAGGCGCCTCTCCTGCTACCACTCCAGTCCTGAGGCCACTCTTGACTTCACCCTTGCCGAGTCTCCCCTCTTTCCCCTGCTGTCACCATGGCCCACGCCATAGTTTTACAGCAACCTCGTTAGACCAGAAGGCCAAGGCAAGCGCCTTACACGAGCATTGCAGATGGTTTTCCCTGTAGTGGTGCTCACCGCCTCACAACACTGTATCACAGTAGCACTGTAGCACTGTAGCTGTGTAGCAGCCGTAACGATCTCTGCGCCTTACCCCAAGCTACGAAGAAAAGGTCTTACGGTAGTTTGATGGCGAGGTCGCATACACCTGCTTAAAACACATGCGATAGGCATTGGTGCTCTTAAAACCACAGCGCAGCGCAATCTCGTCAATGCTCAGATCGGTATCCTCTAACAGCGTACAGCTGCGATCTAAGCGCTTTTGCGTCAGCCATGCATTGAAACTGCATCCCGTAGCCTCGGCAAAATGACGGCTAAAGGAGCGACGGCTCATATAAGCCATCTTGGCACAGCCATCTAAGGAGTAATCATCTTCCAAGTGCTCCATGATGTGGTTGAGCACCTTGTTAAGACGGGCAATTGAGGACGAGACCGGCAGCGAGTGAATGATAAATTGAGCCTGACCACCATCACGATGTGGTGGTAATACCAGCACCCGCGCAAGGTTATTGGCTACCTTCACGCCATAGATTTTGCGCACAATAAACAGGCAGCAATCAAAACCAGCCGCTAAGCCAGCGGAGGTCACCAAAATGCCCTCATTCATCTCGCTATTGTCAACGCGCCCCGTGCTCTCATTGTCTGCCGCTGCGGCCACTGGCGCTACCGTTGCAGGCGCCAACGTAGATGCAGGAGAAGTGGCAGCTATCCCATCTGCCCCCTCGGCTAAGGCCGTATTATGAGCAATGGTGCTCTCCTTATTGCGCTCCTCAGCAAGAGGAAACTTCCAGCGCGAAGCTTTAGTACCCTCGACCACGTAGAGCTCATTGGTGTTGAGCAGCACCTTTGGGAAGCGCTGCTTAAAGTCGTGTTCACCCATCCAGTGAGTCACCGCGCGCTTGCCATCAAGTAAGCCACTGTAAGCGAGCACATATGCACCGTAGCACAGGCCAACGAGCATGGCACCACGCTGATAGGCTTGGCGTAACTCCTCTTGCACTGCTGGCTGTGGCGGCGTATCTAAATCGCTCCAGCCTGGCACAATGATGATATCCGCCGTGCGTAAATACTCCAATCCCTTGTGTGGCTCCAGCTGTAACTTGCCTAATTTCGTTGGCACCACACCCTGCGGATCGGTCGAGACCACATGAAGATCAAATAGCTTTTCCCCGTTAACCTCAGTGGTAAAGACGGTATAAGGAATACTGAAGATGAGGGGCTCGGCTTGGTCATAAGCGAGCAAAGCGATCTGGGGCATAGGAGTTAACATTAAGGATCCTCTGAAAACCACAAAGCTCTAGTGTTTCGACCAAGTAAGCAGAGGAGTACTGCATCTTCGTCCTGAGCCCAACCTTGTGACCTATCGATTCTCAACACCCTAAGTGATCAGACTATCACAGGGGCGGCCCCGCGTGATAAAGATCCCGTTTTTTGGCCCAATGTTGTTGATCACCTCTATTTGTAGAGTCATGAGAGCAAGTAGAAAAAGCCCATAAAATGGCCGTTTTTGCGCTTCATGTGCACAAAACTCTCTCTTGATCCAAAATATCATGGCCAAAACTATGGGCAAAGATCCTAATTTTAAGGGACGGAACCGACTGTAGATCTAAGTGCTGTACATAGCATCTGCACCTACATATGGTTAGCGGCATAGGTTACGTTTTCTCCCATCCCCTAAGCGCAAAGAAAGTGCAATTTGGCCCGATCCTGTTGATCATTGGCATTGGGCCAGTGGTCAAAAAAGGGGCACAAGCGGATAGTAGAACACGGAAATAACTCGTCTCTGCGCGGTTCATCTCCCGCCGCGCTTATATTCCACCACAGCCCCCAAGAGTACGTGTCACCTACCAATTAGTACATGTTATAGTAAACCTTATTGAAAGGTGGACTGTCAAACACAGAAGCCCATCCAGTTAAACTGCAGCAAGGTTCTCAGCTGCTTTGTCGGAAATGCCATTAGAGTCCACTTTATTATACGAATTACTATAGTACGTTCTCTGCCGCCTCTTTGTCTTGTCCACTTAAGCTCAGAACCAGCAACGAAGATAGCCATGAAAATCGAAGATGTGTTTATGCGCGCCCATATTGGCGCCAGTATTGGCTTTACACCACCAGACAGCCAGACTACCCGCGAGCGGCATGCTGCACCAAGTGCTCACCATGAGGTCTGCGTCCAGCAGATTCGCTCCGCAACAGTTAAGGTAAGCTACGGTGAAACTACCTTTTTAGTCGACCCCATGCTGGCACCGGCTAAGGCCTATCCAGGCTTTAAGCTCACCTATCGTAACCACCTATCGTGGCCATTTTGTGATTTACCGGTTTCGACCTTTGACATACTGCGTGATGTCGATGCCGTGATCCTTACACACCTGCACTTAGACCACTTCGATGATTACGCTGCCGAGCTCTTACCAAAGGACATGCTGGTAGTGGTACAGGATGCCTCTGACCAAGCTCAAGTGCAGTCCTTTGGCTTTAGCAATGTGCAAGTAATGCCTGATAGCATTCAGGTTAAAGGCGTAACCTTAACCCGTACTGCTTGCCAACATGGCACGGACGCCATGTATGCCGACCCTACTTTTAGTAAGATTTGCGGCGAGGTTATGGGCATTGTCTTCCAAGCAGCGGGCTTTAAGAGCACCTATCTGGTGGCCGATACCATTTGGACGGCAGATGTAGCAGCGTGCTTAGAAAAGTTTCAACCTGAGGTGGTCATTCTCAATACTGGCCATGCGGCAGTCACAGCACCAGCTGTAGCTGACAACCCTTACATCATCATGGGTACAGATGATGTTAAGCGTGTGCACGCTGCTTTACCGCAGGCCAGCATTGTGTGCGTGCATATGGATGCGGTTAACCATATGACCTTAAGCCGCAAAGAGCTTAATGCGTGGGTGCGCGAGAACAAGCTTACGGGGCAGGTGATAGTGCCTTTTGACGGCGAGCAAATGTTTTTCTAAGGCAAAGCTCAGCGCACTTGCTACGCAGCACGAATCACTTCCCGCGTGCTGTCAGCGCCACTCCCCTGCAAGCACTGAGACAAGCACTTAGAGGAGAATGCTGCGATAAGCAGAAACTAGCCCACAAGCGCGGTAGCAGCGCCCGCCCCAGACAAGGGAACACAGTGGAGCTACTCTTACTGCTCCTTTGACCAGCCTTCACTTTTGCTCCTGTCGCTCCCTTGGCCCATACCCGCTAACCTAACCTAAAGTGGGGCGACCAAGCGCTGCACCTTATAAAGTCCTCTCTACGGGGGTCTGAAGATGCTCATCTCCATTCGCCACTTGCAGCAAGAAAACCCTTGAGCCCCTTGACACCATATGGGCTTAAGGTAGCGGGTATGCCCACATCTCCGATCTTAGCGCTTGTGGTCTTTAGCGCTACCTAAGTACTGCGCATTAATCTGCCGTGCACTGCTACGACTGGCAGCAACATACTCACTTACGTCCTGATTGAGATTGGCCTTATCCGCCTGCTGACGCAGCATCGATCCCACTGGTGCCAGCTCCTGTGGCTGACACTGGAGCGCCCCTTCAGTGTTACCCTGCTCTTTTAAGTGGGCTGCGGCCTTGGCTTTAAGCTCGTTGCAGACAGCGTAATTGAGCTCATAGAACTGCTCACGTGTCATCTTGCCTGCAACCTTACTCTCGTAAAGGCGGTCGATGTTACACACGTCTGGACGGTGGTCGTAGATGCTGCAGTGGTTATCGGCAGTGAGGTAGCGGCAGACACCATCGCCGCGATTGAGAAACTCATAACCTGGCAGCAGATGCACGTTACGGCAGCACAAGCCGCACTTGTCACACTCAAAGCCCATTACAGCAACAGCTCCTGTGATCGAGAGATCTTTGGAGAGACTATTTTTCATAGCCCCCTATCTGTCAGTATAACGAAAAGCGCCAGTAGCAAAGCAGTGTGCGTTGGTACTTAGCATCACAAGCAACTGACAGCACCACTATCACCCACGCCCCACTACCGGCGCTTTAGAGCTTAGTTATTGCTGCAGAGATTGCCACGCACTAAGCTCGGGGCAGCGACGTAAGCACTTACCACAGAGATTACAGCGCTGCATGTCCACTACAGGCTGCTCCCTGTCATTGACCTCGGTCAGGGTAATAGCCTGCCACCGCTTACATGAATCAAGGCACTTGCCACAGCCCGTACACAGTCCCGCAGCTACAATCTCTGCTACCGAATGTCCCTGCGTTACGACTTTAGACTTGCTCACAATATCACCTGAAGCAGGTACCGTTGTGCGCTGCTCTGTTTGCACTGCTCCCTCCATTGCAGGTGGTGTTAGTGCAGTAGGATCGAGCGAGGCGGTATTATCCCCATGTGGTACAAAAAGGAGTCCTTGAGCGGCGGCATAAGGGCGCAGAGCACGAATCTGTGGTGTGATGGCTACAGTTTGTGCCGCAGTTGGTGCGGTCGAGGTAGCGTCAACGCTGCAAGGCTTTTCACCTTGAGAGCCGCGACCATAACCGCGACCACGTCCTAAGCCGCGACCTCGGCCCTGACCACAACCACGCCCATGGCCCCTGCCATAGCCACGCTGATGCTCGTCCCTAGCACTCCGCGAGCAAGCACAATCAGAGTTAAGGTCAACCTCTGGCCCCAGAGTCTCAGGGCGGTCACAATTGCAGGTCACAGTAGCCGCAGCAGACGAAACGGTGTTTGCCCCACACTGACCATAACGGTGTTGCTGATAACCGTAGGCTGCATGGCTCTGACGCCAGCCATAGCCACGTCCACAGCACTCACCGTGATCATACGTAGCAGCGTGCATATCACCCCAGCCTTGTCCGTAGCCACCATCAGGAGATGCCACAGATAGTGGACGTACCGCTGTCACCACCACAGGGTTTACCTGCTTGCCCTGCTGACAGCTAACATCGGTATTAGCACCGTGACGCCAGCCATGGCAATGGCCATAGCCACCACGTTCCTCAATTGGGCCACGCCCTCTGCGTGCCCCCCATACATGCTTACCACACATACATGCTCTCCTTAGTTTGTTGTGAAGTGGTCTTGGGGAGTGGTTATGCCCAGCCCTTGCTGGTCATTTGTATCCATTTTCGCCCCGTTAAGCCCCCATGCAAGGTGATTTGGGGCCAAAACGCGTGAAATGTGAGCCAATTCTCCAAATACTGAGTAAGCGGAAAACGGGAAAGCAATCACTGTCGACGCTCTCTATCCCCCATCATATTCTCCCGCCCCAGCCATCGAGCACAGCTTCTACCAAAAGTAACACCCCATGCTCACGACCATCAGCATCACCATCCTCATCCCTATCCCCACTACTCCTTTGTACCCTGAAAGGAGATCCTGCAGTTAGCTGCTAGATGATGCTTTGCTGCTCAGAATTGAGTCTGGCCCGCTTACCATCAGTAGCATCCCTACCTCTGCACTTCCCTGCTCCACCTCATTGCCTATTTCTCTTTTTTACCCAGCTATTCTTGCTCAATCCTATCGTTTTTGCTGGCGACGCATTGACAGCTACCAGCCTCTGCGGCTTAATAAGGGCATAGCATTGCAGCCTTATACGCCAAGTGTAGCCCTGTCTCTCCTGCTGTTGCTTGCTACGCTTTGCCCTGAGAACAGGCTGTCTATGAGGAGCCAAAGATGACGCAACTCGACAAGATTTTCTCCACCACGGCTCAAGCTGGTGGCGGTGCTGCTATCGACCTGAACACCTTAAAGCACCGTACTACCGATGCCTCTGCCCCTAAGGTATACTTTACCCGCGCCATTAACCCAACTGGCCTTATGAAGGCCTATGAGGCGTTAGGCCGCGTGCCTACTGGTAAAGTTGCCGCAAAGCTCTCCTCGGGTGAAGCTGGCAACAACCACTATCTGCAACCTGCCCTGATCAAGGATCTGGTGCAAAAGTTCAGCTCCACCATCGTCGAGTGCAATACAGCTTATGGTGGCTCACGTTTCACCTCTGACGTGCACTGGAAGACCATTAAGGATCACGGCTTTCCAACCATTGCCCCTGTCGACATCATGGACGAAGAGGGCGATATGGAGATCCCTGTTACCGGCGGCAAGTACTTAAAGAATGACCTCGTGGGTAACCACTTAGCCAACTATGACTTCATGATGGTGCTGACTCACTTTAAGGGTCACGCTATGGGGGGCTTTGGTGGTTCGCTTAAAAACATCTCCATTGGTGTTGCTTCTTCAAGAGGTAAGAACCGCATTCACACGGCGGGCATCTCTGACGTGCCAAACACCTTTGGCGAGGTCAAAAACGGCGCTTTCTTGCTCAATGATTCGCCAGAGCACGATGAGTTCATTCTCTCGATGGCCGAGGCAGCTTCTGCGGTGGCCAATTACTTTGACCACGGCAATAAGATGCTCTACATCAATGTCATGAACAACCTCTCGGTTGACTGTGACTGTGATGGCAATGCCGCCCCACCATGCATGAAGGACATCGGCATCCTTTCCTCTTTAGATCCAGTTGCTGTCGATCAGGCCTGTGTGGACTTAGTCTATGCTGCCAAGGACAGCGCCGCGCTGATTGAGCGTATGGAAAGCCGTCACGGCCCACTCATTCTCGATCATGCCGAGGAGCTGGGTATGGGTAAAAAGGCCTATCAGCTCATCGATCTGGACGCCTAAGGCCTTACTCAACAGCTAACGCCTCATTACGTCAGCTGCTAAGTTTCGCCAAGCTAAGCTAAAACAGCATAAGCAAAAGCCACTGGTTACGTACCACATGGTACGAGGACGGTGGCTTTTTCTGTTGGTAAGATCAAAGTGTACCAGCGCCTCACGACGCGCTGCACTGTCCTAAAGAGCAGCATGGCAGCGCAGCCACCATGCGCCCACGCCTTGTGTAGCCATGAGAAATGCATGGTCTGGAGCGTACTTTATCTTGATTTGCTTTGCTTTGCTTTGCTTAGAGGAGTTTCAGCTTATGCGGGCCCTCTGCTATCGCTGATGAGTGGTACCAGTCTCTTGGCTGTCAGCTTGCTGAGCAGCACCGTGGCAGCTCCTGTGTCTGACCCGCTCTCTGCACCACAGGCGGTGCAGGAGACCGCTGCTGTCACGCTCTCTTCCACCACTACCTCTAATGACACCATCATCGCCGCTGGAGGACAGCACATCGATCGCGCTCAGCTTAAACACCTAACAAGCGACAGCGCTGCTCCTGTAGTCTACTTCACATCCCGCATCACTCCTGAGGGCTTGCAGCAGGCCTTTAGCGCCTTAGGCCGCCAACCTACAGGTAAGATCGCAGTAAAGATCTCCACCGGCGAAGCAGGTAACCCGCACTACCTGCAACCGGCTCTTTTCAAAAACCTCGTACAAGGGCTTAAGGGCACCATTGTTGAGTGCAACACTGCCTACATGGGCCAGCGCTTTAGCACAGCCATGCATCGTCAGGTGATTGCTGACCATGGCTTTAATGACATTGCTCCGGTCGACCTCTTAGATGAGGACGGTGAGATCTCCCTTACAGTACCACTAAGTGCTACGCCCTCACACCTCAGTATCACTAAGGTAGGCTCTCACCTCACCGCTTATGACTTTATGGTGGTGCTCTCGCACTTCAAGGGTCATCCCATGGGCGGCTTTGGTGGTGCTCTGAAAAACCTCTCTATTGGTACCGCCTCGGCAGCAGGCAAAAACCTCATTCACACCGCAGGTTACAGCGATAAGCCACTGTCATTCTTATCTGCCAAGATGGGGGCCTACTTCTCTAATCGTACCCCCGAGCATGTAGCCTTTATTGAGAGCATGGCCGAAGCTGCAGCGGCAGTGTCTGAGTACTTTAACCACGGGCAAAACATGGTCTACATCAGTGTGCTCAACAACCTCTCGGTGGACTGCGATTGCATGAGCAAGCCACAGCAGCCTGACATGCACGATCTGGGTATCATGGCCTCTACTGATCCTGTAGCCTTAGTTGAAGCCACCCCAGTCTTACGACTGGGGATTCTCCTGGACCAGAAGAAGCCTTTTCGGCAAAAGTAGGCGTGACACTTGCGTGCCCTTGATAGTCCACTTTTAACAGGCTCGCTGTAAAGTTCACCTTAAAGCGAGGCTTGCCTGCTTTACGGAAGATGTGTGCCTCTAGTGCGTGCCACACCTGATCACTAACCCAATATGCTTCATGTGGCCCAATATCGTCACGCTTCATGCCATGAAGGTGATTAAGAGCTATAGCGTGACAATCATACTGCGTCAGCCCATAGTCATTCCGGATCTATGCTAAGCGCTCATTGCGCTTCTTTTGATCCTTGATCTTAAGAGCTTCTTGCCACTCAACACTTTCACGCATGCGCTGAAGCGCTTTTCTTGCAGTGTCTAATGTAGCGTTGTAAATCTTGAGCGACACGTCAAGGGCTTTTGCAAGGCGCCAACTCACCTGATCCTCAACAATAAGAGGCAATGTAAGCACAAATGTGCCCTTATCTTGTGCACTCTTATTGCTTGGCATGTAAGCGAATCCTCAGTTGCTACACAAAACAACACTACCGCAATGATTTACCAAAGAGGGAACATTGGCGTTCCCGTTAAAGATTTACTTCTGTAAATGATCTCCCCATGTATCTTACCCACAAGCAGATCCATGCTCATAAGAGCGTGTCAGTAGAGATAACGCACCTTCTATGCCTTGTCGTGTAAAGTTCGCGTTATATGTGCAGCTGACACTCTTGGCCTGCTTATCCCCACTCTTACGAGTGGGGTAT
>JAHLFE010000027.1 GCA_018884035.1 Candidatus Anaerobiospirillum pullicola
CTTTAGCGCATGGTGCAGTTTAGACATTGTTGGCATACAGAACCCAAGCAGCTGTTAGTGATGCTGATGCAGTTTACCAGCAAATTGCCCCAGCCATAAAAATAATCCAGCTCAACTCCCCGACGTCTGCACTACTCCGCACTATCCTTTACGCTGTCTCACCGCCAGCAACAAAAAAGGCCATGTACTCTCTAGCACATGACCCTTCGCTCGGTCAGTCCCCCCGGCGCTTGGTGCGCTAAGGTTACTTCCCAGTGAGATTACAGCAGCGCACTACTGCTGCTGCTGCGAAAACGCAGCAATAGCCTGCTCAATGCGCTTAAAGGCGCGCTCACGACCCACCAGCTCCATGGTGTCACCAATACCAGGAGACGATGGCGTCCCCGTCATCGCTAAACGCAGGGGCTGGCCTACCTTTGCCATCCCCACCTCATGCTTAGCGGCAACGCCCTCAAGAGCCTTATCAATAGTAGCGGCTTGCCACTCCTCAGCAGGGATAGCCTGTAAGGTCTCGAGGCTATCCCTTAAGATCTCCACCGAGTTTTCCTTAATCCACTTTTTGACGCCAGCAGCATCGTACTCCTTGATGTCCTCAAAGTAGCAGCGGGCTTTCTCCGCCATCTCCTTTAAGGTATGAGCACGCTCACAGTAGTTCTTCACTACCAGCTCTAAAGCTGGGCCCTCAACCTTATCTGTGTCGATGCCTAAGCGGCCTAAGTGCCACTTGAGCTCCGTAGCGACTTCCTCACGTGGCAGCGACTTCATGTAGTGGGCATTGAGCCACTGCAGCTTCTTGGTGTTGAAGCTTGAGGCAGACTTGTTAATCTGCTCTGGGGTAAAGAGCTCGATCATCTCTGGAACCGAAAAGATCTCCTGATCACCATGGCTCCAGCCTAAGCGCACTAAGTAGTTAACAAGAGCCTCAGGTAAGTAGCCCTCTTCACGGTACTGCATCACACTCACGGCACCATGACGCTTGGAAAGCTTGTTGCCGTCGTCACCTAAGATCATAGCCACGTGACCAAAGACTGGCTCTTTGACGCCTAAGGCACGGTAGAGGTTGATCTGACGTGGGGTGTTGTTGACGTGATCGTCACCACGAATCACGTGGGTAATACCCATGTCATAGTCGTCGACCACGACGCAGAAGTTGTAGGTCAGCGAACCATCGGAGCGCTGAATAATAAAGTCATCCAGCTCGCTGTTTTGGAACTCGATATGGCCCTTGACCATGTCATCAAACGCGACCACGCCGGTGTCTGGATTTCTAAAGCGCACCACATATGGCTCATCTGGGCTGTGCTCAGAGTGGTCATCACGGCAATGACCGTCATAACGTGGCTTTAAGCCCTTTTCCTTTTGCTCGTTGCGCAGATTCTCTAAGCGCTCTTTGGAGCAGTAGCACTTATAGGCCTTGCCCTCAGCCAAGAGCTGATCGATCACCTCACGATAGCGGTCATAGCGCTTCGTCTGGTAGTAAGGGCCCTCATCCCAATTTAAGCGGAGCCACTGCATGGACTCTAAGATAGCGTCGATGGCAGGTTGGGTGGAACGTTCGCGATCAGTGTCTTCGATGCGCAGTACAAAGGTACCGCCGCAATGACGAGCATAAAGCCATGAAAACAACGCAGTTCTGGCACCACCCACATGCAGATAGCCCGTTGGTGATGGCGCAAAACGAGTCTTGACCTTTTCCATCGAAAAAATTCCTTGATCGCTGCAAACGCGACTCAGCAGTGAACTGAGCACAGATAAGCTTTACCGCTCGTGCTGATTGAAGAAGCTGCACCGGCAGCTGGGGGTTGCGCTAGCAAAGCCTAAATTGGGCTATTTTACCACCGAAAGCGCATTACGGCTTGAGCACAAGGTGCGCGCATGGTGCCAAGCCCCAGCCCCGTGTACGCTCTTGCGTCTTACCTGCGCTCAGGGCTTATCTCTAAATGTCTTACAGCGCCCGCCCCATTGCGACTTAGCATACCAACTACCAAGTATCGCCTGTCAGCAGCAAGAGCTGACAGCAGGAGAAGGAGGCAGTTGTGGTGGTTGTGCTGGTGATGCTGGCCACCACGTAAGTTTTCCTCAAGATAACTTACCCTGAGGTAGCACCCTACACCTTACGCCTGCTATCGCCCTTTGGAGAAACGCCCCCATGGCGAATCCTTGCTGCTGTGGCAGCGCCTTTACGGCTGCGTTGGCGACGGCTTTTGCTGCTTTGTCTGCCAATGCACCCTACCATACTTTACTTGCTGTTGGGTCAGCACATTGAGCGACGGAATATAGCCCTCGTGGTGCTCAATGCCTGCATCTGTTTGCGTCAGGGTACGCCACGCACAGATCTGATGATCCTTGTCGCTAATGACCAAGATCACGCCTGTCTGCGGCAGGTCATTATCAGTGAGATTGCTGCCATAGCCTCTTTCTAAGAGCTGGGTCTCGCCATCGGTGAGACGCGTGAACTTATGATGCTCAGTTTTTTGGTCGGCGCCTAGACGCTTAAGTTCAATAGGATAGAGGTGATCAGGGGTGACCGCCACCAAATCACACCTCCCAAGGGTGTTCACGACCTCTTCTGAAACCTTAATGAGGTTAGCGCTCAGGAATCGTGCTATGAAGGAACGGTATAGCTCCTCATTGGCATGGCTCAGGATCTTATAGTGAATCTTGCACAGGATCTGGTTAAGCCTAATGCACATGCACTCGATGTCACCGGCAAGGAGGCTCTTTTGCGCCTCAGAGCCCTCCGCTTTAAGAGCCTTGCTCTTGTCGGCGTCAAAGTTCACCAAGTAGTCGGTCACCACTGGCTCAAACTCTTCTGCCACATCTTGGTTGGTAATACCGCAGTTGAATTCTCTCTTACCCGTTATAGGGTTGTGAACCAAAGACTTAATGGAGTAGTAACCAGACTGCACCAAGAGCTGCTTGAACTTAACGGTGCCGAAGAAAAAGGGCTCACGGATCTCATCTTGAGTCAGCGTAAAATGCTGCAGGCAAATCTGGGTGAGGTCTGTTTGCGACAAAGGATGGGCCTGCAAGAAAGAAGTCAACGCAACGCTAGCATTGGCGCTGTTCATCCAAAAATTTCTGAAAAGCAGCTGCTTGTTAGGGTCAAATAATTGAGCAAAGAACCTGTTGATGGAGTACGGACAATACACCTTGACCGAGGCATTCTCATCAAAGCAAAAGCCATCATAATACTGCTCCAGTTGCTCCATTAGCTGCTCTTCGGTAATGCCAAGCTTATTGGCTGCGCGTGGGATGTAACACGCAAAGTTGGTGCGCACTTCCTCTAGGTTATAGCCCAGCAAATCCGCAAAATAAGGCCTCATGCTCAGGTCTTGGATATCCTGCCCAGTAAATGAGGAGAATTCGCTGTAGCGCATGATACCCATGACCAAAATGAAGCGCACATTTGGCAAACCACGCAACCAAGCGTAGAAATCTCTAAGTACTGCCCTGACAACGTTAAACTGGTCTTCTTTGCCATTTTCGAGGAGGCTGGTCAGAGGATAATGCCACTCATCGATAATGAAGACCAGCTCGTGCTGTAGCGCAATCGGGTTAAATTGGCCAAAGAAACCAGAGAGGGCTAAGTCTCTCTGAAAGCTCTCCACCTCAGGAAAGCCCACCAGCTTAAAAGCCTTGACCACAAACAACTTGAGCCACAGCTCAAACTCTAAAGCATCATCAGCTGTGATTTTGTCGAACGACAAGTGGATCACTGGGTAGACATCTGGCTCTGACCACAGATCGTAAACGGCTGTGCCCGCAAACTTACCCTTGCCATGAGCAAACAGCTCATGCAGCATGGAGCACAAGGTAGTCTTGCCCATACGCCGTGGACGAGCAATGAAAACCTTTCTTTGATTCACCAGCTCTGCCAACTTAGCGGTTTTATCGACAACCACATAGTCACGGGCTTTGCTCGTCAAGTTGTTCCAATCTGAAACACCCAACGGGATGTTTTGCAGGTCAGAAGCATCCCCAGAGCTGTCTTGCAGTGCAGCTTCCCCTAACGAGTGCTCTTGCATTAGTTTCGCTATCGGCTTAAGTTTTAGCATACAACTCCCATCGACAAGACTAACCGTGGCCTCAGTCCTTTAACGGCATCTTACCCATTTTGCACCTCATGCAGGCCACATAAAAGCCGTTTTTCTCTTCCTCTCAGAGTCAGTTGTCCTTACTGCTCGTTGGGGAGCTTTTTACGTGTGCCTCCCACTCACAAGCGTTCTTGCGGATCGCTGTACCCTAACAGCACCTGTCTCTGCCCCTATAGCGCCCGCCCCAGTAACGCCTAACTTTGTGCACCACCGCCAATTCTTTTGCGCAAAATTTGTTGTATGGCACGCAAAAAGATTTGCCATTACGCTAATATGCCCTTATCGCAAGACTCAGGACAGGACGACTACAGTGAGCACGCCAAAAGATTCTGCTTCAGTTCTCCCCCCATCGAGCACGGATACCTCTGCCACGCAAGTGCCAGAGGCAATCACACCTGCGCCCACAGATGCCAACACGCCAGTAGACTTACAAGCCCAATCATCTACTACTGACTCTACCCCTCCTACAGCCATGCCTCCTCTACAGGCTCCTGTCGCTCCTGCTACTCCTGCCACTACCTCCCAAGATGCGGCAAACTTCGCTGCCGTCCCAACCTCTATTCCCGCCGATCCGCAAGCTGCCGCTGCCTCCGCTCAAGCTGCTGCCGCCGCAGCGGTGCAAGCAGCCTCTGCTGCAACCCAAGCTGCAGCACAAGCCCAAGCTGTAGCCAAAGCTGCCGTTGCTGCGGCTCATGCCGCCACGCAGAGTGCAGAGAGCTCCGAGATCGAGAACGATAACGCTGAGGGCGCAAATACTCCTGATCCTGAGAGTACTACAGGCAGCAATGAGGATATCGTCCAAGCAGCTATGGTCAATGGCGACCTGATGCAGGCATCAACCGCCGCAGCTGCAGCAGCAGCCACTGCCAGCACCCCAACAGCGCCTGAGCAAATGCAAATGCAAGCCGCTGCCGCTGCTGCTAACCTGTCCCAGCAAGCCACTGCCAGTGACTTTGCAGTTAGTGGCCTTGACTACAGTAATGACACGGCTGACACGCCCCCTGCTGCTGACATTGGCACGGCGCAAGGCACAAGCAACAGTGCTGCTCCTACTGCTGATACTGATAGCGCTCAGGACAGTGAAGCGCTGCAATTTATCCCTGACAACAATGTGCCATTTACCCCAGATAACGATGACGAGCATCTCATCTTACATGGCAACCCAGCCAGTCGCGGTATTGCAGTCGGTCGTATCTCCTTTTTACAGCGCTCTGCTCCTGCCGCCTCCAAACAGCACATCGATGACGTCGAGGCGGAGTTAAACCGCTTTGAAGCCGCCCGTGTCGAGGCCATTGCGCAATTAGGCAAGCTCTACGAGATGACTGTAGAGAAGCTCGGTGAGCAAAACGCGGTCGTTTTCCAAATTCACCAAATGATGCTCGACGATCCTGAATACGTCGACGCCATTCGCACCACCATTAAGGACGAGCAGGCAAACGCTGAATATGCAGTCGATGCCACCGGCCAGCGCTTCTCTGACATGTTTAGTCACATGGACAATGACTACATGCAGGGCCGTGCTGCCGACGTCCTTGATGTCTCACACCGTCTCTGTGACATCCTGCACCAACACGCAGGTGTCTCCAGTCACCACAATCTGGTGCAAGCCAACGAGCCCATTATTCTGGCTACCGATGACTTAGCACCATCGGAGACGGTACAGCTCGATCAAAACTTAGTACGCGGTATTCTCACCTCTGAGGGCTCTTCCCGCTCGCACACCGTTATCTTTGCCCGCACTTTAGGCTTACCTGCGGTTATCAACATTGGTAACCAGTTAAACAAGGATTTAGAGGGCAAGCTGGCCATTGTTGATGGTGGCGCTGGTGTCGTCATCATTGACCCTGATGAAAAGACCCTTTCTATTTACGCCGAGCGTAAGCGTACTGAGGATGCCTTACGCGCCCGCTTAGAGCAATTCCGTGGTAAGGAAACCCGTACCTTAAGCGGACGCCGGATCCAGCTCTTTGCCAACATTGGTGCGGTCTCTGACCTCGACATTGTTAAGACCTCTGATGCCGAGGGTATTGGCCTCTTCCGCTCTGAGTATATCTACCTCTCTTCTTCGGACTTCCCGACAGAAGAGACGCAATTTAACATCTACAAAGAAACTCTGGCGGCAATGGAAGGCAAAAAGGTGGTGATCCGCACCTTGGATATTGGTGCGGATAAGACTGCTGATTACTTCATGCTCAAGCCTGAGGAAAACCCAGCTATGGGCATGCGCGCGGTGCGCATTTGCCTGTCGCGTCCGGAAATCTTTAAGACGCAATTGCGCGCCTTATACCGCGCCTCGGTTTACGGCACCTTAGCCATCATGTTCCCAATGATCTCCTCAGTAGAGGAGGTTAAAGAGTGCCTGCGTATCTGTAAAGAAGTGCAGGATGAATTAACCAATGAGGGTAAGCCTTTCTCCGATCACGTCGAGCTGGGCATTATGATTGAGACGCCAGCCTCGGCGATTATCTCTGACCTGCTGGCCGAGTACGTGGACTTCTTTTCCATTGGTACCAATGACCTAACGCAGTTTACGCTGGCCGTTGACCGCCAAAATGCGGAGGTGGGTCGCTTCTTAAATCCATACCACCGTGCGGTGATCCGTCTCATTGAGATGACCGTGAAAAACGCCCACAAAAACGGCATTTGGGTCGGTGTCTGTGGTGAGCTGGCAGCTGATGAGGGCTTTACTCACGAGCTGGTGCGTATTGGTGTGGATGAGATCTCCGTGGTGCCGTCATCGATTCTGATGCTGCGTGCCCGTATTTCGACCTTAGGCTAACTCCGCATAAGGCTAAAGCCAGCGGTAGGCGGCTTTAGCCTCAGGCTGACTCAGTACATTACCTTGGGCTACAGGCAACCTTCGCGGCAGCATTTCCACTTCCTGTGTGGGCCAAGGCACATCTGCGTTAAAATCTGATGCCCGTTGTGCGCAGCCAAGTTACACTAAGCTTCAGCGCTGGTACTGAGCTAAGCCCTGAACTTTGGGTACAACTGACCTTAGGTTACACCTGAACTTAGGGTACCCCCTACCGCTGCAGCCGCTCTTTGCTCTACTGGTGGGCTGGTCTGCAAGCCTGCCCATCACCACTAAAACCATCATCCCATGTGCCGTTTTTAGGCACCAATCTTTTACTCACGCCAGTTCACTTGCCCCCAAAAGACGCTCCCACCTCAGACTAATACCATGCTAAGTCTTGGTTTGCTATTATGGGCCCGCATTTTTCTGCTCGAGGATCATTTCCATGGCCAAATGTGTTGTCATCGCCGATGAGATCACAGGTGCAAGTGCTGTCGGCGCCTTACTGCAAAAGAACCGCTCTAGAGTTTGCTCCCTGATTAGCTCGCGCGCTCTCAAAGATGCAGCCACGCAGGAGTTTGATTGCATCGTCTACGCAACAAACAGCCGTAATCTCACTCCTAACCAAAGCTATCAAATGGTCTTCTACGCCGGTAAGCTCCTCAAGTCACCTGAGGTTAAGCTCTACGCTAAGCGTATCGATCCCGCGATGCGTGGCAATACCTGCACCGAAACTCAAGCCATCTTGGACGCCTTAGGCGATCAAGACCGCGTGGCGATCGTGGTGCCTGCCTTCCCTGAGCTCAAGCGCTCCAATGTGGGAGGCTACATGCTCGTCGACGGTAAGCCAATCCAAAAGTCCTTAGTGGGACTAGACGACCTGCGCCCAGCTGCCAGCGGCCGTATTGCCGACCTCTTTATCGAAAAATTCAACTACAAGACCGAAGTTCTCTACTTAAAGGATCTCTTCCACGGCCCCGACTATCTGGCTAACAAGATCAAGTCCTTTGCGGAAAATGGCGCCCGTGCTATTGTCCTTGACTGCACCTCGCAGCAGGATATCAACACCATTGCTGATGCTGTGCTGAAGTCCGGCATTAAGTTTATTGCTGTTGACCCAGGCCCATTTACCGCGACTATGGCCCGTAAGGTGATGCGTGCTGTCTCTGATGAGCAGGTCGCTAACCAAAAGATCTTTGGTCTGATCGGTGGCTCTAATCCTCTCATTGCGGCACAGGTTGAGATGCTGCGCCTTGAGGAGAACACCCTCTTTGTGCCAGTGAAAAATATCGACCTCATCGATGATGACCAAAAGCGCGCCGCTGAAATCGAGCGTGTGGTCTCTAACATTGTGGCCCGTGCCGATGAGTACACCACAGTCTTTGCCGTCTCTGACCACTTAGGCGCTAATGCGCAAATCCTTATGAATTTCGCCAAGATGTTAGAAGAGAGCAAGCGCAGCCGTGTGGAGGCTATGGACTTAATCTCCACTGCCTATGGTCAGATCACACACCTCGTGCTAGAGCGCTGCCCTAACTTTAAGGCAATCTACTCCGCTGGTGCTGAGTACACGGTGGCTATTTGCCGTGAGCTTAAGTCGATTGGCCTTAACATCCAAGGACAGGTGCTGCCACTTACGGCCTATGGCCAGTTAATCGGTGGCTCGTATGATGGTCTTAAGTACGTGGCTTCGGCCTCTTCGGCTACTGACCCAGACACCTTATTGCGCTCGATTCAGTACTTAAAACGCAAGTTGGTGCTGTAGTCCCGACCGCTGGCGCCATCGCTCCCACTATTGGCCGAGATTCACTCCCACGCCACTTCCACTCTCTCAGCAAGTAATACCCGGTCCTTGCGATTTTTTTGGTGCTAACGGCGCGTGCCTCGAACGCTAAGGCGCTGCCCTGCAGCGCGCAGCTTCTAAGACACAGTGCTGCTGTACACACAGCTCGACTATGCAGCAACACGAGCTGCCACTAATGCCTCAGCACCAAAAAAAAATCGCAAGAACCTAATACCCTTAGCGGGGGCTTGCTTTTACCACGCGCATTATTTACAATGCATGCCGTTGTGCGACTTTAGTTTAATGGTAGAACAAAAGCTTCCCAAGCTTTTGGCGCGGGTTCGATTCCCGTAAGTCGCTCCAATCACCTCTCTGCTTTTAGGCTACGTCCCTGAGCGTACCGTTCTCTCCTCTTCTTGTCTTTTCCTCCTCTTTCCTCTTTCCTCTTTCCCTTTGTGCCTTTCGCTTCTGCTCCGCCCTAATTGTCGCCATAACCTTGCTGTGTCTGCTAAGCGCGCCCCATTGGCCGGTTAAAAAGCTCCTTGCAGGAGCTCACCCTCAGATGGCCCCGAAGCTGGCTCTAACCGATAAGATCAGGGCATGTCTTCCTTAGCGCCTATCACTCAAAGAAAGGGTGTCCTGTAGCTACGCAGTGCTGCGTGCGGTCCTGTAGTTACTTGCAGCAAATCACGCGCACTGGCTAAAACGAGCCCGAGCGCGGCATGGTACGCTTGTACTGTACCCACTCTTCGGCATCATGGCCACCATCGTGATGCTGGCCATAGCCATCAGCGCGCTCATGACCAGAGTCTGCACTACCATCATCATCGCCATCGCCATCGCCATCGCCATAGCGGTCATTATCATCATAACCGTCGCTATCACGGCCAGAGCCATCTTCTCCGTAGGGTTCAAGCTGCGACCACGGCCACTGCTGTCCATCAAAGCCGTCACCATAATCGTGCTCTTCTCCCTGCCACGGGATGGTAAGATCGTCCTCGCCCCAGTTATCGTCCCACGGAATGGTGATATCGTCCTGCCCCTGCTGTTTGCTCCACAGATCACTGCTCCATGGATAATCCCCACCAGCACCGCCCCATGTCTGAGCTGCAGCCGCATGCAGACAAGAGGTACCGGATACGAACACCAGCGGCAGCACTAAGCTCACACCGCACTTGCGTGTGTTTATGCGTGAAAACACGCCAAAACGGGACAACAGCGGCAGCATCTCTCTATCCTCCGTAGTAGCGCTTACTACTAAAGTAGCTCACAGTGCAGACAAGCATACAACACATAAGAGACTATGGAACGCACTGTCATAAGAAGGCGCACCCGTGATGGCTGACTCCAGATCTCGTTGCTTTTCCCAGCCGCTAAAACAACAAAGGCCGCCTGCTGGCAGCCCCTGTCTTCCTTCCCAAACAGCTCTAATACGCTGTGGCTTATGACTAAATCAGCTCCGCCGTCGTCTTTAAGAAGCCGTTTTGGATCACGTAGCGGATCTTAAAGTCGTCGTTAAAGACAATTAAGTCCGCACGGTAGCCCGTGTCGATGTAGCCGCACTCCTTGTCTAAGCCCAGCACTCTTGCCGGTACCGTCGAGGCCGCCATTAAGGCATCATCAAGAGGGATGCCGCAGGTCTTCACCAAAAACTTCACACCATCCATCATGCAGATGTTGGTGCCCACCAGCGAGCCCTTAGCGTCGATCAGACCACGCTTAGCGTCGTTAAACACTTCCGTGCCCGCAATGGTAAAGCTGGTCATCAGCTCAGGAGAGCCTGCCACCGCCTGCGCATCGGAGACAATGTACATGCGGTCTTTTAAGAGCTGGTGAATGATACGCACAATGGCAGGGTGCACGTGACGGCCATCGGCAATCACACCGGCACTTACCGTCTGCGCATTTAACACCGCACCAATGAGGCCTGGCTCACGACCATTGACCATACGCATGGCGTTAAAGAGGTGGGTCACATTGGTCACACCCAGCTTAAACGCCTCAACCGCGTCATTAAACGAGGCATTGGTATGACCTAAAGACAGGCGCATGCCCATGCCTAAGAGGTCGACTAAGAACTTGCTCCGCACCACCTCCGGCGCAATCGTCATGTAGGCGATGTTGTCGAGGTTCTCACGTAAATAGGTGATATCCGAGCTGCTAATACCACGGATATAGCCACTGCCATGGAAGCCCTTACGCTCTGGATTAATGAATGGCCCCTCAAGGTGTAAGCCTGGGCACACACCTGGGTGCTTGTCCATAAACTTACGCACCGCTTGCAGTGCACGCGTCATGCTCTCGCGTGGGCCCGAGACCAAGGTCGGCACAAAAGTTAAGGTGCCGTGCAGGGTCTGCCAGCGACGCATACGCTCAAGACCATCTAAACTCAGATCGGAGCTAAAGGTCACACCCGCACAGCCGTTAACCAACAGGTCAACAAAGCCAGGGGCGACGTGCATGCCATTGAGATCAATCTCTTCGGAGGTGCCGTCCTCAAGCAGCACCGGATCCAAAGGGATGATGCGGTGATTCTGCACCGCTAAGCTATCAGCACCATCAAGTACACCACGGGTCAGGTGTAACTTGGCATTGCGTAAAATAGTTGCTCCCATCTTGATGGTATCCGCTATTCAATCCAGCGCGCGAGCGCATCTCTCCTAAGCACGGGCAGCAGCCCTTTACTTAGACCTTAGCGCTCTTTTCCTACCTACTACCTGCTTTAGCCTATAGCGTGTAGTCAACAGCGCCACACTAGCGAAAGTCGCAACCTCAAGCGCAGCATCTTAACGGTACTAAAAAGCAGCAGTCGTAAGATACGTAACTGCTGCCTAGCCTCAGTACGCTTGTATTTTCTCTGAGGCTTGCTGTTCTGTAAGTTTAGTAGTCTGCGCCACAGGAGCTGCCTCTATCACAGGCTCTGGCCTGCCCTACAGGCGCTTACTACGCCTGTGCCAAAGACTGTGCCTCTGTGCCAGTGCCTCTACTCCTTTACCGCGTCAGCTGCACTTGCTGACGGGGCCTTGCTGGAGTCCTGAGCAGAAGCGGCAAGAGCTTGCTCTTGTAAGCGTGCTGCTTTCTTCGCCCGCTTCGCCGCAAAATCAGGCTTGCCCTTGTTCTTCTTATCACGCAAGCGCACCTTTTTACGCGGCTTCTGCTCGTCTTTGCTGGCAGCTTTCTTGGCAAAACCACCATGAGGATTGGCGCGACTGCGCTTCTTCTCACTCTGGTGATTTGCCCCCACCTCCGCAAAGGAGGCACACAGACCTTTAATCGCACGGCGCTCAATTGGGCGCTGGGTATAGCGCTCAATGCGCTCTAAGGCCGTAAACTCAGTAGCCATCACTAAGCTTACTACCACACCCTTAGCGCCTGCACGCGCAGTGCGACCCGCACGGTGAACATAGATCTCGCTTTGCTGCGGCAAATCATAGTTGTAGACGTATTCCACGTCATCAATGTCTAAGCCGCGCGAGGCCACATCTGTGGCCAACATTAGATTCACCTCGCCGTCACGAAAGCGACGTAACGCCGCTGTACGCTCAAGCTGCGAACTTTCGCCCTTGAGGGTAGCAAAGCTCATACCTTGCCTTTTCAAAAAAGCAGAGAGGTGAGCTAAGTGATCCTTGGTGCGCACAAAAACAATGGCGCGCGCCTTAACCGTGGTGAGCAGATGCAGCAAAATCTTATCTTTTTGCAGGTCGGATGCAGCGTAGTAAGCACGCCCCTGTAAGAGCTCTGGCAGCTTCTCTAAAGCCCCAGTGGCCACCGCCTCTGTCTCCGCCCCCTCATCCCCGCTGGCTGCAGCGGCTGCGAGGTTAGAACCATTGGCGCCTAAGATGATCTCTACGGGATTATTGAGCACATTACGGGCAAAGTCCCTCACCCCGTAGCCCTCTAAGGTCGCCGAGAAGAGCATGGTCTGATAGCGCTCGGTGAGCTTACGGGTAATAGCGGCGATATCGTCTCTAAAGCCCATATCCAGCATGCGGTCGGCCTCATCAATGATGAGGATTTCCACGGTCTTAGGGTCAAGCCATCCCTTTTGCAAAAACTCTAAAAGACGGCCAGGGGTAGCGCAAATGATCGTAGCTAAGTTTTCACGCTGGCGGACGCGGTCGGCACCACCAATAACGGTAGCCACACCAATAGGCTCAGTGATTTCCCCCTCAGCGGCGCTAATGGCCTCATCCTGCACTTGCAACAGCTTTTGGGCAACGTTGCTGATTTGCTCTGCTAACTCACGGGTTGGCTCAAGAATAATGCATTGCACGCCATGACGTGGACGCTGGGCTAAGCGGGCAATGATAGGCAGTAAAAACGCAGCGCTCTTACCGGTACCAGTGGGGGCACCTCCTAAGACGTCACGCCCCTCTAAAGCCGGAGGCAGCACCAGCTTCTGGATAGTAGTTGGCTCCTCCCACCCTAGTTGCGCCACGGCATCTAAGAGAAAGCCTGGCAGAGCAAATTCGTCAAACATACAGTTCTCCAAGAGTGTGGCGGGGTTATAGCGGCAGATCTAAAAAGAGCACAGCAACACAGAGCAGTCTGCTGTTAAGGCGGACTCCACTAAGGTAGCTTGCCTCTGAGGCTAAGCCCTGCTCAACGCTGCCTGCTCTTACTATAAGGCAGGAGCACGCATCATGAGGCAGGCGTCAGCTGGTAACAGCAGCCATTGCCACATACTGTAGGGCGTTGCCTGCGCCTCTCTGCTGCGGCTTTACTGCGGCTTTGCCTGCGGTGCGGCGGCACAAAAGTACAGTGCTAAAGCTTCAGGATGCTTCTTACACGCCCTCACGGCCAGCACGGGTAGCGTGGCAGGCAATAATGGTCTCTACCATTTGCTTACGCTGTGGGGTATTTGGCTCGGCGGTATGATGCAGCCAGCGAAACAGCTCTAAATCAGTGGCGTCGAGTAAGTCCATATAGGCGGCAACGGCTGCGGCATCCATTTTTGGTAAGTCGTGCTCGACAAAAGGTAAGAGCATGAGATCAAGCTCACGCATACCACGGCGGGATTGCCACTTAATACGGCCCCAGTTTACTTCGCTCATTGCTAACC
The DNA here is from genome assembly GCA_018884035.1 of Candidatus Anaerobiospirillum pullicola. Lineage (GTDB taxonomy): Bacteria > Pseudomonadota > Gammaproteobacteria > Enterobacterales > Succinivibrionaceae > Anaerobiospirillum > Anaerobiospirillum pullicola. The sequence goes on from JAHLFE010000027.1 coordinate 13,740, forward strand.
TCCACAAAAAGGACGTCTAATGATACCGCATCGCGGCAGTGATGTGGCTTAAGCAAGGTTAGGAAGGCCCCCACTGAGGCAATGGTTGAGGTGGTGGGAGGGGAGGTGGGTGTGGAGGCATACCCGCGAATCTCAGAGCTGACAGCTCAACTCAGAGCAGCAACAATTCCTCCCTCAGGGTAATTAGGATGCGCCAAACCAGCTTGTAAGCGCTATAGCTGCCACGCACAGCACTAATCCTCAAAGGGTATGGCCGAACAACAAGGTCTACATCCAGCCATGGTGGTGTTAAGTTTGTGGAAATGGTGAGGTGGTGGTAGTGGTAGTGGTGGTAGTCTCGTGACATGAGAGCGTGACTCTATTGTGGCAAGCGCTCCCCACAGACGGTAGCTTAAGAACGACTGACCTAAAAGATGACAGACTTTAGGTTAAGCATGGTGCCCCCTCTTAAGATAGGATTAGACTAACCTGCACCATTCATCTCGAGGTTGGTGACGTTTCCATCACTCATCCCTTTCTCCGTCATTTATTCGATCACTCATTCCTTACCAGATCTCACTGCGTCTCACAGCGCCTAAGCGCGCCTCACGTCACGGCACCATTAGCCTCCGCACAGCGGGATAGCTTTACCTGCTTGGCGGGCTTGGCGGCAGGACTCTCCCTTTGCGGGGGCTTGGGGGTGCATTTCTTACCACTTAATACCACTTACTACCACTTATTACCAAAAATGTCACCCCCCTTTTAGGTACACGCTGCAGTAACGTCAGAGCTGGCTTTTATCTAGGTTTTACTGCACCTGCTCTTAAGGTGCAGACGCGGGTACAAACACCGTCTCCATGAGGTTGAGCACTTGAGGTAATACCTCCGCAAAGGCAACTCTGGCCATAAGTTGCCGCCTGCCCCGCCGCTGCAGAGACAGGAGCCTCTTGCTCTGACGCCATTACCTTTCAGCGTGTGGAGCTGATCTGCGTTAGGACTGTAGATGCTCTCAAGGGCACAGCCTCCGCTGTGAGCACAAGCTCTACCTACGGACGCTAACAGGTAAGTAGCCGCAAAAGCGCTTGGCGGCGCCTTATATCGAGAGTAAGGCCTCAGCAAACACTACTCTCAGGATAAACGAGGTCGTTTTCCCCTTGTGTGAGCAAAGCTACTTGCCAGTAACCCACCTCGAGATACGTCGCGGTAGCGACGCTCGACGCTCCAGACTAGGTTTCCGCATCAAAGGGCTTACCCCCACCTAAAAGGCTGATTTTAAGCCAATAACATGGGGGAAAATACTTTGAGGGAACAAGGGGGAAAGCGCTCTCGGATAAACAGCTGCTTGTAGGCAATTACCTACGTGGGAATTTGCTTTTTGAGGATACTCTCGCTCGCTCACGGCTCTGGCTCAGGCGTCCGTGCTTACCCCGAGAGCTGCTGCTCCCTGCCTGCTTCCAGCCTGCTCCTCAGCGCTATTCTACCGTTACCGACTTAGCGAGATTACGTGGCTGGTCCACATCCGTACCATTAATCACAGCTACATGGTAAGCCAAAAGCTGCAGCGGCACCGTAAAGATCATAGGGCTAATAAACGGCGACACGTCGCTTACTTGCATCAGCACGCACTGCTGCGCCGCATCCGGCCCCAGCTCCAGATTGGTACCGGCAAAGATGTACAGTCTGCCCCCACGCGCCCGCACTTCCTCAATATTAGAAATGAGCTTTGGTAAGAGCTTGTTATCCGGCGCCACCACAATCACAGGCATCTTGCTATCGATCAGCGCGATTGGGCCGTGCTTTAACTCACCAGAGGCATAGCCCTCAGCGTGGATATAGCTGATCTCTTTGAGCTTTAAGGCACCTTCTAAGGCAATTGGGTACATCGGGCCACGACCTAAGAACAGGCTGTGCTCCTTACCCACAAACTCATGGGACAGGGCCTCAATCTGCGTATCCAGCTTTAAGACCTCAGAGATCACGGCTGGGGCGGAGTTTAAAGCCTGCACCATCTCTTTGCCCTTAGCCGCATCGATCTCCCCACGCTTGCGACCTAAAGCTAAGGTCAGCATGGTGAGCGCGACCAATTGTGTCGTAAAGGCCTTAGTGGAAGCCACACCGATCTCGGTACCCGCACGCGTAAAGAAGGCAAATTGGGACTCACGTACCAGCGAGCTATTGGCCACATTACACACGCACATGGTATGTGCATAGCCTTGGCTTTGCGCCAGCTTTAAAGCTGCTAGGGTATCAGCAGTTTCACCTGATTGCGACAGCGTCACAAAGAGGCTGTGTGGCGGCACAATGGTGCGCTTGTAGCGATACTCCGAGGCAATGGTGACCTCGGTGCTAACCCCAGCGTACTCCTCAAGGAAATACTTACCGACTAAACCTGCATGGTAGGAAGTACCACAGGCCACAATCTCAATGTGGTTGATATGCGCTAAGCACTCTAAGAAGTCGAGCTCGGCCGCGCCCTCGTTTCTAGTGGCATTGTAAATAAAGGCACCACTGGTGACGTTATCCTCACTTAAGCGGCCCATGAGGGTGTTCGCCACCGCCTCTGGCTGCTCAAAGATCTCCTTTTGCATGTAGTGCTTATAAGGGCCCTTACCTAAGAGCTCGCTGTTAAGCTCCAGCGACTGCACCTCACGTTGCACCTCATGGCCCTGCGCATCAAAGATGTGGTACTCATGACAGGTTAAGACCGCGCGGTCACCGTCTTCTAAGTAGATAAAGCGTGACGTTACCGGCAGCAAAGCCAACACGTCTGAAGCGGCAAAGTTTTCCCCAATGCCCACTCCCAGCACTAGAGGCGAGCCCTTACGGGCGACATAGAAGCGATCGTGCTCACCTTTTACCACCATAGCAATGGCATAGGAGCCTTGCACCTGAGCAAGCGCGCTATCTAAGGCCTGTGGCATGGCCTGACCAGCTTGTTTACAGCTATCGATTAAGGCGGCTAAGACCTCAGTATCGGTGTCGCTCTTAAAACTATAGCCCTGAGCTTGGAGCTTGGTTTTGAGCTCTTGGTAGTTTTCGATGATACCGTTATGCACGAGGGTGATATCGCCCACGCAGTGGGGATGGGCATTGGCCTCAGTAGGACGGCCGTGGGTAGCCCAGCGGGTGTGAGCCACACCTAAGGTACCGTTAGCATGGCGCTTGTGAACGAGGGCTTCGAGGGCACTGACCTTACCGGTGCTGCGGACTAAGTGACCGGCATCTTGCGGGTCAGAAGAGCAGACATACAAACCGGCGGAATCATAGCCACGGTACTCGAGGGCGTGCAGGCCCACTAAGAGTATTTCTGCAATAGGACGTTGGGCGATGGCCGCGACGATACCACACATAATTCTTCCTTGCAGTTGATTGTTTGCTAGCGAGCTGAGGGCGAGACGATCGTAAAGACTTACAGCAGGTACGGAAACACGAGCTGAAACAGAGTTGGTTGTGCGCCTGAGGCTCTGCTCTTAGTCTTAGTCTTAGTCAGGCGCAAGGCACTGAAAGTCACTTGCGGGGACAGGGGAGTGGGTAATTGGACGGTTGGGCGGTTGGGCAGTTGGGCAGTTGGGTGGGTGGTTGGTTGGGTGATTGATGCTCCCCTACTAGGGGTGAGCACTCCCACACAGTGCCCTGCTTTGGAGGCACCATCTTTAGCTTCTTGAGGTAGCTGCAACTTCAGAGCATGGAAGAGCATGGTGGGTTCTCCGCTCATGGTGTGATCTCACTACCACATCTTAGTGCTTCTACCTTAAAGCCCATATTCCCTGCCCCATACTATTTCTTACCAAAAGTTTCCACCCTCGATTAAGGCCCTATGTACCCTACTCTGCGCTTAAGATCAGGTGGGTGCGCACAGCGCTGCTGACGTTACACATAACGCCATTTTTCACGCACGCAAACAGCCACCTCTCTTTAGGTCAGAACATGGTAGTAAGACCCACCTGATAGAGGGTGAGCACTTGTGGTAATGACCACCATCATCACCACCTTGAAGAGGGTGGCCTTAATGTCAGATGACCTTAATGCCCATGAAGCGCACTTACTTCATCGCTCTTTGCGTTTAGACAGCTACTGGCGCCTTAATCGCTGGATAGGGATCGTAGTCCACCAGCTCAAAGTCATCGTAGTCGTAATCAAAAAGCGTTGGGGCCTGACGCTTAATGATCATCTTTGGCAGTGGACGTGGAGTACGGCTTAACTGCTCCTTAACCTGCTCAAAGTGGTTGTGGTAGATGTGGGTATCCCCCCCCGTCCACACAAAATCTCCAAGCTCTAAACCGCACTCTTTGGCCATCATCATGGTCAAAAGCGAGTACGAGGCAATGTTAAAAGGCACGCCTAAGAAGAAATCACAGCTGCGCTGATAGAGCAGGCAGCTTAACTTGTTATTAGCCACGTAGAACTGGAAGAGCAAGTGGCAAGGTGGCAGCGCCATCTTCTCCACGTCAGCCACATTCCACGCGCTCACAATGATGCGGCGGCTGTTAGGGTTGGTCTTAATCTCCGTAATGGCATTAGAGACCTGATCAATGATGCGGCCATCAGCGCACTCCCAGTGACGCCACTGCTTACCATAGACAGGGCCTAAATCGCCGTGCTCGTCGGCCCACTCATCCCAGATGCTGACCTTATGGTCGTGCAAGTACTTTATGTTGGTATCGCCGTGGAGGAACCAGAGCAGCTCGTAGATAATCGACTTGAGGTGTACTTTTTTGGTGGTCAGCAGAGGAAAGCCCTGACTTAAGTCAAAGCGCATTTGCGTACCGAAGATGGAGCGGGTGCCCGTTCCGGTGCGATCACCACGATCGACGCCCTCTTCCATGATCTTTTTCATCAAGTCCAGATAAACCTGCACAGCGCAACCTCCAATAGGTTAAGGTCAGGGTAGCAAGCCCTACACAAAATCATGGGCATTAAGTTAAGCAAAAGCGCTTAAATATCAGCATTGTAGCCACTTACTAAGGCTCTTACGCCGGTCGATTGGCATTTTAACCCGCAAAAACGGTACAATGAGACCAGATCTTGGTTTAT
>JAHLFE010000028.1 GCA_018884035.1 Candidatus Anaerobiospirillum pullicola
GCTACGCAAAGTTCATCGCTAGGCAAAAGGCGTTGGTCAGGAGTAAGCCTGTGATGTGGGTATCAGACATACATAAGCCCGACTTAAGGGAGGTAACCAAAAATCATGGTTAACTCCCCGACGTCTGCTTATCTCGAGGGTAGCGCCGCGAAACAACCACTCTCAGGGTAAAACACCTGATTGCAGGCAGTTACCGCTTTTACCGTGCACCAAAAGAAACGGCACCGTAAAGGTGCCGTTGAGGCCAGTAAGAGGACACTTGCGTTGCCCTCTGCACTGGAATTTAGGTTGGTTTGGAAAAGGGGCAAGAAGCGAACTTCTCAAGAAGAAAACTTCTGTGCGCAGTAACCCAAGCTATTACAGCATCTTCTTGAGCTCGTCTACCACGAACTGCACTTGGGTACCCACAATCACCTGTACGGTATTATCCGATGGGTGTAAAACACCACGTGCACCGCTGGACTTTAAGATCTCGTCATTGACCTTAGAGCGGTCTGCAACCTCGACTCTAATACGCGTAATACAGTTGTCGCAGCTGACAATGTTCTCTTTGCCACCTAAGCCCTCTAAGACAGTCTGCGCATATTGCACAAAAGCAGCATTGCCCTTGAGGTCTTCTTTGGTCTTTGGCGTCGCGACATCATCGTCCTCACGACCTGGGGTCTTAAGGTCAAACTTAGGAATCACGATGCGGAAGATGGTGTAGAAGACAATCGCGACCACGATACCAACCGGAATTACCATCCATGGGTTCTGGGCCAGTGGGGTCTGCGAGGAGAAGAAGAGGTCTAAGAAGCCAGCTGAGAAGGAGAAACCAGCACGAATTGGCAGCATCACGGTGATGGCTGCGGTAATGCCAGTTAAGACTGCATAGAGCACATAGAGGCCTGGAGCCAAGAACATAAAGGCAAACTCTAATGGCTCAGTCACGCCCGTAAAGAAGGAGCAGAATGCCGCCGAGGCAAACAGACCTAAGACCGCCTTTTTACGACCTGGCTTGGCGCATTGGTACATGGCTAAGGCCGCAGCTGGCAGACCAAACATCATCACAGGGAAGAAGCCGGTCATGTACATACCGGTGACACCGTACTCGCCCGTGCCCGCCCAGAACTTGGTGAGGTCAGAGATACCAGCCACATCGAACCAGAACACCGCGTTTAAGGCGTGGTGCATGCCAAATGGAATCAGCAGACGGTTTAAGAAAGCATAAATACCGGCACCAACTGCACCTAAGGACACCACCGACTCACCTAAGGTGACTAAGCCGTTGTATACCAGAGGCCAGACAAAGAAGAGCACAGCGGCTAAGACAATCGAAACTAAGGCCGTAACGATAGCTACCGAGCGCTTGCCAGAGAAGAAGGCAAGGAAGTCAGGTAACTTGGTAGTGCTAAAGCGGTTATAGCAGGTGGCACCAATCAGACCGCAGATAATACCAATGAATTGGTTATTGACCTGGGAGAAAGCCGGATCGGCCTCCGCACCTGTAAGTACTGCGATAAAGCCTGCGCTTAACAGGGTCTGTACCACGAACCATGACACAATACCTGCTAAGGCTGGAGTGCCGTCTTGCTCTTTGGCCATGCCTACAGCCACGCCAATAGCAAAGAGTACCGACATGTTGTTGATGATGGCACCACCAGCTTGGACGAAGAACGTACCTAAGATCACCGCAAAGGTATGTCCGGCTTCACCACCTTGCATGGTGGTTGGTGCGAGTAAGTAACCTCAGCCCATTAAAATGCCAGCTACAGGCAAGCAGGCTACAGGAAGCATCAGCGATTTACCTAATCGCTGGAGGTACTTCATCATAGAAAAACATCCTCACCTAAAGGTAGCAGTGGCTCTTGCGTTTGCGGGTGCACCGCGCGGTTTTGCGGTTTTGGTTTGAGCGAAGAGTTAGAAGCACAGTGCAGCAAAACTCAAGAGAACAGGGCTACCGAGCAATCTCCAGTGTGCGCCTCAGTACAGCTTGATGGTGCAAGGTTATAGTCCGCAAGCGACTAGGGCCTTGCTGTTTCGTGCGTACCTAGACGTAAACTACAGCAAATTATCTAAAAGTGGTGGGCATAGCGCAAAAGGGGGATGGCAAAAGTGTGCTGATGCCCACATCATTGGAGAAAAATTTCACAAATACGTGTTTGCGGTCACATTTTGGGTGAGAGGAATTCGCGCTTGGTGTCAGGTTGTGTATCACCAGTAGCGATTTTGCAGAAAAAGGGTAGGCGTGGTAGCGGGGGCACTGGCGGCGTAGTGCTTAAGGGTGAATTTGGAATAATTTTTTACAAATGCAGGAGTGCGAACCACGGCAGAGGACTAAGAGGGCGGCAATAGACTTTAAGCGCTGCCCTGCAGGGGATACTAGCGCTTACTACCAAAAGTAAGACCCACCTAAAGGTTCATAGCTATGGCAGGGAGCAAAGGAAAATAGAGCTATTTGCGGATGAGGAACCTTAAGGTGATATTGGTGAGGTGCGGATACAGGGGGACAGTAAGGCAAGCTAGAGTAAAGGGCAAGCTGGCCAAGCAGCGTGCAGGACTGATTAAAGAGGGCAGAGAATAAGGCAAAACTAAGGCTGCTTATTAGCAGGTGCTCTGGTCTTTTCTGCTCTAAAGTGACGGTGCGGAGAGTGGGGATGGCTGGTAGCAGCGTAGCCGCCAGCGGCGCTGCCACTGCATGGTGACTGCGCTGCTTGGGGGCGTGCAGGAGACAGTAGGGGACTACATGTTCTCTTTTAAGAACTTCTCTACTGCTGCCGCAGCATCGGCCTCATCTGGGCCCTCAAACTTTAAGGTCATTTCCTCGCCTTGCTGGATTGCCAGCTTCATGACGAGCAGTAAGCGCTTGCCATCGATGAGGTTGTCGCCCTTACCCATTTGGCAGGTGCTCTTAAAGCTGGCAATGAGTTTTACCAGCTGGCCTGCTGGACGAGCGTGAATACCGCGTGGGTCGGTAATGGTATAAACAACAGTTTGCATTCCTCAAAACAACAGCACGTGGGTGCTGTTCCTCCTAACCTATCATCTTTGATACCTCTACCCCACCGTTATTGGGGGTAGAGTAAGGGAGTGGAGAGCGCAGCTCGAACTTGAGTTATGTAGTTAGTGCTGCGCTGTAAGGGTGGCAGTGACCTGCGGATTGTCGTTTTGACACTCAGCTTCACTTAAGCAAATGCGCTCGCGTAGGGCTAACACCGCGCCTGGCGAAACCGAGAGCTCATCATAACCCATAGCCACAAAGGTGTCAGTAAGCTCGGGATCTGCTGCCAGCTCACCACAGATGCCAACAGGGATGCCTGCCGCATGCGCATTTAAGGCAATCTGCCGTAAGAGCTCTAACACCGCCTCATGGTGCGGATCAAAGAACTCACCTAAGTTTTGGTTTTGGCGATCGCAAGCAGTGGTGTACTGTGTGAGGTCGTTGGTGCCGACCGAGAAGAAGTCCACATGATGCGCTAAATCCCGCGACAAGATAGCCGCCGCTGGGGGTTCGATCATGATGCCGATCTTTGGCCGTCTGTACTCCACTTGCTGCTCTTTTAGCTCTTGCTCGACCTCGTCACATAAGGCCTTGGCGCGCTCGACCTCATTTAACGAAGCCGCGTAATTCCCTATGCGTAAGCGTAGGGATGTAAGCGGCCAATATCAGCATCTGTTATAATGTTCCCAAGAACTCAAGAAAGGATATTTCGTCCCTACTTGATGGGGGCTTTGTGGA
>JAHLFE010000029.1 GCA_018884035.1 Candidatus Anaerobiospirillum pullicola
GGCTCTTCTCAGAATTTGGTGGATATAGCCCAACACTACTCCAAGGTTGGTCACGCCAAACGCCATCACATTGGTTCCCTTGCTTGATCGCAAGGAGCTGCTGCTTTTTGGTATCCACCAAACTCTGAGTATAACCGAAAAATCAGCCTCAACTCCTCGACGGCAGCAGGGAGTAAGACGCTCAGATCATGCTCCAGCTGTGAAGAGGTATAGCCCTTACTGGCAGCAGAAAACACTCAGAGCTTTTTGCGTCATGTGGTGACTTCAGGTTGCGGGTAGGGGGGCTACTTTAGGGGAGATCGTTTGAGATATCTACGCGTTGTTGGCTGGGGGACGTGTTGGAGATAGTATGCGCGACTCACATTGTCATTTGCTTTTAGGGTGTGATTCCCACTTGCCAAGTAAGCCTCTTTTCACGAACCATAGCCGCTTAGCATTGTGGCCTCAGCGTACCACCACCTCCCTAGAGGCAGATAAGGCTGCTGATGCTTCTTTTTGGTCGGCTTCACCGCGCTTAGCAGCGTCTGACATCGCAGCCGCTATTGCCGCCGCTTGTCCGCAGCTACCAGCTGCCGTCTGTGCTCAGAGTGCAGTGCTTATCCACGCACTGTGGCCAGAGTTTACGCTGGCGTGGTTGCAAGGTGATACTGTACAGGAGCGGCTCTTCTCTTTTGTGCGGGCAAAAGCGGCGGGCGTGAGTGATTTCTGCTTGCAGAGCACCTGCTGTTTGGACTTTTTAGTGACAGCACTGACGCTAAATAGCTTAGTGGCGCGAGATGGTATGAGCACTAAGCGCAGCGCTGCCTCCGCCGTTGTCGCCACCACCACTGAGGGGGTGCAGAGCGCTGCTGTGCTTGCAGCTGCTGATGTAGGGGCAGAACTAGCGGCGCTGGCCTCGCGCTGTCAGCTGTACACGGGCATTCATCCGCTCTTTATCGTGGCTGATGCAAAAGAGCAAGAGCAGGAGCTGCGCTGGTGGAATGAGTCCATTGTGGGTAACGCTGCCGCATGGGGCTATGCGGGTATTGGCGAGATTGGCTTAGATGCCCGTAAGAGTGCTCCTGACCTGCAGTACCAGCTGCGGCTCTTAGAGCAGATCCTCGAGAGTACTGTGGCGTTACAGCTACCTTACTCTTTTCACTGCGTACATGCTCATAATGAGCTTTTACGGCTGCTCAAGCGCTTTAGCCGTAGCCACTATGGGCTACGCGGTACTATTCATGGCTTTAATCAGAACGCCTTCATTGCCGCGCAGTATGTGGAGCTGGGCTTTAGTCTCGGCTTAGGGCCAGAGATTTTGCGTGAGCACAATGCTCCCAAGTTTAAGCAGTTAGTGGCGGCGGTACCGGCGTCAGCATTGGTAGTAGAGACTGATTACTCGGGGGATCGTGGCAATGGTTATGAGGGCACGATCTTAGCGGCTGTGATGGGTAAGTTAGAGGCCTGGCAGCATCAGCAGTAGCAGTGCGATCTCCTATAAGGTGCAGAGGAATCTGGTCAGAGGCAACAGCGGTAACAAGTGGGGCGAGCAATACGCTGCTGCCAGCGCAGGCAAGGCGGATATAGCGATCAGTTTGGGGCGGCAGCTTGTCATCTGCGACAAAAGTCGCTAGGCTAAAGCCTCCTTACACACGCATTGCGTTGTTTTGCTACGCAGCTTGGCTTAGCTTAGCAGAGGAACGAATTGCTTAATAGATGACGGTATATATGGCCATCATGCGTGCCTCACCTAAAGGTAGGCTCAGTCTAACTTGCACCCTTTATCTCGAGGTGTAGGTTGTTGCTGCACTCCCCCTACATCCGTCAGTTATTAGATCACTCATTCCTTAGTGATGCCGCACCACCACCACCACCACCAGTGCCACGTACCAGCTAGGTTGCGCAGCTACCCTGAGGGGATGATGGTAGTCTCTCTGCGTTTTGTCGACCATTGCGGTCGATGCCTTCTTAGAGATAGGTGGTTGTTATCATCACAACTGTCAGCGTGCTTTCTGCCCTGTTTACGCCTTAAGTGAGGCTAAATTACCACAGAGAACTTGAGCGTAAGGGCAGTGATCACATTAAGAAGCTGCTTCGGGTAGTGGTTTACTCCAAGGTGGTACGCGCCCGCACTGCACTGGTCGCGTTTAGCCCTCTCTCTGCTGTTAGTGTGGAGGTGAGCGGCTAAGCTCTAACGAGAGCTGTGCCGCATACTGTGCACCTTGTACTGTGCTTTATGCGGGGCGCAGCGCATAAAGCTGCCCTGCAATAGAGTTTTAGTCCGTAGTGGTTACACTGGCGTATGCTCTGAAGCTGAAAGCGTAAGTGCGCTACCACGCGTTGCACATGCTGAGCAGAGTGCTGCGCGTAGCTGTGCGCTGTGAGCGGCGCTACGCTTAGCCGTGTGTGCTTTTGTTAGTTTAGTCCTGTGGGGCTGTAAGCCCCGCTGGGGTACAAGAGGAGCCCCTGCTGGGGCAGATGAGGTCTCAATGCAGCAACTGTTTTTTGTCTTTCCTCAGCAGGGGGAAAAGGCTCTCTCCACTGCCGATTGTGCCGCCTTACTGCAAGAGTACCGTGATCTCATGCAGCTGCCAGCAAGTGCTACGGACAAGCTGGTCTTTAAGCGCAATGATCCGGACTTTACTTACGCCTTAATGCTTTTAGAGCAGCCTGTAAATGCAGAGATCGAGGCTAAACTTAAAGCTTTTACCCTTGAGCATAAGCGCTGTGATGTGCTCTTTAGTGAGAACTTTCCTTGCTTTGGGGCACGTGACCTCCGTGATGGCGCCTTGGTGATGGATATGGACATGACCACGGTGCAAATTGAGGGTATCGACGAGATAGCCCGTTGCTTAGGTGTGTATGACGACGTGGCAGCGGTGACCAGTGCGGCCATGCATGGTCATTTAGAGTTTAGCGAGTCGCTGCGGCGGCGTGTAGCCTTACTCAAGGGGGGGGATGCGGCCTCGGTCTTAGCGCACGTGAAGACGATTATGACGGAGACTTCGGGCCTTGCACAGTTAATGGCCTACTGTCACAAGCTCAAGCCTCACTTTAAGACCTGCATTGCCTCGGGTGGCTTTCATGAGCTGATCTCTGTCATTGACCACAAGTACGGCCTTGATCTCATTGCGGCTAACCGTTTAAAGGTGGACGCAGAAGGTAAATTCACCGGTGAGGTAGATGGCCCGATTGTCGATGGGCAGGCCAAAGCCAATCTGGTACGTACCTTAAAAGAGCAGTATGGCGTGGCTCAGGAGCGCATTATAGTGATAGGTGATGGAGCTAATGACCTGCTCATGATGAGTGAGGGCGGCTTAGGCATCGCTTACCACGCTAAGCCTGCGGTGCAAGAAAAAGCACGTAATGTCATCAATGTCGGTGACTTACGTGCGGTAGCGGCGCTCTTAGAGCTGCGCGCGGAGATCTAAGTGCATCGAGGCAGCATCATCCTTAATGGTATGGTATGGTATGGTATGGAATGCATTATCAAACAAGTGACGGATACAGGGGAATGCAGGCAACCGCCTACACCTCGAGATAAATGGTGCAGATGAGTCTAATCCTACCTGAGAACGGTGCACCATGATTACCCTAAAGTCCGTTATCTCTTAAGTCAGTCGTTCCTATGCCGCATCTCTTGGAAAGCAGGTAGTGATGCCGCCTTATGGCGCTATCTTAAGATGCGAGCGCAGCGGCGTAGTCACGCCTGACGGCGCTATCTTGAGCGTGGCTCCGTGGCCACAGGCAAAGAAACATCAGCTCATAGCTCATAGCTCATAGCTCATAGCTTACAGCTTACAGCTCACAGCTTGCCGCTTGTGTGGTTATTGTTGTCGGTAGAAGAGAGGAAAAGCTCCCATGGCTAAGGCCAAGACTGCTTTTGTATGCACCAACTGCGGTGCTGAATACTCGCGCTGGCAGGGCCAATGCCGCCAATGCGGCGAATGGAACAGCATTGAAGAGGTGCACTACTCCTCCTCAGGTGCCGAGCGCACTGTCACACGAGCGGCTTCCTTAAGTGGCTTTGCGGGCTTAGCCGATGGTAAGGTTGAGAACCTCTCTGCCGTCAAAATTGCGCAAACGGTGCGCATGCCTACGGGCTATAGCGAATTTGATCGCGTGCTCGGTGGGGGCATCGTCCCTGGCTCCGTGGTGCTCATTGGTGGTAACCCAGGTGCAGGTAAGTCCACGCTCTTATTGCAGACGGTGTGTAAGCTCTCAGCACAGACTAGAGTGCTCTACATTACGGGTGAGGAGTCACTAGAACAGGTAGCCATACGCGCCCAGCGCTTGGCGCTGCCTACGGAGCGGGTACGCATTGGTGCTGAGACCTCAATCGACAACATTATCTCCATTGCGCTGCAAGAACAGCCTGCTGTACTGGTAGTAGACTCGATTCAGGTGATGCACGTGAATGACGTCGACAGTGCCCCTGGTGCTGTCACGCAAGTACGTGAGAGTGCGGCGGCCTTAACGCAGTTTGCCAAGCGCTCGGGTATTGCGGTGTTTCTCGTCGGTCACGTCACCAAAGAGGGTAGCCTTGCCGGCCCTAAGATCTTAGAGCACTGCGTGGACTGCTCGGTGATGCTGGAGGCGGGTAATGACATGCGCTTTCGTACTCTACGCTGTCACAAGAACCGCTTTGGTGCCGTCAATGAGATTGGCGTTTTTGCCATGACCGATAAGGGCTTACACGAGATTAAGAATCCATCGGCCATCTTCTTAAACCGGCAAGAGAAAGTAGCACCTGGCTCGCTTGCTACCTGTGTCTGGGAAGGTACCCGTCCGCTCTTAGTGGAATTACAGTGCTTAGTGGACTTATCGCAGTTTGGCAATCCCCGCCGCTTATCTTTAGGTACGGATGGTGCCCGCTTATCGATGCTCTTATCGGTGTTGCACCGTCATGCTGGTATCCAGCTGGCTGATCAGGACGTCTTTGTGAACGTAGTGGGTGGTGTCAAGATCGATGGTACCAGTGCTGACGTGCCGCTGATTCTGGCCTTACTCTCGTCCTTTACCGAGCGTCCGATTGAGCGCACTACCATTGCTTTTGGTGAGATTGGCTTAACGGGAGAGATCCGTCCCGTGCAGTCGGGCTTAGAGCGCTTGAATGAGGCTGAAAAGCAGGGCTTTATGCGGGCGATTGTGCCTTTTGACAACGCCCCACGTAACACCACTAAGGTGGGCAATATGGAGATTGTGCCGGTGCGCAATATTCAGGAGCTGGTCGATCTGGTGTAAGAGTGGCTGTACCCGCTTACACCATGGTGAATGCCGTGCGTCATGGGCACTGATGCCTTGATGCGCGGTGGGTGACCGCGCGTGAAGTGTGGCAGTGAAGTGAAGTTGAGTGCAGTGGTGAATTGGAGTAGGTGTGTGTTGGGCGGTTATGCTCAGTATGCGAGGAAGCGAGTATCCCAAAAAGCAAATTCCAAAGGAAAGCCCAAAGGAGATAATTGCCTACAATCAGGTGTTTTACCTTGAGAGTAGGTGTTTGCTGCGGTGCTACTCTCGAGATAAGGCTCCGTCAGGCGCTTTTTAGGTTACCTACCGAGGGCTAAGGTACCAGCATTACCAGCTCCAGCCACTGCCAGCAAGAACGGTTACATCAAGGGCCATTACTCCGCTATAACTGCGTAATTGCAGTGGTGCTGCCGCATTGGTTGCCACCAAACACGGCGTAGAGCCTAAAGGTTTTCACCTCCAGTGTGGCGTCCGATCATGGTGGCGGGACAAGCGCATGCCCGCGATAGCAGGGAATCATTGCACTGAGAAGAGAGGTGCTTACACCTGTAGGCTCCTCTCTTTTTGTTTTTGTGTCATGTTGTGTAGTTTGTGGCTTAAAATACCACATAAAACCACAACTAATAACAGACAGTATTAACCTGCAGCTGAGTAACACCCCGCGAACAGCCTACTGTTATCAGTATTGATGCACTAAGAACCTAATAGCATAATGCTTGCTCATAAGTGCCACACCGCTCACAAAACCACATAAAAATGAAAATATATTGTGTTGTTTTTCTGTTGATTTGTGCATAATAGCCCTTACAAGAAAGCTCAAGCCACAGGCACCGCGCTCGCTTGGGGTAGGCTTTTTTGGGGATGCAGAGATGGGCGTTGTGTAAGCACTATGAAGCGTAGCCTATCTCTTTGTGGTTTTAGTCACGAGGTTTCACATGCCAGCACGCATCATCTTGAACGGTACTTCTTATCATGGTAAGGGCGCCATTAGCGCCATTGTGGATGAGGCTAAGAGCCGCGCCTTTAAGAAGGCTTTCCTCTGCTCCGATCCTGATCTGCTCCGCTTCCATGTGACTGATAAGATCACCTCGCTCTTAGACGCCAATGGCATGGCCTACGAAATCTATTCCAACATCAAAGCAAACCCATCCATAGAAAACGTCCAGACTGGCGTCGAGGCTTTCAAGAAGTCTGGTGCTGACTACATCATTGCTGTAGGCGGTGGTTCCTCGATCGATACCGCAAAGGCCATTGGTATCATCATCGCTAACCCAGAGTTTGAGGATGTGGTGTCCTTAGAGGGTGTGGCTCCAACTAAGAATCCTTGCGTCCCAATCATGGCGGTACCAACTACCGCTGGTACTGGTGCTGAGGTCACCATCAACTACGTGATCACCGACCCAGACAAAAAGCGCAAGTTTGTCTGCGTCGATCCACACGACATCCCTGTGATCGCCATCATCGACCCTGACATGATGATGTCGATGCCAAAAGGCTTAACTGCTGCCACTGGTATGGACGCCTTAACCCACGCCATTGAGGGCTTAATCACCAAAGCCGCGTGGGAAATGACGGACATGTTCCACCTCGAGGCTATTAAGCTGATTGCCGAAAACTTACGTGACTCGGTTGAGGGTAAGGAGAGTGGCCGTGCGGCAATGGCCTTAGCGCAGTACATTGCGGGTATGGGCTTCTCCAATGTGGGTTTAGGCATCGTCCACTCTATGGCGCACCCATTAGGCGCTGTCTATAACACCCCACACGGTGTAGCCAACGCTATCATTCTGCCAACAGTTATGGCCTACAATGCTCCAGCTACTGGTAGCAAGTACCGCTTAATTGCGCAGGCCTTTGGTGTTGACACCTCTGGTATGAGTGAGGAGCAGTACCGTCAAGCTGCGGTTGATGCTGTGCGTAAGCTGGCGCAGGATGTGGGCATCCCTGCTGACCTTAAGGAAATCGTTAAGCCTGAGGATGTGCAGTTCTTAGCAGAATCGGCTTTTGCTGATGTTTGCACAGGTGGTAACCCTCGCGATACCTCGGTAGAGGAGATCGCTGCGCTCTATCGTTCTCTGTTGTAATCCAAACACACACTGGCAGCGTTAAGCGTTGCCTGCTATTTTCAGGGGCGTCTCAGTTTAGGCTGCGACGCCTTTTTTGTTTTTGGCTTGGTAAGCGGTGAGTGCTGCTCTCGGCAGTCACAGAGGTGGTGGTGGCTGAGCGCTAGCTCTGCTTTGGTCTTTAGGCCTTCAAGGCTACCCAGTAACCCTTTTCCTTGAGGTAATAGCGCCGACAGGCGCTGTGCTGGCTAGGAAAGCCTAACTTAATAGTTGACGAACTTTAGGCTAATCATGGTGCAGCGTCCTAAGGTAGGATTAGACACACCTGCTCCATTCATCTCAAGGTGGTGACATTCCCCCAATTAACCTTGCTGACGTCACTTCTGCGGTTACTAGTTCCTCACCCTTTTTCCTTGAGGTAATACGCCGTTAGGCGCTGCGCTGGCTATGTTTCCCGCGCCGCTGGTTCTTTGTCTTAAGCAGTGGTGAACAACTATAGAAGCACTATTTTGGTGCGATAGTGGGGGCGCCTTTGAGGGCGTTTCTGTGAGATCTATATTGATCTATAGACTATAAGTCATCAAGACGTGGCTCGCAAAAATCTCAGACCGTTGCTGCTTTTTGCTGGATTTTATAGGAAAAGTGGGGTACTCCACCATGAAAACCTGAGCGTACAGCTCAAAGAGTACCCGATGGATCATTTTATCATTACTCGCCGCTAAGGGGGCTTGGTGGTCAGAGCCGACGCATCTAAATTACGGCTTAAATACAAGGCGTTTGCACGGCTGATACGGCTTTCCGGATAAGGGAGCAGCACCTGCTACAGCATGCCCCACGTCAAGAAAAGCTGATTTATCAGGGAAATAA
>JAHLFE010000030.1 GCA_018884035.1 Candidatus Anaerobiospirillum pullicola
GGTGTGGGCGCAGCGCGCGCTGCACAAGCAGCGCCAGCAGCGGCACCAGCAGCCTCTCCTGCGGTCAGTGACTCTGCCCCTGCCCCTGCCCCTGCCCCTGCAGCTGCGGCTGCTTCTGAGACTGCTGCGCCTGTAATCCCTGAAGAAGCAGCGCAGGCAGCAGCTCCAGATGATTTTGATTTGGGAGCTCTGGCCAATGAGCTTGATGGCACGGATACCGCTGCACCTGCAAGTGGTGACAGCGGAAGTGTGGATGTAGCTTTAGCTGGGGCCGGAGCTGACGATTTAGCCGGTTTAGAGGGCTTAGATGGTTTAGGTGATGCGGCCGATCTCACCGCACCTGAGGATCTGGCGGCAGCGGGCTTGGGTGATGAGAACCAGCCTGCAGCAGATGATGCTGACCTCTCTGGTGTCGGTTTAGACGATCTCGGTAGCTTAGATCTGCCTGCTGATGCTGCTAATGATGAAGGCGCGGCCTCTAGCAGCGATGCGGCGACGCTGGGTGGTGTTGATGATTTAGCGGTCTTAGACGGTTTAGACGGCTTAGGTGACGCGGCCGATCTCACCGCACCTGAGGATCTGGCGGCAGCGGGCTTAGGTGATGAGACCATGCCAGCAGGAGCAGACGCTGCTGATCTCTCTGGTATCGGCTTAGACGACCTCGGTGGCTTAGAGCAGCCTCTAGCTGATGCAGCTGATGTGGCTGCTGCTAGCAGTGGCGCGGATGCAGCGCTGGATGGTGTTGACGACTTGGCGTCTTTAGACGGCTTTGGTGATGCGGCTGATCTGGCTGCCCCTGAGGATTTAGCAGCAGCGGGCTTAGGTGAGGAGCTGTTAACGCCAGATGCTGAGGCTGAACCTGCTACTGAGGCTGCTGCCGCAAAGGCAGCGGAGCCACAGGTCGTTATTCCTGATGAGTTCCCAGAGATTGCTGCCTTAGATGCGGCTACAGATAGCGGAGTCTTACCAACCAAGCCAGAGATGCAGCCAGAGCAAGCGGCGGATACAGCCGTAGCGGCGCCAGCGGCACCTGAGGGTGACACCTTGGCTGGCTTTGATATTGACACTGATCAGCTCGCGGCTGTCCCTACGGATATTGACGGCACTCCTGATGAAATTAAGGAGATGCAGCAGGCCCTTGCAGGTGATAACAAGGACGAGTCTTCTGAGCTGCCAATGCCTGATTTGTCAGAGCTGCAAGAGCCGGAGCAGCAACCTGATCTTAAGGGGTTGTCGGATCTGGATAGCCTCGCGACCGCTACTGCGACTGCGGATAACCTGCCAGAGCCAAGTGCTGAGGGTGACAATCTCTCGGCTGCTTTAGCGCAAGGTGCAGAGGATAGTGCTAGTGCTTTAGGTGCTCCAGCAGCGGCGGGTAGTGAAGCTGACAGTGAGGAGGACTTACCTGGCTTTGATGCAGGCTTAAGCCATTTATCTGACTTTGAAGGCACTGCGCCACAGCACGAGGCTGAACCTGTAATTGACGATAGTCTGCTCGGGGAAGAAGAGCTTACTGCCCCTGAAGATCTCACCTCTTTTGCTGATCAGTCTTTACCAGAGGAGCAGAGTACTCCTGACGATTTAACTGCGTCTGAGGAGCTGACGGCACCTGAGGATCTGTCGGTCTTTGCGGACTTAAACCCAGAGACGGCCTTACCCGCAGATGAATCTACGGCTAATGCGCTGGGAGATGACCTGCCAACTGAGGCCCAAGATGCGGCGGCTATCTTTGGTGGTCATGACGACCTGTTTGCCACTCCAGAGGAAGCTGCTGCTTTAGGTGAGCACACCCAAAGTGAGGCTTTAGGCGAAGTGAATCCGGCGCCAGCAGCGGATATGGCCCCAGAGGTAGCTGACACTGTTCCTGAAATGAGCAGTGAAGAGGCAATGCTGGCACAGGCCTTAAATGGCACGCCAGAGCCTGCAGCAGAGCCAGAGCATGCTGACAGCATCGGTGCTGACATGGCAGCGGCGCCTGCTGATGCTGATGTTGATAGTGCTGTAGCTGATGGTCACGCAGGGCAGGATCCTTTTGCCGCTCCAGATGATGCTTTTGCCCCTGATGGGGAAGAGCTGCCAACGGAGCTGGATACTCTCTCTGATGCCTTTAATAGCGATGCCGACCTCGATGCTTTAGCGCAAGAGGCCATGCCACAAGCAGCTACGGATGAAGCTAAGGATCTGGCCTCGGTCTTAGGTACTTCGTTAGAAGATGCCAACTTACAAGACATGGGAGAGCCAGAGCACGATACGGCTCCTGCCTTAGAGGCAGAAGATAGTGCGTCTCAAGTCGACTTGCCAATGTCTGACCTGACGGATCTCGCGCCAGAGGAGCTTGCTCCTGCGTCCCCAGAGGATTTTGCTACGGGTGACTCAGGGGTAAAGGATCTGTCACAAGAAGAGGGCGTGGTGCATGGGGATGACTCCGTGCAAGGGCGCGACTTTAGTGACAAGTTAGCGGACGTAGCGGCCAGTGCGGCCACTGAGGTGGCTCCTGTAGCTGAGGCGGCGCCAGAGCCAGCAACAGCTGCAGAACCAGAAATGGCTGCAGAGCCAATGGCCGATATCATGGCTGAACCAGATGCCTCTGTAGCCGAGGCAGAGCCTGTTGCCCCTGGCGCAGAGGCGGAGCCAGCGGCGCCAGCAGCGGCGCTTGCCCCTGAGGCAGAGCCTGAGGTAGCTGTAGAGAGCACTGAGGAGCCACTTAACGCGGACGACCTCTTTGCTGACTTTGGTAGCAATAGCAATGCTGATGCAGATGGTGAGGGCGGCTTGCAAATTACCCCAGCTGCAGGGGCTGACGCTGAGGTAGAGCCGGAGCCAGCTGTTGCGGCCTCTGAGCCAACGCCAGTGTCTGAGGCAGAGGCTACTGCTGCGCCTACTGCTGAGAGCGCCGAGGAACCTCTTAACGCGGACGACCTCTTTGCTGATTTTGGTGTCAACAACGGTGCTGACGCCGATGATGAGGGCGGCCTGCAGATTACCCCTGCAAGCTCGGTCGAGGTACCAGAGCGTACTGAAGCTCAAGATGACCTCTTTGCAGTTAGCCCTGCTGACACCGGCAGTGGCTTAGGGAGCACGGCTCCTGAGGCTAATCCTTTTGCTGCTGAGCCAGCTGTGGCTGATGATGACAACATCTTTAGCAGCTTTGCATCCGGTGCTGACGATGAGGAGCAGCCTTTAGAGATCACCCCAGCTGCGGGGATTGCGGCTGTACCAAGCGCCGCAGAGCAGAAATCTGCGTCCGAGCCGGTGGCAGAAGCGGCACCGTTAGCGCCAGCTGAGCAAGCGGCGACGCCGGAGCCATTGGCGATTGAGCCAATGACCGCTAGTAGTGATGTGGAGTCTGCTGTAGAGCAGAGTCCAGAGCCAGTATCTGATCTTAATGCTGATCTGGCCTCTGTGCCTGAGGCAGAGCAGCTTACTACTGAGGATGCACCTGATCTCACCGCTGATCTTGAGTCCGCTGTAGATACGTCTGATCTCGATAACATCGATCTTGAGGGCGATCTTTTAGGTACTGAGAGCGGGGCTCATGAGGATATGGGCTCGGCACTTGATGCAGAGCCATTTGCCTCGGCAGCAACGGAGCACGAGCCTGATCTTAATATGGCCTTTAGTGCCAGTGCTGCTGATCTGGCTCCTGACAGTGCCTTAGATGATTTAGCCCTGTCAGATGACATGCTCGCAGGTGCTGATCTTTCTGACTCTAGCGCGGGTACAGAGGCGAGCACGGCAGAGCAGGCCGAGCCTGACTTTGCTGACTTTGTGTCCTTTGCGCAAAATGCGGCTTCCCAGCAACCAGCCACAGATACGCCAGCAGCTACAGCTGCGCCATCCGCAGCCGCAGCGCCTGCTGCTACTAGTGCCTTTGCTCCGGATGAGGGTGATTTACCTCTGACGGAGGCGGATGCTGACTCCTCTGATGTCTTACATCATCATGAGGATGTTGCTGACTCCTTTGGTGAGGATGCTGCCGGTGGGGAGCAAATTGAGCCACTCGCAGCAGCAGAGAACTTTGGATCTGCAGCTGATGCGCAGCCATCCTTAGCCGAAGATGAGGCTACGCCTGCGGCACCACTTGAGGTGGAGCAGCCAGCAGCTGATGGCAGTGATGGCAGTGACAACATCTTCGCTGACAGCACAGACGCTACCAATATGGTAGAGCCAGAGGCTGCTGACACCAGTGTTGCTGATGCCTTCTCCGCTAATCTGAGCGATCTTGATGGTGAGAGTGCTGTCCACGAGCCAGCGGATGACTTTAGCTTTGTGGACTTTGCACAGAACCTCAAGCAGCAACAGCCCGCTCAGCCTCAGGTAGAGGATGAGAGTGGGAATGCGGAAGATCAGGAAGCCCTACTGGCCAGAGATGCCCAGCGTGAGCTGCTCCCTGATAAGCATGAGGTCAATAAGGAGCTTGATGACTTAGTTCAGGGTGACTTCCACGGCTTTGATCACTTTGGGAATGAGCATCCTATCAGTAATCAAGAGCATCCGGATAACGCCTTAGAGTTCCCAGAGGATGGCAAGCTCGATGGCACTTACTCTGATGCTGATACCAGCTTTGATGCTGATGCCAGCCATGAGATTCTCGATCGCTTAGATCAGGTTCCAGCTGAGCCAAAGCTGGCTACAGAGTCTGAGCAGGTTGCAGAGCCTGAGCAGGCAGTTGAGCATGAGTCGGCAGCTGAGCCTGCTGCCACAGCTACGTCGGAACCTGCGGTAGAGACCGCAGCTGAGGTGGCTCCAGAGACGGTGGCGCCTGCCGCAGAGACCGTGGCTGAGCCAGAAGCGGCGCCGGTGGCAGAGTCTGCGTCTGCTGATCAAGCTGCGCCAGTGGCGGCAGCAGAGCAAGCTGCAGAGCCAGCCGCGCCAGTTGCTGCTCCAGAGCAAGCTACTGCTGAACATGTGGCGCCTGCTTCTGTTGCGGCTGAAGAAACCACTGTAGCACCTGCACCTGTCGCTGCTGACGCTAGCAGTGAGGCCCCTAGCGCTGCCACGGAACCATCTCCGGATGAGCAGACTTTTACGGAGCATCTGGACGCGTTAAACGACCTCGATGATATCGTTAATAACGAGTTCCAAGGCCTTTCTAACTACGTCAACAACCACGATGAGGAACGCAGCGACGAAGAAAATGATCTGATCATGCCAGAGCGCATGCCTGACTCGGAGGCATTGGATCTGTCTGATGATGAGATCGACTCTGCTTTAGAGCAAGTGGGGGAGCAAGCGCAGAATAATGCTTTAGCTCAGGAAGAAAACGCTCCAGAAGCGCACCCTGCAAGCACTGAGAGTAACGAGCACAGCTCTGGCGAAGACTTTCTTTTAGACAGCGGCGATCATGACGATCTTGAGCAGCTGTTAAACGACAGTGACTTTGCTGGCATGTCGACTTACGACAACCTGAGCGATGAAGAGAATGATGATGACAACGACATGATCATTCCTTCGGAGGAGGAGCAGCTGCCAGAGTCCCATGTGGCTGATAATGACTTTAGTCAGGCCTATGATGACTTTGAGCGGAACTTAGCTGAGCCTCAAGCGGAAGCTCCATCTGACGCTGATGCCTTTGCTGATCTCGATACCGCTGCTACAGTAGCTCCAAGCGACATCGAAGTAGAGACGCCTGCTGATGCGGTGGCTACGGCCATGGCTGAGGATAATGGCGAGCAAGTCGTCAATCCAGCTCCACTGGAGGATGCTGACGTCAGTGCGGAGCAAGACATCCCACATGCTCACGATGCGGAGCAATTAGGTGGTGATGAGGAAGTAGCTGCAACGCCAGTTGCAGGCACTGGTGCCGACGATGTGGTGGCTGATGCTGACTATGCTGACCTCAATGAGCACTTAGCGCCAGAGGCTAACTTAGCTGATGTTAATGCAGCCTCGGACTCTGTCCCTGAAACCACGGGTATTGATGAGGCGGGTGAGCCAGTAGTCGATACTGTGGCTGAGGATGTCACTCCAGCGGCGGTGGAGCAAGCAGAGGACGCGGCCTTACAAGAGCAAGAAGAGCGTCTTGACACAGAGCCAGTAGCTGTACAGGAAGCTGATGTGGCGCAAACGGCAGCAGCTCAAGCCCTTGAGAGTGAGCCTGGCAGCGGTATTGTGGAGGATGCTGACTTTGCGCCTGCTCCTGAGGCAGATGCAGAGCAAGCTGCTGTGGCTGAGCCGACCTCGGTGGTAGAGCCTGCTTTAGAGCCACAGCCTGAGCCAGAGGTTTCTTCTGTGCCAGAGACGGCTGCTGTAGAGCCACAGCCAGAGACTGCCACTGACGACAGCGCTAACTTAGAGCCACCGCTAAACGGTGATGCTGATACGCCATCGATGTGGTCGGTGCCACAGGATGACTTTGATATCAGCAACATCTCCGGTGCGCCACAGCATGTGGAGGCGGAGGGCGAGGCTGAGCGGTCTACTGCTGATACCGCCGCTGCTGAGACTACTGCTGCTGACAACTCAGTGACCCCAGAGGAGCCAGCTGCAGAGGAGCAATTCCTCAACAGTGCAGGCTTTACTACTTCGTCTTTTGACGATGAGGCGCTCGGCGCTACTGATGCCGATGCTGCCAGCGTGGTCAGCCCAGCTGCGGACAGCGTGACCGAGGCTGCTTTTGCCGAGCCGGAGACGGCAAGTCCAGAAGTAGCTGACGATCTCTTTGCAGAGGAGCCTGCTGTTGCCACGGGGCATCAGGAATCTGAGCTGAGCTCTGCACCAAGCTCCGAGCTGGAAGCGGGATTCGCTGCTGATGAGCCAACAACTGTAGCTGAGCCTACTGCTGCAGCCGCTGATTTTATGAGCGGTGGTGACATTGACTCGGTCGCAGGCAGTGATTTGCCGCAGATGTCAGGTGATGAGAGCGCTGCTTACAATGTCGCGAGCGACGCTTTTAACACCGAGGCTGCCAGCAGTGACGACCTCTTCCTCGACAGTGATGGCCATGTGGGCTATGACGAGAGTGATTTGAGCCATGTCGATATCAGCGACCTCAAGGCTCCAAATCTTGACGTCTCGCCTGACATTGATGCGCCTCTTAACTACGACGGTGTTACTGCCAGCGACCTCATGAATATGATGGACGGCTCAGGTGACCTTGTAGATGGTGCTGCTACGTCAGCTGCGCCTGTAGCTCCTGATGCTGCAGCTCCTGAGGTGCATGCTGCACAGACGGTGGCTACACCAGAGCCAACAGCGCAGCCAACGATGGACGCCTCTGTCCCACACGGTGCGGAGATGGAGCAGCACTTTGGTGCAGACATCATGAGTGATCAGTCGCAAGCGCAGCCAGAAGCAATTCTGGACGACAATGGCTTTAGTGGAGAGATTCCTGCTGACTTTAGTAACGAGGACAGCTTAAACTTTGATGACACGTCCTTTACGCAACATGGCTTTGACACTGACAGCTTCCAAGACGCCTTTGATGAGGGGGTAGCTTCGGGAGCGGCTGACTATAGTTGGGATCCCTTCCCACAATTTCCACAAGGTGGGGAGAGCCCAGAAAGTGGTGACAGTGACGCGCCGGTGGCGGAGAGCACGGCAAGTGAGCAAGACCTCTATAACAAGGCCTTAGCGCTCTACGAAAGGGGTGACTTCCTTGAGGGAGGGCGCCTAGCGCGTGAGATCTTGTCCCGTACTAAAGACACGTCTTTGGCGGCGGCCACGCAAGACATGATTGACTCTTACTCTGAGGTTTACCCTACCGCTTAGGGTAGAGCCGGTGTAAGAAAAAGGGCTGTAGTTGCTGTGATGGTAGCTGCGGCCCTTTGTTTTTGTGGAGCGCGCTGGCCTAAATGATAGCCACCACATTGAAGCTTGAGATGTGGGCATCTCCAGCTTTAAGGCTATCGCCTTACCTTTGAGTGTTAGTCGTCAGTAGAGCCACTCTCAGGTAAAAGCCGTCTCTTAGAGGTTTGAGAAGAATCAGCCTCAACTCTTCGATGTCAGAATAGGCTTCAGCCTGTTGTCAGCTTGTTGTCATTTTGTAGGTACCGCCAGCACTCTGGAGCTGACCTCAGAAGCTGGTCTCTCTTTGCCTTCACTTTTGCGGAGCGGCTATGACTGCTATTACACCTGAGCGCTATTTAGGTTTAGACACCACCAGCCTTACGGCTCACACCATTGGTGCGGGCAGCGGTGCTTATGAGCTCTATGCCACCGAGGGCGCGTGGGAAGCCTTGCACGACTTACAAGCTGATGCCGTTAAGCACGGCTTTTGGGTGCAGCCTTGCTCTGCTTTTCGCTCCTTTGCCCGTCAGGGCGCTATCGTGGAGGGTAAGTTTACCGGAGCGCGTCCCATCCTTGATCGTAACGAGCAGCCTTTACAGACTCTTCCCTCTGACCCCATTGCCCGCTTACGTGCTATCTTGCTCTTTTCGGCCTTACCAGGCTGTTCCCGCCATCATTTTGGCTCTGACTTTGATATTTACGACCCGCACTTATTACCCGCTGGTCAAAAGCTCCAGCTCACTGCCAAAGAGTATGTGCAGGGCAGTTACTTTTATGAGCTGGGGTTGTACTTGCAGGAGAGCCTCTCCCGCTTTGGCTTTGCACGGCCGTATATGAGCGCTCCGGCCACGACTGGCACCAACACTGCCACCGCCGCCAACAACAACAACAACACTACCACTCCCCAGAGTGCAGCAGGTGCAGAGCAAGAGCAATGGGGCATCGGCCGCGAGCCATGGCACATCTCGCATCTTGCTTCGGCCCGTGATTGTTTACGCGCTTACGATGCAGAGCGAGCTCTGACCGAGATTGAGCGCAGTAAGTGGTCTTTTGCGCCTTTTGTGCGGCAGGTGTGGAGTGCGGACTTAGTGCAGGCGCTGTTACGCCCTGATTGTGCTTAAGACGATGATGGCGCCCGCAAGGCGCCGTACATAAGTGAGTGAGTAAGCTGAAGCAGCCCTACATGTAAGCGCCAGCTGGCACTTATGCCAGCGTTACTCTGACAGCGGCGGCCACAGATTAGTTGCTAAATGCCTCAAAGAGGTATTTGTCATCTCCCGAGAGATTAGCGTTGGCGCCGCTGTTAGTTTGCTGCTGTAAGAGCTTTTGCTCCTCAAGGTGCTGCGCAAAAAGCTCTTGCAGCAGATGGTGCCGCTGCCGTGGCTCCATGGCATGGATGGATTGCGGGTGGTCAATGCGCGTGGAGTGCACCGTAAGTAGGGTCAGCTCCGTATCGTTGCCATAACGCAATGGTAAGAACGGATTGGTGCCCGTACCCGTGCTCACATAGAGCATGGCAATCGGCGATAAGCGGTACAAGCCGTCCAAAAAGCCGTTATTGATGTGCGTCGTGATCTCATCCAAGAACTGCACTTGATTAGACAAGACCGTACCACTTAAGATCAAGTCCGAGCTGTGGTAGCCCGTGGTCTGATACTGACGCGCATTACGCGGCGTATGCGTCAGCACAATGTTAAAGGTGCTGTCTGGATCAACCTCAATCTGCCGGTACGATGGTAAGAACACACCATACTGTGGGGCACTCTCATCGGCAATGCCAATGATCGAGAGCTTAGCGCCCATGTAGCGTATCGTGCGACTCTCATTGAGCAGCATATCGAAGTTGTAGCGGCGGTACATGCTTAAGTACTGCTCAAAGTGGATACTGTAGTCGTGATCACCTGGAATGGCGTACACGCCCAGTGGCGCTTTGAGCATGAATAACGGCCGTAAGCCCTCCTCTCGTGTCCATGGCTCGCCTAAGGCGAGGTCACCGGTAAAGACAATGAGATCTGGCCGCTGCTTTGTGATCTTCATGACGAGATCAGACATATGCTGGCGGTTGTACATCGCACTGGCATTGAGATTACTGATCTGCATGATACGCATGCCATCAAAGGCTTGCGGCACATTAAGCTCTACCGTGACATAGTTGATTTGCGGCAGCATCATGATTTTGGCGGTGCTGATACATGCCATAACCAGACTGAGCGCTAAAAAGAGATAGCCTGCACGGCGTACCGTAAGCGCCAGAATGTTGCCGAGGTACTGCTTTAAGTTCGCTCTAAACTTCGTGTAGAGCGGGCTAGTCATCTGCTGGAGCTGCTTTGCGCTGTAGACATGCACCTTCGAGCCATCATAAGTGGCTGTGCCATTACCTGTGCCTTGAGCGGCAGCACCATGGCCCGAGGCTGGAGACAGCGATGAGTGACTGATCACCTTCACATTGCCGTGCGCATCCACGCGCACCTCTCCTGAGGCAAACACGGTGGCATCAGCATTAATGCTGCGGGTGTGGTCAGCATTGACCTGAGTTTCATCGCGTAAGTCGCTGGCAAAAGAGGCAATAGCGGCCGCCTTTTGCTGCTCATCCTCAGATAACGCGGCTAAGTCGGAGTAGACATCATGTGCCTGCGGATGCGTTTTATGCCCATGGCTCACGTTGTGGCGTACCCACGCATACTTTGGGTCAATTAGGCTGGAGTCGCCTGATTGCTGGGCCGTAAAGATATCTTGCTCGGTTTGCATTACCAGCTGGCGCACCGCCCGTGGTAAGACCTTAAAATCAAAGCCTAAGTGCACTTTGGCACGCGTGGAGAGCGCCATGCTGGCACCATCAGCAGCGATATTGGCAATCAGCGTCTGCTGGTGGCTGCAGTCGCTCGCGTCAGGCGTTTGCAGGCCTTTCTTGTTAGCCGCCTCTACTGCTGCAATGTTGGCATTCATCGCTGTGAGCGTAGCAGGAGCAACATGAGCCATGGCGGCCGTGGCCGCCGTTACCACTGCAGCCGGTTGCTGGGGCGCTTGCTGCCAGAAGCGGTGTAAGGGATAGTGATTCTCCGCTGCACTGCTCTGTACACAAGGCGCAGCCTCTTGGGTTGCTGGCGATGACTGCTGTGTCTTGATTTCTGCTAGAGAGTGCACCGCAAGGTAGTTGCTCTCCTCAAGGGCTGCATCAGTAGAGCCCAGCATGAGATCTGACGAAGCAGAAGCTGCTGCTAGCGAGGCGCTCTGATTGGCATGAGGCCGTGATGTCTCTGGTACTGCGTCAGAAGAGGTAGCTTTAGCTGTAGCCGCCATGGCTGCAGTATCAACTGCAGGCGTGGCCGGCTCCGTAGCACTAGGCGCGGTCTGCATCGCTGGCGCTGTCACTGCAGCAGGATCCGCCGCCGTCGCCGCCATCGTCGCACCGGCCATAGGCGCAGACCCAGTCGTAGCCACAGTAGCAACTGCCGCTGCGGCGGCAGCGGCCTGATCACGGGCCACTTGCGCTTGCACGCTGGGGTGCACCGTGTTCTCCCACACACCGCGTACAGTTGTAGCTGACTCTGGATTTTGCGCAGCGCGGGTTTGTGCCGCCGCTTGCTCTTGAGCCCATTGCTGCTGGCTGCGTAAGCTAATGTATTGCTCTGGCCGTGGAATATTGGCCCGCACGCCCTCAGTAAAGGTCATGGCGCTGCCATCAATAGCCGTACCAGCTTGCTTCTCAGGAGCCTGATTCTTTACAGGCAGACTAGCCTCAGGCACCTGAGCAAGGGCCGCCTCGAAGCTGCTATCCTTATTGTTAGGACGGCGTAGCATGTCAGAGAGCTTAGGCAGAGGCAGCTTATTGGTAAGATAGTCACGGTACGAGCTATCGAGGTACTCATCAGCCGTGGCCGCCGTAGTGTAGGAGCCATCACGCTCGGCGCGCTTTGGCAGCTCGCGTGGGTAAGGTGTGCCATCAGGGGCAATAAAGCGTGTATCTGCATCCACCTGAGCGGGCGCAAGTGGCTGTAGGGTAGGTGCAGAGAGGGCGTCACGGCGCTCTTGGCTACCCTGAGCGGCATAGACGGCAAGGCGCTTTAACGTGCTCTTACGCGAGGTCTTACCATTGGCATCCTGCTCAATAAAGTTGTCCCAGTTGATGTTGTACTCATCGTAGGAGTTGTCAGGCGTATCAATAGTATAGCTGGTAGAGGCGTTAGCACCGCTGCCTTGAGAGACAGAACTGCTGTAGGCCACATTGGTGTTAGGTACCAAGTTTACAGCCTTTACAGAGGCGTGCACTGGTACCTGCTCGCGTTGTCGCATGGTCTCTTGCAGGCCGCGTAAGCGCTGTAACTCCTCTGGCGTCAGCGTACTGAGCGGATTGACCTTAGTAGAGTAGGTCACAAGTGGTGGTGTCTGTGGGGTAGCGTGACGACGCGCGGCCGCCATGACCGCTTCACCGGTAGCAGCTATGGCGGCTGCAGTGGTGGCAGCAGGGGATGCCGCAGAGGCAGCAGAGGCCGCATTGCTCTGAGAGCCAGCTGAGACGGAGCTTTCCTCGGGGGCGTTAGCATTAAAGGCCGTAGGAAGGGAAGCGGCTTGGGCTTTACCGTTTTTAGCGTAGCGCCATGGATGAATCTTGCGATCGCGTAGCAGGCGCTGGCGCTCGGTGGCGAGGAATTCTTGTACTTTAAGGCGCTCGTAGCGACGTAAGATGGCGCCGATGACGGGCCAATTGTAGACATTGAGGCCAAAGTAGTTATAGCGCTTTATTACCCTGAAGCTGGTTAGGGTTAAGGATACGCACACCACGCCCAAAGCCAGAGGAATAAGGAAAAAGATCAGGTTGGTAAGAAAGACCGTGAGGTAGAAAAAAGGCACAGGAATATTGTCGCCTTGGTAGCTGCCATACGATACCAAGAGCTGGTGAGAGGCGACTGCCAGTGCCACTACGGCACTGCCGGAAATACGGAGAACCCGATTCCAGCGAGTCAGCGCACTTACGAGGTAGACCACAATCAGGGCTACCGCGAAAATGTTGGCGCTGATCAGCAATAAGAAGTCGGCAACCAAATCCCTACCTCAGACTACTTGCTCTGTTTTCCTAAACCTAGGATCAAGGACTGCATTCTTAGCGTCTGTGTTGACCTGTGTAGTGGACAGAGTGACGATGCTTGCTTGCCTGTTTGCAAGAGTGCCCCGCGCGACAGTGCATGGCTTTGCAGTGCATTGCAGTGATTGCATGGCATTGCAGGTGAGCTCTGGCAGAAAAGCAGACAAACAGACAGGTCGATGTTGATCGGGCAAATACCTTGGCTGACTCCTTGAGCGCAAAACGCTGCTCGTAAGATAGACAAGAGTGCAGAGCTCTTGCACACCATAGACGCAAATGCTGCATGCGCCATGGCCTGCGTGACACAGGACACATGCATGGCACCGCCTTAAGGCAAACACAGTCAAAGGAACAAAAGGCTGCAGCCACTCAACTTAAGGACAAGGCTGCTTGCTGGACGGACGATCTCTACCACCGCTACCAGTAGTTACTTGTAACTGGCAGCAAACCCATACCAGAGATCTCAAAGACGCGTAAAGAGGTAGGAACAGGGACAAAGGCACACTCTGCGGCAGTAACAACCAAAGCCAAAGCCAAAGGTGTTGTCAGCGGTGACAGCCTCGTAAAAGCTGTCGGGCCTAGGCATTAAGGGCATGCATGCTAATCATGCCCGCTCCGCCAAGACAGTGTGACCTGCACCTGATATAAGGATAAGCTGAACACAAGCACAGTTTTACCACGTAAGAGCACTAGAGGTGTTGCTCTTACGGGCACTGTATTGCTGCCGCATGGATATGCGGCGTGCCTCTCCTGCATTTTAAGAGCGTTTTGAGCGCGCACGCAGGGAAGGCAGCTACATCAGGTGCCTATATCCAACTCTGTCCACTACCCTCTGTACCGCCAGAGGCTCGGTTTCTCCGGTGTCAGGGTGTGTGGAGATCCGTCAGTTTTGACCGCACCTGATGCAGTAGGAAAAGAGCACCAAAGAGAGAACTATTTTGGGCCCGAGACTGTGGGATCACTGCCGTGGTGTGGTGCGTAACCCTGTAGTGCGGCGCACTCACCATACTAAGGCAAGGTGGCAAAGTGCTCGAATCTTTGCCCCAGTCTCGCTCTCTGCGGCGTCAGGCTTAGTCTGACTGCGGGTCTTTTTGCCTAAAAATTGTGCTGGCGTTGTTGCAGATAGTGCGGGAAAACACACAAAACTACGTAGATTTGCTTTGCCGAAATGCGGGTGCAGTTAAGCGTTTAAGCTGGCGCGGCAGCGCTGTTCTTGATTTGTATACCAAGATCGGAACAGCGTGACAGCGGCATCTACGGTAACATTAACGAAAAGTCTACTGGATTGATCTTTCAGTACACACACGTTGTCTGTAAAATGCTCCAACGTCATGATCATATTATGGCGCAAAAACCATCACTTGCCCATATCTATTTTTTGCAATTTTTTGTCATTCATCACAATTTAAAGCTTAAATTAGCCGGTCTGCGCGGCAAAGTGTGTTATAGCTAGACAGCTGTAAGGTTCATAGAGATACAGCGATGGGGGGGGAGCACCATAAAGGTGCGTGCAAACGGTTACGATGGCTTGATTTTAACCATAAAGGTTATGGGGCACGTAAGGCATGGGGGCACAAAGCTGATATAGAGGCCAAAGCATCTTGAGGATGGGCTTGCTGTTTATTGCTATACATGCCCAAAATGGTGCAGTGGCTAAGATTGTGTGCCCGTTTAGCAGGATATTGCTAAATAAAGGTGATGTATAAGCCATATTTGCACATAATACAGGGGTGAAGGCACGGCGGTTATGCCAAAACTCTGCTCTTATATGGTGCAATAGAGAGTATAGGGTGGTGCGGCTTGGTGCTGTGGTTGATTTTTCTTGTCATAAAATAGGTTAGCTTAGGGTAACTTTGGTATACCAATTGGAGATATCGAGTCTGAGGAGGGAACGAGCGCCTGCGGCGGCGGGTGGTTTTTGCGTGATGGTGGGATAGGTAGGGCTCAGCTTCAGGTGAAGAGAGCGGGGACGAAAGGTTAGGCACAGCTGTCTTGGGGCGCAGGCTGGCTGTGTGGCTGTCTGTGTTAGTAGGTAGGTAGTAGGGGCAACTGAAAAAGCAGCGGCAGCTGTTAGGGGAAAGCTGAGGCGGCGTGAGCAGGCGTACTTTACTCTGGAAGTAGGTAGTAGGGACTTCTTAAGAAGCAGTGACGATAGCAGTGGGCTTGGTGATAATTGCTGCTGACGCTGAGAAGAGTAGAGGCAGCGGTAGCCGTGCTCAGAGCCTTTGTGCGGCGTAAGAGCAGAGCAGCTCAAGAGAGCTTCTCTGCTGTTGCTATTGCGGCTGTGTTGCTCTTACTGAGTGGCTAAACAGCGCAGTAGTGGCGCAAAAACGCACACCGTTTGTAGCCACAGTGCACCTGTAAGCGCTTGCGCTTAAAGCGCACATGGCGCAGCTCTACCCAGAGGAGCGGCTGCTACGGGGTGTATCTACACCTGACTTTTCCTGATGAAGAGGTGCGCTCAAAATCCCAGTAACAGCGGCTCTAGCCTGCTGCATCGCGCTTTGCGTTAAGGATGAGGTTTCTGTGCCTGTGCCTTTGCTTTGGTAACAAGGCATCTTTGCGTGAGAAGTGGCGCTCTCCAGAATCATTCGTGCAAAGAGGTGATAGGGAATCATCAGGGCCAAAGCCTTTCAGCAAGCTGTTGAGTCTGAAGCGTGCCGCCATAACTTGCCCGCTAAATACTATCGTCAAGGCCTTTGTTGCGAATTTTTTGCAAGTAGCGCTCTTTTTCATATGGCATTGCATCTTGTGCCGTTGCCCATAAGGCCATGTTTAAGCGGCTTTTAGCGGGGGACGTGGTTGCAGCCATGCGTGCCTAAGTTAAGGCTAACCAACCCCTAAGCGAGTGCTAACTCGGACGTCTTAAGCTAACCATCGTAGGCAATGAGCAGCATGGGCGCTGCGGTTCTAAGCACAGAACTAATGCGCCTGCTTGTTCCCAGATTGCTTAGTGTGCTCCGCTCATTGCCTGATAGCGCATTCCTGCCTCTGTACAGGCAACCATGGTCTTACAAGCAGCATCATTACTGTGTTCTTATCTTTTGCAATGGAGGCGACCATGAGAAAGTCCGTTTGTCTGAGCCTCATATGTGCGGCGAGCGTATTCTTGGCCACTGCTTGTGTGCCGGTTTATCATGACAACCCACCTCCACGGCCAGTGCCTACCGCGCAGGGCCCACATCATTCGCGTCCAGCGGCGCCACCTGCGCACCGTCCAGCTCCGCCACCACGTCACTGGCAGCACCACAATAATCCACGTATTCTGGGGCCGCGTTAGAGCTCAATGCAGCTCTTAGAGCAGGCTCTAAGAGCTCTGACCACAGAGTCTGCTCCTGACCACCATAAATGGGCCAAACTATGAGGCCTTGTGAGCGGAAGTTACGCCTTGTGGCTGAGGCCACACTTTACTGTGCGGGCTAGTGCTAAGCTCTCTTCACGGTTTTGCAGATTGCTGCCAAGCTTGGTAAGTGCGCTGCAGCGAGGTGATAAGAATGGGGCGGGTGTTGTGTCTGGTGCTGTTGTGCGTAGCCATAGGAGGCGGCCTTAGTGGTTGCTCATGGCATCACGGCGGGCATCATTGTTTAGCCAGTACCACCACGGTAGGACGCTAATATTGCTGGCCTCAGAGCAGGTCAGCGAGGCAGTAAGTTTGTTTGTTTGTTTGTTTCGGGAGCTTTCTATGAAGACTTTTACCAAGGTGTCCCTAGCCTTAGCGGCGGTCGGTGCGCTTGCTTTAAGTGCGCCATCTTTTGCCGGCTGGCATGATGGCTGGGGGCATCGCGGTGGCGGCTACTGGTGCCAAAACTATGATGGTGACTGCTACCGCAATCAGGGCTATCGCGATGACTACGGCCCTCGTCACTGGAATGGCCCACGCCACTTCAACGACGACCGTATTTGGCGCGGCCATCGCGGCTGGGACGGCGATCGCCCATGGCGTGGTCACCGTGGAGCCATGAGCATGTGGAGCGGTCATCGCTATGACCACGGCTACTGCCTGCGTCACGATGCGCCAATGGCTGACTGCATCGGCTCTAAGGCCTACGAGCAGTTCAAAGGCGAGTTTGACCAGCTGCAACAGCTGCGTGAGCAGACCTTTGTCAAAAAGCAGGTGCTTGACGCTTTAGTTAACACCGGCGAGAGCGATGCGAAAAAAGTCGAGGCTGCAGCCAATGACTTTGTGCAGGCCCGTGATAACTACCGCTCGGCCCGTGCTGCTTTAGACCAAAAGATTGAGCAGTTCTACGACGCGCAATAAACGGTAACTACCAGCGGTAGTTTTACCAGAGAGCCTCAGAGTAGGGGTAAGCGTGCTTGCCTCCGCCCTGAGGCTTTTTGTTTGAGGGCGTTTTCCCCTTGTGTGAGCACAGCTAATTGCCATTAACCTACTTAAAGATACGTCGCGGTAGCGACGCTCGACGCTCCATATCAGGTTGCTGTATCAATGGCTTATCACCACCACCACCACCACCACCAAAAAGGCCGATTTTAAGCCAAAAACATGGGGAAATACTTTGAGGGAACAAGAGGGGAAACGCTCTCGTTGCTACGGCACAGCTGCTATTCCTGATTAGAGCAGCAGATCGCGTCAGACTGTATCTTAAGGATAGACGGCGCCACCGCTACCACCGCCACCTTCACCATCATCACCGCCAACATTAGCAGCTGCGTCCGCTTGTTGTAATTGGCGGTAGTCAGATGATAGCAATGGCGCCAGCAGATGCGCCTTTATTAGCAACGACAGGGGAAACGCTGTTAAGACAGCATCTCAAATGCTGCCACATATCCGCAGATATAGGCCATTTTTCTCAATAGAAGTAAACGGCAGAATTGCTTTGCTATACTTGTCTCTATAAGGCATGGATGCTGGCGCTCTGCGCGACTGTGCCCGCTGCGTGAAGCATCATCTCACGCCCCTTGGAGAGAAGAGGTTCTTATGGAAAAGGTTGTCATCATTGGCTCCGGCCCTGCTGCCTGCACCGCAGCTATCTACTGCGCCCGTGCCGAGTTAAAACCAGTGATGGTCATGGGCTTTGAGGAGGGCGGTCAGCTGACTACCACCCCAGAAGTCGGTAACTGGCCAGGTGCACTCGGCGATCCTAGTGGCTTTGACCTCATGCACCAAATGCTAAAGCACGTGCAAGAGCTGCCAGTAACGCTCGAGCACGACGTGGTACAAAGCGTGGACTTTAGCGATCCTGAGCACAAAAAGCTCAAGCTCTCTGGTGGTAAAGAGATCGAAACTAAGGCGGTCATCGTGGCTACTGGTGCCCGCGCCCGTTACCTCGAAATCCCATCTGAGGCTAAGTTTAAAGGCAAGGGTGTGTCAGCCTGCGCCACCTGCGATGGCATGTTCTTCCGCAATAAGGTAGTCGCAGTGATTGGTGGTGGCTCGGTGGCCTTTATTGAGGCGCTGTTCTTAACCAACCTCTGCTCTAAGGTGTACTTAATTCACCGTCGTGAGGGCTTCCGTGCCGAGCAGGTTCTCGTCGAGCGTATCAATGAGCAAGTCAAGGCCGGTAAGGTCGAGCTGGTGCTCAATGCCAAGGTGCAGGAGTATGTCGGTGACGACCTCTTAAGTGGCATTGTGCTGGATGTAAAAGGCGAGCGCCGTGAGATTCCTCTTAATGGTGTCTTTGTCGCTATCGGCCATCAGCCAGCCACAGAGATCTTTAAAGGGCAGGTGGATATGGACGACGCCGGTTACTTAAAGGTGAACCGTCTGTTACCACCAGCTACTGCGACCTCATGTCCTGGCGTTTTTGCCGCTGGCGACTGTGCTTACCCTTACTACCACCAAGCAATTGTGGCGGCAGGTGCTGGCTGTCAGGCTGCTTTAGATGCGGAGCACTACATCCTCGGTCTGTAGAGCCTCAGTCTGTAGAGCGCTATACTAAAACCGTATAGCAGGTTAGATATACGGTTTTAGTTAATTCTGCGGCTTAGGCTAGAAGGGACAGTATCAGTCGGTATATGAACAGCCAGAATTTAGAGACGTTACAGGCTTACCTTACATCCCATAACACTGACCCTTTGCTGGTGCAGGGTGATGCACAGAGTGTCTTATCATCTTTGCCTGACGCTTGTATCGATAGCGTTATTACCTCACCGCCTTACTTTCAAAAGCGTGAGTATGTTGCAGGTGGTATTGGTCTAGAGGATGACTTCCGCGAATACATCGACCGCATTGTGTCGGTGTGTGCTGAGGTTTATCGCG
Organism: Candidatus Anaerobiospirillum pullicola; assembly: GCA_018884035.1. GTDB lineage: Bacteria > Pseudomonadota > Gammaproteobacteria > Enterobacterales > Succinivibrionaceae > Anaerobiospirillum > Anaerobiospirillum pullicola. The sequence continues at coordinate 19,032 of JAHLFE010000030.1, forward strand.
TACTGAAGCCTACAGGATCTTTGTGGCTTAATCTGGGGGACTCCTACCAACGCAAGAATCTCCTGATGATTCCGCAGCGCATAGCCATCAAGTTGACTGACGATTTAGGCTTTACCCTGCGCAATCATATCATCTGGAACAAGCTCAAAGGAGCTCCTGATAACGCACCCGATAAACTCAGAACACTGTGGGAACCCATATTCTTTTTTACTAAAGAGCCACGGGGCTACTATTACGATGCAGAGGTGGCGCGACATAAGCCGCGTGTGGCTCAAAGTGTGAAGCATGGTGCTGTAGTTTCTGCTACTGGTGTTACGGGGGTCAGGTACAAGCGCAAAATTGAGCTCTCCACCGAGCTTAGCTCTGAAGAAAAAGAGCATGCTCTCAAGGCTCTGGAGGAAATGTTGCGTTTGGTTGAGTGCGGAGAAGTTCCTGATTTTCGTATGGTCATCCGAGGCGCTACTCGTGCTACACATGGTAATGACGAAAGATTATCAGGACGGGCGAAGGAGCTGGCCGAGAAGGGGTTCTACTTCCTCAAGTATAGTAAGCAAGGGGCAAAGATTGCTGATGTTTGGGATATCCTTCCTGAGGATACCCAAGGGCGCCGTTTGCATTACGCTCCGTACCCTGAGGATCTCGTCAAGATTCCAGTGGCTCTGACATGCCCGCCACAAGGTATTGTGCTTGACCCTTTTGTCGGCACAGGTACCACCTGCAAGGTGGCTCACGCTTTGGGCCGCAAGTCTATAGGGGTAGATTTGGCAGCAGAGTATCTGCGTATTGCTGCAGGGAGATGTGCAGGTGAATAGCGTCAATGAGTTGTTTGGTTTGTACACTAATGGGGAAAAGTTCCCTGACCTGCATCAAGCGTTAAGGGCTCAGACCTGTCCCTACCGTCAAGGAGCTGCTTGCTATAAGACAAGGAAGAGTGACCCTAATATGGCCATTGGCACATGCAGTTTGTGCTTTGCCAAAATAAGTCAACCTATCCTGATTTGCCCTGAGCCTTTAACCCAAAATGGCAGTGTCTTCAATGACTGCCTGCAATTCATTGCCAATTCTATTGCTGGATCAGATTTATACCTTGTGCCAGAGGTGTCAACGGCTGTCGGACGCATAGATTACGTGCTCACAGCCGCAAGGGGACAGCTCCCAGTGGATTTTGTGGCTATTGAGCTACAGACGCTAGACACGACTGGCTCTGTTTGGAACTCTCGGCAAAACATGCTTTTAGATCATGGCTATGAAGTGGAGAAAGGTGCAGCACGCTCTACAGACGCTTCCTTGAACTGGAAGATGACGGCTAAAACGATATTGACGCAGCTTCTACAAAAAGCGCAATTGTTCTCGCGGATGAACAAAAACTTGGTTTTGGTTTGCCAAAGCCCATTGTTTGAGTATATGCGCTCTAATTTTAACTTTGAGGGGGTGCGAGCCGCAGACATGCGTGATGTCTTGCACTTTCACAATTATGACTACATCCCTACTGAGCAGGGGATGAAATTACAGCTTGCCTCCATGTTCAGTGCCAGTCTTGAGATTGTGCAAAATATGCTGGGTCAGCATAAAGACAAGAATCAGGCGCTGCAAGAGTTTAATGCGTCGTTAGCAATGCGCCTTAAACCTGAGTATCAGCTGCATCCTTTCTCCGGTACTGTGTGAAGGTCTGCCCAGCAAAAACAAAAGTGGCGTCACGCGTGGTTGTTGGCCATGCCTGACGCCACTGTCGTTGTCGGTCTCTTGCCGCGCACAAGCGTTACTGCTTAAAAGAGCAGCAGACAAGCCTGCTCCAAGGTGAGCGCAACTACCAGAGAGTAGTGCGCCAGCCACAGGCAGCGCTACTTGAAGTGATGCTGCTCTTATAAATGCAGCTGCTCTAACACCCGCTCGTAAATCTCACTTAAGGTATCGAGATCCGCTGCCTGCACGCACTCATTGACCTTATGAATGGTGCCATTGCATGGGCCAAATTCCAGCGTCTCCGCTCCCAGCGGCGCAATAAAGCGTCCATCAGAAGTGCCACCTAAGGTATTAAGGTCCGGCTGTAAGCCCGTCTTCTCCTTTACCGCCGTGCTCAGCGCCTTAACTAATGGTCCCTCACGCTCGCTGATAAATGGCAGGCCATTAATGACGTAGCGTACCGTAGCGTAAATGCGCAGCTTCTCAAGCTTCTTTTCCACCATGTGCTGCAGCTTCAGTGGCGTCTGCTGCGGGTTAAAACGCCAATTGCACATAATCTGGCAAGTGCCAGGGGCAATGTTCTCTGCCCCCACACCGGCATTGATGTTGGTGACATTAAAAGACGTTGGAGGAAAGTCAGCATCACCGTTATCAAGAGGTGTCTCTAAGAGTGCGGCAATGAGGCGAGCACCAGCATGGGCAGCATTGTTAATCTGCTCGGGGTAGGCAACGTGACCCTGCGTACCATGAATGGTAATGTGCGCTGTCATCGAGCCACGACGACCAATCTTAATGGTATCGCCTAAGGCCTTGCTGCTTGAGGGCTCACCAACCACACAGTAGGTAGGATAGATCTTCTCTTTTTTCAGCCACTCCGCCACAAAAGGAATGCCACCGACAGCATCACCTTCTTCATTGGAGGTAACTAAGAGACCAACGGTGCCCTTAAAGTCAGGATGCTTGCTGACAAAGCGTTGTAATGCGGTGGTCATGGCTGCATCAGAGCCTTTCATGTCAGCAGCGCCGCGACCATAGAGCACGCCATCTTTAATAGTTGGGGTAAAAGGTGGGCTTTGCCATGCGCCCTCATCGCCTGGGCTTACCACATCGGTATGACCTAAAAACAGAGTAAATGGCTTGGGCACCACGAAGCCGCTCGGATCAAAAAAGCCGTGCTGGGCTTTGATCATCTCGGGATCGCCCTCAAAGTTAGCGCTGCTCTCGTGGCTGCACAGAGCTAAGAGATTAAATGTCGGGTACATCTGCTCACGCAGCGTGCGGCAGTTAAAGCCTGCGGCCTTGAGCTCACGCTCTAAGATATCTTGGCAGCCGTGGTCATCAGGGGTAATGGAGGGACAGGCGATCAGCTCTTGCGTGAGTTTGAGCGTAGGAGAAATAGCGGAATCAGACATGAGGAAACAGTAAGGTAGGGATAGAGAGCGGTAATCTGCAAAATGACGCTGGAGGCGGGGTGGTACTTTGCGGTTACCTCAAAGGGGCAGGGGAGTGTACTCGCAGCGCTGTGATGCTTACCGAAGATTGCCCCAGCATACTGGGGATAGCCCCAGCGAACTTGTTGAAAACCAGTAGACTGGGGGTAAACCAGTTGACTGGGGCGGGCGCTGTACTAATCGTCGTCTTCTGTCGGGTACTGTAAGAAGAGCTTACGCTCGAGACGCAGGTACTGGTAAGCGCGTGGCTCGGTATCCTTAATGGAGTAACCGTCCTTGCGGCCGTAGCGGATTTGTTGTAGCAGGTCGTAGTCGGCAGGGGCAACTAAGTCACCACGAGCGCGCACATATTGACGGACGAAGTCACCTGCCAGTAAGCGATCCCATGGGAAGACGGTCGAGATCGAGCGCAGAATCAGCATGGCAATGGTGTCGATAATGACAAATTGCTTTTGCTCTAACAGCTCCAAGAAGTTAGCTGCGGCCTCAGGGTGGGCGGTGAGATCAAAGTAAGGCTGCACTGGGCCTTGAGCGCCATCGCTGTAGCTTAAATAGGCCTGATCGCCGCTAATTTGCAGATAGGCAGGATTGATTTCCTCGTCTGCTTTGTGGGCCTCGATTTGCTCACGTAACTGTGGCGAGCACAGGAGCAGTGGTTTAGCGCTCATGAGGGCGATGACGGCGCATAAGTCGGCAATGCCAAAGGTATGCGCTTCACTGTCATCGATTTTCACGACGATGGTGGCTTTGACCTCGTTCTCGGGTGGGCGGATTACCTTGTGCGCGTCTGGTGGGCATTCACTTTCGAGGCGTTCAATGTGAGCCATGATGTTGTTCCTGTGATCCTCCGCATCCAGCGGGGAGTGTGCGGCATACCCGTGAACCCAAGGAATGATGGTACACCTCAGAGCGCTCCCACTGCATCTCTCAGGATGGTGTGAAAACACTCACATCCAGCTTGCAAGCTGGATAGCAACCACTTTTACCTTCAGCACTAAGAGCACCTTGATGCTATTGGTGGTTTAAGTTCGCGGGTATGAGTGTGAGGGTAAGCCCCTCGCCTATTTGTATTGGTATTGGTATTTGTATTTGTGTGGGCCAAGCCCACAGATGAAACTCTGTGATTCTACAAGAGTAAGCGAAGCAGTCACGCTGTGCTGGGGGCACAGCCATGTAAGGCAGCTACCCTTATGGGTACGGGGCACAGACTTGAGAGGTCTAAGCCCTCACTTAGGAACAACTGACTTAATAGGTGATGGAATTGAAGGCCAGCATGTGTGCCCCAACTTAAGCTATGCTCAGGCTCACTTACCTGCAGCATTCATCTCTAAGAGTGGGCATTACCAGCACACAACCTTACATCCGTCACTTATGAGGTCACCTATTCCTTAGTGTGTCGCGTTTACAGCCCCACAGTCATACGCACCTCTTGCACCACTTGCAACATCTGCCCGCTGATAATCTCGTAGTTCTGACTCTTGAGCAGAATGATATCCAGCAAGATCGCAAAGAGCGTCAACAGTTGCAGCGCGTGTACGTATGGTCGCTGTGCTGTGCCCTTGTTCTTGACTAAGCAGTAACCAAAGATCAAGCGCATCACAATGCTGACGCCTAAAACGGATAAGCCTACAATGTAATGCAAGAAACCAAAGGATACTAAGAGGCATAACACCACAACTAAGGCTAAGCCCTTGCCTGACATCATGCCACAAGAGTCAATCGGGTCTTGTGGGAAATTCCATGTCAGCGTCGACGCTGTCGCTGCACTGAGCATCGCCGCAATGGCAAAGAGTAAGGTCGCCTCAAAGTAGCCTTGCGACATGATCATTAAGGTATTGATCAGCCAAATGAGGATCACCATCGGTGTGATCACTGAGGCCGCCAATAAGATCATGTCTCGCCGTCTGCGCGAGATAAAGGTGCTGATGCGGTAAATGCCACGATAAGCCGTAAGGCCAATGAGCAGCTGGTACAACACAAAGGTGATCACACCCGCCTGCGCAAGGTGCAGGTCATGATGTAAATACGCTCCGACTAAGCCTGAGACTAAACCCACACAGAAGAAAGGAATAGCCATCGAGCTTGGGAAGGCAAAGCCTAAGCGCATCGCCATGTGTGGCGCGAGCAGCGATAAGGATGTAAAGGTAAAGAACGATGCCCCTAACTGTCTGAGGTAGAGGAAGATCGCGATGCCTAAGCCAATATGTTCCTTTTCTGGCATGTTGGCAAAATTATAGCGTCCCTCGCTGTCACGCCGTTGCTTGTGCTTCAGCGCCTGCTGGGCCTTTAAGACACTTTGTGCCTCACTCTGCGCTTGCGCTTGGGCTTGCTTTTGCGCTTGCTCCAGCTCCTCTTCTTTGGCCGTGTATGCCGCCTCACCCAGAGCTGCGACCATGCTCGCCTCACCTAAGTCAATATCATTGGTCTGAGTGGCGAGGTTGACCTTAGTAGTGGTAGTAGCAGTCGCAGGAGCAGCATTGTCCTCGTCCTCATCAAGTAAGAGGCCGTTGTCCACTGCTCTTTCAGCGCTGTCAACAGCTTCGCTCACAGCCGCCTTGGCCGAAGTGCTGTGCTTGCTGTCTTGTGCGGCCAGCTCACGGGCGCGTCTAATGACCTCGCTTTGTGGCGCGGCCATGGATTCGCGTGCTGCTTCCTCAAGCGCTTCGGCATAAGCGCGCTCTTCCGCCTCGGCTTCTGCCTCACTGGCCGTTAGATTTGGCTCTTGGTCTAAGTAGCTTGGTGGTAAAGCCACTTGTGGCTGTAAGCGTGAGCGCTCCGCTTGAATCTGCGCTTCCACCTGCGCATTGGTACGATCCACACCCACAGCGTAGATGGGGCCTGCATCTTCAGCACTGCTGGCAGGTAATTGGCGATTTTTCTTGCTCGGGCCTACCACATAGTGGGGGCCATCATCGGCGGCAGCTTCAGGAGTGACACTCTCAGGTTGCACCTGGGCCAGTAAGCCATCGCCCATGCCAGCTGGGGTAGGGCCATGCTCCTCTCGCTCTGGCTGTGGATTTTCCTCCACAGTCATGCCTGACGCTAAAGCCTTGTCAGAGGTTAGTGCCGCTGCTGCATCTTGTCCTTGCGCCTGTGCTGCAGCTGTCGCTGCAGCCGCAGCCGCTGCTTGCTGGCGGGCCTGCTCTTGGGCGGCCTGACGGGCACGCTGCTGCTTTTGTTGCTGCTCGAGCTTTGTGGCATAGACACCAGGATAGAGCGGGGCTTCCTCTTCTGCATCACCTGTATCGTGTGTCGCAGCAGCGTTTATCTGCGTTGCCGCATTAGCAGCAGTGCTTGCTGCTATCCCCGCGCCCTCAAGGCCATTAGTAGTGGTAGTGACGCTGTCAGTAGCACCGTAATAAGGGGCTTGCACGCCAGGGGTAATGTACGAAACCTCAGGAGCTAAGTAGCCATCCTCACTTTGTGGTACAGCCATCTCCAGAGGGGATGTATGCTCTGGCTGTAAGGCGGTAGTGTCGCCCATGCTCTCAAGAGGCAGAGAGGTTGAGGACGCAGCTGGCACATAGTACGCGTCTTGAGCTGCTGCACTTGCTGTAGCAGTGTCTGGGGCGGGGGCTGAGCTATTGGCTGCAGTTTGCTCGTCCGCACGTGGCATGATGCCAACGCGGTATTGCGGGGCACTGGCCGCTTGTGCGGCTAATTGCTGCTGTTGCTGCTTAATCTGCCGTGCGGTCATGCCCACCACATAGTGTGGGCCATCATCCTCAGTATCGGCCGCAGGCTGTGGCTGTGGGGATGAGCGTTTGCTGACACCAACCACGTAATGGGGGCCGTCATCCTCTCCGCTGGTGTCAGTGACAATTGGGCTAGAATTGACCGTGTCATAAGAGGTGTAGCCATAGCCATTGAGGTCGAGGTTGCTGCCCTCTGGACTATAGCCTGCGCTGTCTGCACCGGCGTTTTGATAGTCATCCGGCACCATAATGGCAGGCTCAGCTTGCTCTGCTTGCAGTGAGCGCTGGTGTTGCTGCTGTTGTGCCGCAGGGGTAGTAGGGCGTCCTTGCGTATCAAAAGCGTGGCCGCTTTCATAGGCATTGCCAAAACCAACACCCGAGACCTCTTCCTCATCTAAAGCCGTGCCTACGACGGATCCGGAGAAGTGGTTGAGGCGCGTTTCATCGGTAGCGCTTCCTAAGGCCTTGGCTGTAGGCAGACCGTTACTATCAAAAGAACCACGACTGCCACTTAAGTCCTGCTCCGAGATGTGCCCTAAGTCGATAATGCCACTTTCGGCGGCAGCAGCGGCTAAGGCCGCATCATTGACCATACCGCTATAGGGCGTACTGCTGCTCTGACCAGTGCTCCCCACAGCTGCAAGTTCGGCCTGTGCGGCGGCTTGTGCCTCAGCTGCGGCAGCAGCCGCTGCTGCAGCTGCTGCAGCTTGCGCTTTAGCTTGCTGCTCGCGCTCCCATGCCTCTTGCTGCGCACGGGCTTCTGCCTGCTCGCGCGCTTCTTGGTCATATGCTACCTGATCGGCAGCTAAGGTCGAGCGTAAGCGGGCGGCAGCGGTGTGGCCACTGCTAGTAGCGTCACTCTGTGCTGCAAGACGCTGGGCTAAGCTGTGATCATTGGCAATAATATGAGTGCTGCCTGTGTTGACGGCACTTTGCTGGCCTTGATTGATGCGCTGTAAGCGTGGCTCAGCAAAATCAGCATCAGCATCAGCGCTAGCGTATGGCTTTGCTTGGGCGCGGACAGCGGCAGCAGCGGCCGCAGGATCACGTCCCTCACGGCGAGCTTGCTCTTCGGCCGCGATCTCCGCCTCAAAGTTTTTGGTGGCCTGTTGCTGGCGTACTCTCTTTTTGGCGTTCAGGGCATTGATCTGCTTAATCACCTCAATTTCTTCAGGTGACATGCCCGTGATCACGGTGCTGTGCGGAGTGTACAGGGGCGCCTTGCTGCGGTTTTCTAGGCCCATAATGGCGGTATGACCCTCAGCGAGCATAGAGCCATTGTCTAAAATGGAGGTGCCTTGATTGCCATTAAGAGCACGAGCAGGTGTGCTCGGCATAATCGGCGCTGGAGCTGGCTTTGGTGGCGCTGTTTTTACTTTAGCGGCGGTGGCGGGCTCACTTGGTAGGGACGCTGAGTTGGTATTAGCCACAGGCAGGGGCGCAGTGTTGCCCACATTGGCCACAGTGCTATCAGGGGCTGGCGCTGCTAAAGGCGCAGCTGGGGCAGGATCTGAGGTAGCGGTGTCAGCAGCAGGCACCTGAGCAAAGATACTCTGTGCCATGAGGTTAGCAAAGTCCATTTGGTCTTCACTATCGGAGGCGACCGAGTTGTCGTAGAGAGGCGTGTTGTCGCTGGCGCTGTTGCTTGCAGCAGCAGTAGGGGCACTGCTCTCAGAGGCTAATCTCTCAGCGTGGCCGGTGCTAGCGGCTTGAGAGGCGCTGTTGTCTGTTTTTTCTAGCTGGTATTCTTGGCCGTGCTCGTCGTAGAGCTTGATGCGTGGTTGCTCATCGTAGAGCAAGTCGACATTGACTGGGGTCGCAGTGCTCTCGCTGCTTGTGTCTTTATTGTCGGTGGTGGCAGGAGTATCTGTAATGACAGGCGTAGGGGCAGAGCTTGCCTCCTCGGCTGGGGTGTGAGGCTTTTGCTCAGGATGCTCTGGATCTGCGGTGGTGGCAACAGCCTGCTTTGCAGTGGTGGTGCTAGGGACAGAAGTGGTGTCTGCTAAGCCTTGCTCGGCAGTAGGGGTAGTCGTCTCTTTTATCTCAGAGGAAGTGGTCATGTTGGCGCTTTGTCCCTCACTGGAGGCAGGGCTAGGTTGGGGGGCAGAGAGGTCACTTTTGTAAGTGATCTCATAGGACAGGCTGGTGGTATTGTACAGAGCGGTGTCAGAATCACTATTTGGCTTGGCTGCTACTGTGCTGGTCGTGCTCTGCGCAAGGGAGCCGTTGTCCTCAGTAGGCGGCGTCGAATGGTGCTGCGTATCGCTCATAGTTTAAGCAGTGGCTACTGCGCTTTGTCTGGAACAAAGAACAGAGCCGCCCTCCAATATTAGGTGGTACTTTGGTACCGGCGAAAGATGCCAATGAGTCTCACGTACTGTAGCGTGAAGCTCAGCACAGACCGAAGGTACTGTCCTGTTTAGGCCTTGCAGTCCTGTAAAAAAGCCCTGAGTGCAGAGTGTTGCTGTCTTGACAAGACCACACGCTATATCTTGGCAGCGACTCATTGTGCCTTTTCAGATTGTAGCATCAAAATGGGGCTAAAGCGCGTGATAAAGCGGGTTTTAAGGGGGAGGAGCAGGGTTTATTACAGGTGGTACCATACTACTTTGCTGCTCAGAGGACAGGCTATGGAGGCTCTTTTTCCGGCTATCCCCAGAATCTGTGGGTATAGGCTCAAGCCCCAGTCTTAGGTGGTTGAGCTCAAGGGCAGTGCTAATCAGCAATTAGTCGTACCTCTACTTCCTAAGCGACCCACAAATTCTGAGTAGAGCCTTTTTTCCTGAGTGTGCGCTCGGTAACAGGGCGCGCAGGAGTGTGAAGATCCATGTCACCATGAGAGTACAGGGATATCACTGGCGACACAGTAAATCTCCTCAGAGACAGCCAGCCACAAGAGACAGCATGCCCCCCGCCCAGAGCCCGTCACACCAAAGCCACCATCAAATAAGAAGCAGCACTGTGTTGGAAGGTCTCCTGTCTTCCGTCTACCCAGAGAGCTCTCTGGTCATCAAGAGTGTGTCTTGAGCGCAAGCATCCAAGACGCTTCTTACCTCAAATGATAAGCGGCTGCATCATCACCTTCAGCTACAGCTGGCGCATGCATGCATGCGCATAAGGCCATCAGACAGCATACCTACTGTTTTGTTTATTGTTCCCTGTACTTACCACGATGACAAGACTATCAGGTTGCTCTGCATTCGCTCCTAAACGCCTTGTGATACGTAAGGAGGTGAAAATTGCGTATCCCCCCCTGTAGCGCGTTCTCTCCTACCTTGGGCTTTCCCTGTCCTTGCGCCCAGCAAACGCAGTAAGCTTTGCTTGTATACCGCCACTACCTGACACCTTATCTTTGGTGGTAATAACTTTTTCGTGACCACTGAGAGCGAAGTCCCACCTCACGGCCGTTGTTAACCAAGCAACAGAGTGGTAGCACCCTGCTGTAACACCGTATTGTTGAAAATAGGGCACTTTTACCTGCTAATGCACAAAGTTGATCTATCCAAAGTATCATTTAAGGCTACAAACTGACAGCGTGTATGTAAAAGAGGTATGCGGTTGCTCCAAAGTGATGGCTTTTTTGCCATCATTTTGCCCGTGCAGCTTATTCATTTGAGGATCTTTTTGGGGTAAAATAAAAGTGTAAACAACTGTACCAGTCAAGCGCTCGGTGCTTTAGGGAGAAATCCTGCTTGACTGCAGTAAGACGCAAGAGAGGTCTCGGCTCTAGCTTGCTTAAAGTCGAGACCTCTCCTGTGGCACTGCTGGAGGCCGCTACTTTTAGAGGTACAGCGGTGATGAAAATCGTTTAGTGCTAGATGCTCGCTACGCTAGATGATTTGAAAGCTCTCCTTTGTATGGTTTGTTTACGTGGTTACCATGGCAGAGTGCCAACTTTGCCAAAGGGGTACTCTCCTGGTAACTCCCCTAGTCAGGCGCACAACGCGCGCAGAGTAACGACGATAAAAGAGCGTGCGGTTACCTTGTTGGGCGAGCAACAGCAAGGATCACCAGCTGCTTTATATAGGCCGCAGCTGGTTTGTAACCCAAGCGCTTTGCTGGGGGCAGTGATCTGGCACCGTGTCATCACTGCCTCTTCTTTTCTTTGTATTTACGGTTGCTTCCACTAGGGGAGAGGCCGCGCGTAAATACCTGCAACTCACTACGCCAATGGTGTATGCCTGTGTGGGGCATATACCATGAGCCGTTTCCCTTTTCCATCCTTACCACCAGCCCTCAACTGCTATCACAGCATAGCTTTGCTTGTGCCATATCAGGGCTGTCAAATTAAGCAAAGAATGCCTTATTTAAGCAGTCCTTAGACCGAGGTGATGATTAGTAGCTGTGGCTGCTATAAACTGCACCTTTAAGGTGGTATAACACCTTAGGGGGGTGCGCATTTTGCCATGGTAAGCGACAATGCCCTAACTTAAGTACCAATTAAAGGGCATTGTTATAGCAAATACTAACAAAAACCGCACGAAAAAGGGTGCGGAGCAGCACAGCTCCAAAGGCAAGCAGCACAGCTCCAAAGGCAAGCAACGCAGACGCTCTGCTAAAAGCAGAGAGCGCGATCGCACTTTGCGTGGACAAAAGAAGCACGCCAAGGAGCTCGAGCGCAAAGGC
>JAHLFE010000031.1 GCA_018884035.1 Candidatus Anaerobiospirillum pullicola
GAATGGGTGATCGATATCGCGCTTTGGCTCTGGGATGTAGTTATCTAAAGCGTCAGCTAATTCTAAGATCTTGTCTTCCCATTGCTTCTCGCCGTTTAAAGCGCCTAAAGCAGAGCCACGGATCACTGGAGTGTCGTCGCCTGGGAACTTGTACTCAGATAACAGCTCACGCACGTCCATCTCGACGAGCTCTAATAACTCCTCGTCGTCGACCATATCGCACTTGTTTAAGAAGACGATGATGTATGGCACGCCCACCTGACGAGCAAGCAGGATGTGCTCACGGGTCTGTGGCATTGGGCCATCGGTAGCAGCAACAACGAGAATAGCACCGTCCATCTGAGCAGCACCAGTGATCATGTTCTTCACATAGTCAGCGTGGCCTGGGCAGTCAACGTGAGCGTAGTGACGCTTCTCGGTATCATACTCCACGTGAGCGGAGTTAATGGTAATACCACGAGCCTTCTCTTCTGGCGCGTTATCGATCTGATCGAAGGCCATAGCAGCACCACCGAACTTCTCGGCTAACACCTTGGTTAAGGCGGCGGTTAAGGTGGTCTTACCGTGGTCAACGTGACCAATAGTACCCACGTTTACGTGTGGCTTGGTGCGGACAAACTTCTCTTTTGCCATTTTGATCTACCTAAAAATACGGGTAACAGTAGTACCCTTGCAACATTGGGCTACCAGCTTCAGAGTGCCGCTTTTGCGGACACCAAACCAGTTAATGGCGACTTGTGATTTGGTTAACCCTAAGGAGCTGACCCTAAATTGCGTATTATAACCTACATTGCACCAAAATAACCGCCGACTGCGGCGCTTATCCCAGTGCAAATGTAAGATAGGGACGGACTTGCGCCCATCCCTACCAGCTTATCTTTTAGCGGTACCTATGTACCAGTGCTCTTACTTGGTCTGACGAGCAGCAATTACAGCGTCAGCGATGTTCTTAGGAGCCTCGGCATAGTGACCGAACTCCATCACGTAAGAGGCACGACCCTGAGTCTGCGAACGCAGGTCAGTGGCGTAACCGAACATCTCAGCAAGTGGCACCATGGCGCGAACGATCTTGCCGGTTGGGCCATCTTCCATGCCTTCAACCATGCCACGACGACGGTTTAAGTCGCCGATCACGTCACCCATGTACTCTTCTGGAGTATCAACCTCAACCTTCATTAAAGGCTCTAATAAGACAGGTTGAGCCTTCATGAAGCCAGCCTTGAACGCCATGGAAGCGGCGATCTTGAAGGCCATTTCCGAGGAGTCCACTTCGTGGTAGGAACCGTCAAAGACGGTGACCTTGACGTCGACCACTGGGTAGCCAGCGAGCACACCGTTAGCGATCTGCTCTTGAACGCCCTTATCGACAGCTGGGATGTACTCCTTAGGAATAACACCACCAACCACTTCGTTGGCAAACTCGTAGCCCTTGCCAGCCTCGAGAGGCTCGATACGCAGCCAGCAGTGACCGTATTGACCACGACCACCGGATTGACGCACGAACTTGCCTTCTTGCTCGACCTTGCCGCGAATGGTCTCACGGTAGGCCACTTGTGGCTTACCGACGTTGCACTCGACCTTGAACTCACGACGCATACGGTCGACGATGATGTCGAGGTGTAACTCACCCATACCGGAGATGATGGTCTGGCCGGACTCTTCATCGGTGTGGACGCGGAAGGATGGGTCTTCTTGAGCTAAGCGGTTTAAGGCTAAGGCCATCTTCTCTTGGTCAGACTTGGTCTTAGGCTCAACAGCCACGGAGATCACAGGATCTGGGAACTCCATACGCTCTAAGATGATTGGTGCAGTTTCGGCGCAGAGGGTATCACCAGTGGTGGTTTCCTTTAAGCCGATAGCAGCAACGATATCACCCGATAAGATCTCCTTGATCTCATTACGGTTGTTAGCGTGCATTTGCACCAGACGGCCGAAGCGCTCACGCTTTTGCTTTACGGAGTTGAGCACGGTGTCACCGGAGTTGGCGATACCGGAGTAGCAGCGTAAGAAGGTTAAGTTACCGACGAATGGATCGGTAGCGATCTTGAAGGCTAAAGCCGAGAAAGGCTCTTTGTCGTCAGTCTTACGCTCAGCTGGCTGACCATCTAAGGTCTCACCCTTCACAGGAGGCACATCAATAGGGGATGGCAGGTACATCACGACAGCGTCGAGTAAAGCCTGCACGCCCTTATTCTTGAAGGCCGAGCCGCAGCACATTGGGATGATTTCGTTACGTAAGGTACGGGCACGTAAACCTTGAACGATTTCTTCCTCGGTGAGTTCCTCACCGCCGAAGAACTTCTCCATTAAGGTTTCGTCAGCCTCGGCAGCGGCCTCAACCATCTTAGCGCGCCACTCTTCGACCTCATCGACCATATCCGCTGGGATGTCGGTGTAGGTGAAGGTTAAGCCCTGATCAGCCTCATTCCAGTCGATAGCCTTACGCTTTAAGAGGTCGACCACACCGATGAAGGAATCTTCCTTACCGATTGGCAGCTGGAGAGGTACAGGGTTACCCTTTAAGCGGGTCTTGATTTGCTCGACGACGCGTAAGAAGTTAGCGCCGGTACGGTCCATCTTATTGACGAAGGCAATGCGAGGGACGTGATACTTATTGGCCTGGCGCCAGACGGTCTCAGACTGAGGCTGTACACCACCCACAGCGCAATACACCATAACAGCACCGTCGAGGACGCGCATGGAACGCTCCACTTCGATAGTGAAGTCCACGTGGCCTGGGGTGTCGATGATGTTGAAACGGTATTTGTTATCGAACTGGTTCGCCATGCCCTTCCAGAAGCAGGTAGTAGCTGCGGAAGTAATGGTGATACCACGCTCTTGCTCCTGCTCCATCCAGTCCATGGTAGCAGCACCGTCGTGAACCTCACCTAACTTATGGTTCTTACCGGTGTAGAAGAGGATACGCTCGGTGGTGGTAGTTTTACCAGCATCGATGTGAGCGCTAATACCGATATTGCGGTATAGGTTAATAGGGGTAGTACGTGCCATTTAAACGAAAAACCTCTTGGATTACCAGCGGAAGTGGGCAAAGGCCTTATTGGCTTCGGCCATGCGGTGAACGTCTTCACGCTTCTTCACGGCAGAGCCCTTATTCTCGGCGGCGTCCATCATTTCACCGGCCAGGCGTAAAGCCATGGTCTTTTCGTGACGCTTACGAGCAGCTTCCACTAACCAACGCATGGCTAAAGCATTGCCACGAGCTGGGCGCACTTCAATTGGCACTTGGTAAGTAGCACCACCGACACGGCGGGACTTAACTTCAACGGCAGGGCGGATATGGTCTAAAGCTTCCTCGAACAGGGCGAGGTGTTCCTTGCCGCTCTTCTCAGAGATGGTGTCTAAAGCGCCATACACAATGCTTTCAGCGATAGACTTCTTGCCGTCTAACATCACGACATTGATGAACTTAGCAAGTAACTCAGAACCGAACTTTGGATCTGGCAGAATCTTACGCTGACCGACAACACGACGTCTTGGCATGGGTAAATCCTCGTTACTTCAGGGGTATCCAAAACTAAAAAGGGGAATTAACGAATTAACCACGGTGAGGTGGTAACTGCTCAATCAAAGTGCTTACAGCAACAGAAGAGGCGATGAGCAGTTGTTCGTTGGCTTCGTTTGGCCTTACTCTAGCGGGGAGTCGATTAAGCCTTAGGCTTCTTGACACCGTACTTAGAGCGACGTTGCTTTCTGTCCTTCACACCGGCGCAGTCTAAGCGGCCACGCAGGACGTGGTAACGGACACCAGGGAGGTCACGGACACGGCCGCCGCGGATCATGACCACGGAGTGCTCTTGGAGGTTGTGACCTTCGCCACCGATGTAAGAGGTGACTTCGTAACCGTTGGTTAAGCGCACACGGCAAACCTTACGCATAGCCGAATTAGGCTTCTTAGGCTTGGTGGCGTACACACGAGTACAAACACCACGCTTTTGTGGGCAAGCTTCCAAAGCAGGGACTTTGTTCTTTGGAATGGACTTGACACGTGGCTTACGTACTAACTGATTGATAGTAGCCATTAAAATAAAATCTCCTGTTAATCCGAAGCGGCGCAAGCAGCTTCAGACAGACTTTATGTGTCTCGTCTGTGAAGAAGGTGGTCAGTCTAGACCATAGGGACTGAAACACCGTCAGACAAGTCGACGTATTTTAATACTGAGAAATACTCAAAGCAAGATCACAAAACCGAAATTTTTGGCAAGGACAAAGGGCAAAAACAAGAGCTTCCTCGCAAAACGAACCAACATAGTGCGCTATAGGGGTTGCGGCGCGTAGCAAAGCATGGTATTGCGCGCAAAGGGTGCAATGAGGGAAGGGCGTGCTTGCGCGGGGATAGCGTGGGAAAAGAAAGAGGGCAAGGTGCCAGCGTGGAGCTAGGGGACAGCGGGGGGGGGAATAAGCGTCAAGGAGATGGGGTCGAACTTATGGCAGAGCAGACACCAAGAGCTGGTGATGGGCATACCCACGAACCTAAGAGAGGCAAGCAACACTCAGAGCGTCATAACATCGCTCCTCTGGGTGATTAAGATGAGCCAAGCCAGCCTGTAAGCGCTTAAGCTTAACTTACAGCACTAACCCCCAAGGGGTATTGACGC
Organism: Candidatus Anaerobiospirillum pullicola; assembly: GCA_018884035.1. Classification (GTDB taxonomy): domain Bacteria; phylum Pseudomonadota; class Gammaproteobacteria; order Enterobacterales; family Succinivibrionaceae; genus Anaerobiospirillum; species Anaerobiospirillum pullicola. Next base: position 4,617 of record JAHLFE010000031.1, read on the forward strand.
ACAGCAAGAGCACCATAAAGCCATGGTGTGCCTAAGTTCGCGAGTATGGGTGATGGAGAGCAGAACCAAGAGTCTGACGCTAATGGTGAGGGCATAGCAAGTGGATGATTGTGGTTACCGAGGAAGAGTGTAAGGCGTAACAGCTACGAGCAGTGTGGCGCTGTCTTGCGCTTACGCAGTATTGCTCACGGTGTCTGCAGACTATGTCGTCTCAGTGCAACCTCACAACAGGAGAGAGCGTTTTCACCCTTGTTCCTTCAAAGTATTCTCCCTATGTTATTGGCTTAAAACCGGCCTTTTAGGTGGGTTTAAGTCCCTTGATGCAGAAAATGATATGAAGCTTCGAGCGTTGATACCGCGACGTATTCTGAGGTAGGTTAATCGCAAGTAGCTTTGCTCACACAAGAGGAAAAGGCTCTCCAACACGAGACAGCGACAGCAAATACCACTACCAACCGCGCGCCATGCTCGCGCTGGCTCTGCACCACTTCAAGCTCTGCACCTGACGCCAATGTACCGCGCCCCCTTGCCACCACAGCAAGAAAGCAAGCTGCGCCCGCTAGCCCATAAATAAGCCTGCCCACAACAAAATTGCCCTCAATTTCCAAAAGTGTGAAGTTGATACTAGATATAGGTAAAGGCTTGGGCTTAATATGGATCCAACGTCACTTGATGAAAATTGCGCCTTGTGACTTCTGCTGCTTTAAGCAACCTAAAGAGATATAAGCTCTTAACACCTGACCATGTTCGCTAAAGTTGCACTCCAACCAACAAAAGCCGTTGGTTTCCTTTTCTGCCAGCGCATGATTCTGTGCGTCCTTTTCTTTAGGCTGCGTCTTTAGCTGTTGAGGGCTAGCGCGCAGTGGTACCACCACAATCCGAGGACACGCTTATGCTGCATCTTATTTTTGCCCAAGATGGACTCAATCGCATCAAGAGCGTCTTACGGCCTCACGACATGGTGGTGCAGGTATCCAAAGACCGCATCTTTTTGCTTGACACACACAAGTACTTAAAGCGAATTCAAGCGCTCACGAGCAAGGAGCGCAACGCGCAGGAGAACATCAAGGCCACCGCTTCTGAGGGGAAGACCATTAACCACAACCAATTAGCGAGCATAATTGCGCAGGCTACGGCGATTAAGACCATTAGCTAAACAACCAGAGTGCTGCGTGCTTGCTTTTTAGGGATGAGGGTTGAGGGCAAACACGCCTCACTACAGCGCCCGCCCCCTGCCACGATGCCCAGCTCTCTTGAGATACGTTCCCTTCTTTTTCCTCTCTCGCAACTCCCGCTTTGCTGCCACTCCCGCAAGTTGCGATTTCTCCTACGACCACTCTGACCACGCCTAGCGCTCTCTGCCCGCACTCTTAAGCTGCAACCGCACCCCTACTCCACACACTACACTCACTACCCAAAGTGTTCCCCCGCATTAAGTATACCGCTCCTGTAGTTACCAGCTGCAAGGAGCAAAGCGGCACAGCAGCACAGCTGACTGGCTTGAGCCAAAGTAGAGCCGCTAGCAAGCAACTACGCAGAGAGGTTAACTCTTGAGGGAGGCAATTCCCGTCAGTCCTTTTACTCCCACTACACCTCGCAGTATTGCTTTTCCCCACCGCTCCTGCACTCCACAGCTCTTATGACGCCACTTAGCTCCTGCTACCCACTGTCACTTCCTATACATACACTCTGTGGGTCTTTTGCCTCTGCCGCAAGGTACCCCCACGCACCGCGACGCTCATTGTCCCTATTCCTGCTATGTTGTCCTCTGTGCAGCAAGAGACCATTCCTTACGAAGCGGTGTTAACCAAACTCTCGTTTTAGCCCGTGCAGCGGCAGCGGGCTTGCTCAACACGGTGCTGACAGCTACAGCTACAGCTACTACTACTACTACTACTACTACCCCCCGCACTTAGCTCCAGATCGCAAAGGGAGTCGTCTTCACAGCCGCGCCGTTACCACACAGTGTTAGCACTACCACCAATACCGCATACCTCGCTCTAGTCCCCTTCCGCAGCACTCTTGCTCTTTGCCCCAGCACCATACACCACCTGCTTGCGGCCGTGAAAGACAGGCACAGCTCTTACCCTATCGTGAAAACTGCATCCAATTAAGGAGATAGCCGACCGTGAGGAGGTCTAGGCTAATTTTATAAAGCCCATAAATAAGGCGTTTCTTGGTCACCTACTTAAAGGTAATATGGACCAAAGCAAGGGGACTTATGCCACAAAACTAAGGTAAAGTGCATTACTTTGTGCTCAAGTGTTACCTCTAGATAGTCTGATGCATGCCCATAAACCATGTGTTTATCAGCTTGACCAAAATTATCCCAGACCTCCTCACGGTCGGAGATAGCTGACCTTTTTGATGTTTCGGCGCCGCAATTCGCTACAATGGGCAGCACAGGCCACACCACAAGGTCGCAGTAAGCTTAAGTCCCCTGTACCGCAAGAACCATGTACTGCTGCTTAGCGCCAAATCAAGATAACAACCACCATGTAACCAGTGAGGAGTTTTTCCCCATGCCACGCAAAAAAGACATCGACACTGCCAATAAGCCTGACACAGAGGAGAACATCATTTCGTTTGTGCCACAAAGCAACAAGGTCTTTAACGGCTTCTACACAAGGGAACAATGGCTTGCAGATGGGTTGCCTGTTGATGAATTTGCGGTTTTTCATGAGCGGCAGGAAGAGCTGCTGCCAAAACTGGCGCAAGATTCGGATGTGGTTAACCTCTTTTCTCAGATGATGCTCAAGCACAATGAGTTTGTGAAAAAGGAAGGTTGGCAGATGCATGATCCCTTCCTTGTGAGCTTTGACTTATCCACCACTGCTCTGGTCGGCTTTATGGGCTATTTGCAGGGGTATGACTTTACTACCTTAAGCCGCTGCTTACATGAAGATATGCGGAAGAGAAGCTCGGTGTACACGCTGTTCCCCCAGTCACTGCCTCTTAACCACAACTACCACGAGAACAATCTGATGCGTGCGATGCTCTTCTGGGCTTTATCCTTTAGAGCATTAGATGAGTTTGCCTTTAACTTTAACAAGAGTGCTGCAGACAAGGCCATGCCTACCGTGCTGGAGTCACTTAAGTATCTGCAGGGGTGGCATTATGGCAGTGAGTGCGAGTATCGCGGCAGCATGATGCATCCTTTAGGACCTGAGTTCCACACGACCTTTACGACGCCGCGCTTTAGCACCATCTGGCTTACCTTATTAGAGCTGGATCCGAGGTACCAGACTCCCCCTGAGTCAGTTGAGGTTGACACTAGCTATCTCCCCGTTCGTTTTACCGACACCACAAACATGCGCGATATGGTGTACTTCCTCAAAAAAGAGGACGCCAATATCACCACCGGCTTGCCGCTGATTATCGAGGCGCTCAAGAGAAATGGCCTTGACCTGAGATATACGCTCTTTAGCTGCACCGGCATGAGAGATCAAGCCCAAGAGGCCGCTGCCGTCTTTGCCAAAGCAGGCACCAACTACCTGCTGCACATCCCAAGCGATGAGTTTCCTCGTGGCAAGCTGCCAACGATGACTAAGATGCAAAAGGAATTTGCTAATTGCCACAGTGCTTTTAAGCGCTTAAGTGATGTCTGGAGTAAGACCAGCATCGATCTCTCGCACGCCGAAGTGGATGCAGATGCTGATAGCGGTATTGTGACCTTTGTTTCCAGTATCGATCTTGATAACACCGAAGACGCAAACAAGCTTGCGTGTGCCTTAGGCGAGGGGCCGCTCTTCTCCATCAACGATAAAGTCGATATGATGCTCGATGAGGCCTGTGCCTTCTTCCCTATGGATGAGGTTTTCTCGCAAGTTGAGCACATGATGCTCGAGCCATCTGGCTTTATCCAAATTAGGGAGGCTTTTCACAGCTTTGTGCTTAAGAGCATGAAGGCCGAGAAAAGCGCGAACAAAGCGCAGTACACGCAAGCTGCGACACCAAAGGGAGTAAAGGAAGTACTCAAAAACGACGATCACTTCCTGCACTTCTTTACGCTGTACTGCCAGCAAAAGCTGGCGCAAAACAAAAGTAAGTAGTGATGAAGTTCAAAAGTATTTACCGAGCCACAATGATCAGCGATCTACTTTGAAGATCACTATTGGATGGCTTGTATTAGCGGTTTATCTTGATGCCTCAAGCGCCGCGTCCAACATCGCTGTCCCAGACCATTCCCAAGGCCCAGCCCAAGACACAGCCCAGAGCACCACCACGGCTCCAAGCAGCATCACTAAAGATACTGACGCCGAGAACATCCTGCACTTTACTCCAAACAGCAGCAAGATCTTTAACGGCATCTTCCCGCTGCAGAGTTGGCTGGAATTAAGCTTAAGCGCTGATGACTATACGATCTTTAATCAGCGCCAGCAGGAGCTTCTCTCCACAGTGGCGCAGGATCCTGATGTGGTCAACCTCTTTTCAGATCTGATGCTCAAGCATAATGAGTTTGTGCAGGCGAGAAACTGGCATCCGGTTGACCCTAACCTGTTTTGCTACGACATGTCCACCTCGGTTTTTATCACGATGTGGGGCTATCTGCAAGGCTACATATGCCTGCAAAACTGGTTACCGCGCATTAACGATGATCTGCGTATCAACAGCATGATCTACACGCTGCTGCCGCAATCTCTGCCACCACTCTTAAGCTATGTCCCTAGCATGCTGCTGCACGCCTGCAGCTGCATGTCGCACATGATGCACAAGGTGTTTTACCGCATCATTTACGACTATGAGGATACGAGCGATCCACAGAATATCCGTATCGTAGCGCGCGAGTTTTTTTAAGCAGCTGAAGAAAATGCAACCATGCTCTCGTGGCAACGATAATGAGTACTACAATACGCCACGCCGCTTCTACAGCGATGACCGCTACGTGCAGTTTAAGACGCCACGTTTTACTAACATCTGGTTCAATTTAGACCTACTCAAACTGGCGATACACGCCGACGAAATTGACAGTGAGCAAGCTAATCAAGGCTACTTCAACATCTTTCACCTCGTTGACACCACCAACATGCGCGATATGGTGTACGGCACCCCTGCCTTTCCTCTCGACATCGCCGCGAGCTTTAAGCTGGTTGTAGATGCCTTAAAGAGCAACGGCCTTGACCTCAGCCACACCCTCTTTACCTTCCAAAGCACGAACAAAGATGACGCTGCGACGGTAGCACAGGTCATTGTTGATGCTGGTGCTAACTACTTTATCTCCACTAACCGCACTGCATACCCTAAGGGCAAGCTGCCAACGCTGCGCAACGCCCAACGGCAGTTTGCGCAATGCCGCAGTGTCTTAGCCCACAAGTGGGACGCTTTCAAAAACAGCGATTTCATTGACCCTGAGGCCATCATCGCCGTCAATAAGAATGATGAAGAGGTTTGCTATTTGGTGCGCGATCAGCTCTCGGTAATCCTCACCTCAGTTGACGTGAACAATCATGACGAGGCAAACAAGCTCGCTTGTGCCCTCAATGAGTTCGGCATCTACAAAGACATCCTTGAATGCGAGGATATGCTCTACGGACACCATTTTGCTGAGGACATCCCAGAAGAGTTTGTTACCAACAAGACGGAAGATGGGATCCGCTATGGCATGGCGATGCAAACGCTCAAGGATGACTTTGATCGCTTTGTAATGGCAAAAATGAAGGCCGACCTCAAGCAAGACAAGCATGCCTACAAGCAGTTGGCGACGAAGTCGGGCGTAGCGGAGCTGCTAAAGGACGACGACACTTTTCTGCGCTTCTTTGCGCTGTACTACAAGGATCTGATGAGCGAGGCTGAGGGGAAATAAGCCCCGTGTAGCCAGCTGCGCTACCTATCCTGTGGACACCAAGCGGACACAACATATGCTTTTCCTCACTTAGCCCAAGGCTTCAACCACGATGCCAGCTGCTTTCACTCTCTTTAAGCTTGTGCGTCTACGCCTCGGCAGTGCAGGGCAGGAGATACGATGCCGAGCGGGGCCGCGCTGCTCCGCTGAAACCGCACTGCTTCGCTGAAGCCGCACAGCACTGCAGAAGCAGCTACACCGCTGGCACCACACCGCGCATCTTAGGTGCTTTGGGATGCTACATACCACAAGCTCCGCAAGACAGACATGGCCTACCATGCAGGGTAAGGACAAGGGCACAGTCATGGCAGAGAACATCATCCCTTTTACCCCCAGCAGCACCAAGCTCTTTAACGGCATCTTTCCTCAGTACCTGTGGCTTGAGGCCAACTTAGATCCTGATGAGTATGAGGTCTTTACGTCGCGGCAAAAGGAGTTGCTCTCTACAGTGGCGCAAGAACCGGCTGTGATCGATCTCTTTAGTGCGCTCATGCGCAAGCACAATGACTTTGTGCGTGCGCACCATTGGCAGCAGAACGACCTCTATCTGGACTGTGTTGATCTCTCCACCATGGGCTTTATCACCCTGTGGGGCTATCTGCAAGGCTATGAGAGCATTACTCAGTGGCAAGAGCATATCAACCAAGATGTGCGCAGCAAAGCCACTATCTACACCATGCTCCAGCAGGCGCTGCACCCTGCCATGAATTACACCTATCTCTATATGCTGCGCTCATGGTATTGCTGGTGTACGCTGCTGAATGATGCTTTCAAATATGCCTGGGATGAGGTTGATGGCAAGCAAGCGGCACTTGATCTCTTGAAGCTGCTTAAGTACCTACAACCATGGACACGTGGTAAGGATCAGGAGTATCACGGCTCGATTCTCAACAACTTAGGCTGCGACTTTCAGGTACGCTTTAAGACGCCGCGCTTTACCACTCTCATGCTTAACTTAGCTGTACTTGAATCTACTAGCCTCAATGCGGCGGCCGAGCCTCACCCCGAAAAGTATCTCCACGGCTATCGCTTCCTCGACAGCACCAACCTGCGCTATCTGGTGTATGGCATCAGTACCGACTCTCCGGATATCACAGTTAGCATGCAGATGATGTTAGATGCCCTTAAGCGTAATGGCCTTGCTTTAAGCCAAGCACTCCTACTTTGCAGTGGCTCAAGAGCGCAAGCTGCAGCGGTAGTTCCTCTAATTCTCAAAGCAGGCGCGCAGTACTTCATGATCACGCCGCAAGAGGACTATCCTGACGTTGAGGAACGCACCGCTACTAAGTTGCAGTCCGAGTTTCCTCAGTGTCAGACTGTCTACACGTATTTGGGCAATGTCTTTAAGCACAGTGATTTTTCCAGTGAGAAGCAAATTCGTGCGGCCTACAACGAAGAGCGCACCGCGCCTTCGGTGTTTATCACCTCGGTCGATGTGACTGATCGTGACGAGGCAAACAAGCTTGTTTGCGCGCTGAGTGAAAACTGCTTGGGCTTCATCATCGATGAATGTGAAGGCATGCTCCGAAAATTTACGCAAGAACAAAGTGAGGAAGAAGCCCATCACGAAATTGAGGCTATCGTAAGTGAGGCTGCAGGCTTAGCGCACATCAAGGCCGACTTTGAGCGCTTTGTGCAAAAGAAGATGAGAGCAGAGCTCAAACAGGACAAGCATGCTTACAAGCAGCAGCCGACGCCAGAGGGGGTGGCTGAGGCGCTTAAGGACGATGACATTTTTCTGCACTTCTTCGCGCTATACTGCAAACCGCTGCTCAAGAGCATCAGGAGCAGAGCACTGCCTACGGTACACAACGACAAACCTCAGAGCTAAGGCCAAACTCAACGTGCCATCACCCATTACCAAGGGAATGGCGCGGGAGGTGGTAGAGTGATCGGAGCAAGTCTTTACACTGCATAATCGCCACTTTCACTGTCAGCATTAGACCCCACAAGCTCCACAAGCACCACCTGCACCTTGATGCCGCTAGGGTTCTGCACCAACTCTTACTACGGCAGCTCTATCTTGCTCTACTATCACCACAGGGGGCTCTATGCAGCAGCTCGCAGCGCCTCCGCGTGAGATACGAGCTTGTAAGTAGGCACCTACCCCCATACCCGCTAACCTACGGTAGGCTGGTACACCTCAGAGCGCCCCAACAGCATCCCTCAGGATGGTATGAAGACACTCACATCCAGCTTGCAAGCTGGATAGCTGCCACTTACAGCTTCATCACTAAGAGTACCTTGATGCTACTGGTGGTTTAAGTTCGCGGGTGTGCCCTGCACCAATGCCAACGCCGTCTCCAGTGCCAACACCCGCTTAGGCACAAGCACCAGCTCATACGCCCGCACCCGCACACGCGCCAGCGCACATAGGCAAATCATAGGCAACACAAGGAGTCCTTGTCATGTCCAGCAAGGCAAGAGGCCACAAGCCTCCTAAGTCCGCCAAGCAAACGCAGCTAAGCAGCAAACAGCTTGAAGCCAACGCCTTGTCAGCTGAGAAAGCCCAAGAGACAGCAGCTCAGGCTGAGCAAGTCTTCAATCTCAAACTGGCGACTTTGGACATGCTTCAACCTAAGTACCATGCTGTAAAAGAGCTGCAAACCATCCGCGAGCTCCAGCACCGCTTCTTTGCGTGCTTCAAGCAGGAGAGCGAGCTCATCTCGTTCCTGTCTAAATTTATGCACGCCAACTATGATTTTGCCCAAGATAAAGGCTGGGCTCTGCGCCAGAAAAAGCTGCTCTGCCTCGACTTTAGCACTACGGGCCTCATACTCATCAGCGGCTACTTCCAAGGCTTTTATAAGTTTAGCGACCTCATCGCTATGGCTGACAAAAATCTTGAGCAAAGGGTGGCGTTACACACGCTTTTCCCTTTGACCTTGCCGTTCACGCAGCCGTATATGGCTATGCCGATCTTGTCCACGTGGCTCACCGTGATGTTATGTGCGCAAATAGATCCGCAAACCTATCAAAACGACCAAGCAACACTGCGCCAGAATTTTATCAGGCTGCTTGACATCCTAAAACTGCTCCAGCCTTGCGCCTATGGCACAATTCTGCATTACGACAAGATTTCTGAGTTGACCGAGGATGGCGTCATCAAAAAGGTCTTTAACACGCCACGCTTTGATCTTATCTCCTTTGTAGGGTCTGATCTGACCTTGGCCACAGCCGAGTCCATCTTTGAGTTTGAGCGACCATTGCCCTTAAACTTGGTGGATTGCACCAACAAGCGTGACCTGTTCTATCTCTTTGAAAAGCGAGTAACCTCTGAGGGCGAGGCCATGCATCAGCTCATCGCTGCGCTCAAAGAAAACGGGCAGAACATGAGCCGTGTCCTATTTTGGGTCTGGCACAAACCAACCTCAGACCAGATTAGCAAAGCGATTCTTGAGGCAGGAGCCAACTACCTGTTTTTTATGACAGAAGCGGATTTTCCGAATCTGGACGAAGCGCTGACGCTCAATGAGCTGGGCCAGCTGTTTTACAAGTGGCGCCATTGCTTTGCAGATCTCAATGAGTTTGCCTCATTCACGCAGCAGCCAGTCGAGAACTTCCCGTTATTACGCAAACTTAAATTCAAGTTTGTCACGTCCTTAGATCTGAACAAGGAAGATAACGCTGAAAAGCTCTACTGTGCCATTGATGAGGTCGATCTGGGCATCAAGAAATACCTTGCGAACATCAAGACGGCCAAGTTTGGCGACAACATGGATGCGTGCGTTACGCTCTATAGTTTGCTGAGTGGCCTGAGCACCGTAAGACAAGATTTTCAGGATTTTGTGTTAGCACAGCTGCATCAGTCTGAGCAGTTAGCTTATGCCCAAGAGATGTGTCAGGAGCGTAAGGTCAAGCGCCGCATCAGTGCCGAGCGCATCAGCGTCTCGTATGTCCTCAAGGTGCCAGAGCTGTTTTGGCACTTCTTTGGTAAGTTTATGCAGGCTTACTACTTTACAGAGTAAGCGCCACTTACTGCGTATATATCCGCCCCCAAGAGAGGCCTGAGAATTAATAGAGAATGGCTAGAGAATGGCTAGAGAGTGACCAAAGAGTGACAAGAACAGGCATCGTCAGGGGCGTAGAGTCAGGCATCATATATGGCTTGAAGTGACGGCAGCAGTGGCCTCTGGGGTCAAGCAGTCCTCCACAGAAACCGACTCTACTCAGAGTTTGGTGGATACTACAACGTAGCCTCACAGCTTTAGGCAAGCACCTGAGCCGTGGTTATGGCGTTTAATGTTAGCCGCCTAAAAGTAGTGCGGGTCTCTATCCACCAACCTCTGAGGAGAGCGCTTTCCTTCTTGTTCCTCAAAGGATTTCCCCCCTATGTCATTGGCTTAAAACCGGCCTTTTAGGTGGATTTAAGCCCCTTGATTCAGAAACCTAATATGTAACGTCGAGCGTCGCTACTGCAACGTATCTTGAGGTAGGTTAAAGGCAACAAGCTGTGATCACACAAGGGGAAAACGCCATATCTGTAATAACTAGGGTGAGGACATGAACATGGCGCAAAAACTGCGCATAAATCAGCGTTAGCTACTCCTCTGCGGAGTGCCACCCTGCTTATTACATTGAGCCTGCTACGAGCGGGCGGTACGATCACTTGGCATAGCAGCACGACACTGTCTTTGCCATAGCGCCCTCAGATGCCTACTTGCCACCTGCTCATGCTTGCTTTGACCTCAGCATAAGGAATCCTTGCTCATGCCACGCACCCCAAAAGACAGCATCACTGCTCTGCGTCCCACGTTAGAACCAGAGCTACTTAAGTTTGTCTCTGCTGCCTCCAAAATCTTTAATCTGCAGCTCATGCCTGCGGCGATGATGCCACCTGTTGAAGAAGACTGGGTAACGCTGTCATATATCCACGAGCTCCAACGCCAGCTTAACGCAAAAGTGCAGCAAGAGCCTGAGCTTACCGCGTTCTTTACGCAGCTTATGCGCAAGCACTACGAGTACATCAAAGAGCAAGGCTGGGAAAATCGCAACCAACAACTTATCTGCTACGACATGGCCTCCTCAGCCCTCATGATCATCTTGGGTTACCTCCGAGGCTTTGATGATTTTCGCGAGCTCATCGCAACGGGCAATGAGTATATGGTGCAATTGGTGCTGCTCAACACCGTTTTGCCTTTAACCATTCGTCCAGACCAAACGTATTTCCACCCGCTGTTGATGCGCATTTGGCTCGCGGTGATCAAAAAGTCAGGGCCATGGCCAAGATTTAACCCTTACAGCCCCCCACGAGAAAAAGACGCTTTGCAGGCTCTGACCAAGCTGTTATCCGGCCTCTATCTTTTTCATGCAGGGCGCCATGGAACCCGCCTTGAGTACAAGCTTCCTGACATACCTACAGATAAGTCCTTTCACGCGACCTTTAAGACGCCACGCTTTGACAGCATCACCCTCTACCCACAATGCCTGACCAATGCCACCCGCATTCCTCCAGCTACAGAGGAGCGTTCATGGTCAGGCATGCTCCACATGGTGGATAACACCAACATGCGCGACATGTTCTATCTCCTCTCCGAGAGTGTGACCAATGAAGCCGAGGGCGTAAAACTGCTCACGGATGCGCTCAAAGAAAACGGTCAGGACATCAGCCATGTCCTCTTTATGCTCTGGGAGGAAGTGGCCGCCGACCAAATTACCAAGGCCATTGTCGATGCCGGTGCTAACTACCTCATTTTTGTGAACAAAGACGACCTCTTCTATCGGGGTGATCGGCCTACGATAAAAGAGCTGCGCCGCCAGCACTTTTTTGGTTGTCGCCATGTTTTCACGTCAAGTAAAGAGTTATTGGCTTACACTACGCCAGATGTAGATGTGGACAAGCTTCTTGACATTGATGTGCAAAACTTCGTGTTTGTCACCTCGCTTGATTTGAGCATTAACGACAATGCGGTGAAGCTGGCCTGTAGCCTCGACGAGTCTTGGCTAGACCTAATACTTAAAAACGCTGAGGAAGTACTGGAGCAAGGCAAGTACGACATTGAAGAGTGTGCGGCGCAGATTGTTGAGCTGACAAAGCTTGATCTCAGCCACGAGATGTTTGCTGACTTTATCTTGCGCCAACTAAAAAACCCTCGGGAGTTAGCTTTGGTACAGGCTACGTTTGACGCGAATGGCATCACGATGAGGGCTAAGGCCAAGCGCTCCACGGTAATAGAGGCGTTGCAAGAGGGCAGTCTTTTTCTGCACTTCTTTGGCAAGTTTATGTACCCGCTACTCAAGAGAATCAAGGAGCCTCAGTAAGTAGCAGTGTGCCGTGGGGCGCTGTGTTCCGAGTGGGCGCAGCGCACCGAGTGGGCGCAGCGCACCAAGTGGGCGCAGCGCGCCGAGTGAGCGCAGCGCGCCGAGCGGGCGGTACGAGCACTTGGCATAGCAGCAGGGCACGACACAACCTCCGCCCTGCGTGCACGGCAGGCACTACCACTACACTTAAGTTACGACACCAGTCCACCACGCTGTCGCTCACACGACGCCAAGCGCCATATCTTAAGGGTAGGACGTATCACCAAGTCCCTGCACCCTTAAAGTATCAACAAGGTGAATGTTTGTTTAGCCACTATTGGTAAACAGGCTTATATCAGCCAATCTCTAGGACTGATAGCTACCAATCACTAGTCACCATTAGTTGTTTTTAGTGATAGTTGTGGTTAGCCAAAATATCGCATGTTTAT
>JAHLFE010000032.1 GCA_018884035.1 Candidatus Anaerobiospirillum pullicola
CACTGCTTTTTTCTAGTAGCGAGCCGCTATCTGATCTTCTGATGTAGATTGCGGATCACTACGGGCTTGTCCACAAAGCCCCCATCAAGTAGGGACAAAATGTCCTTTCTTGAGTTCTTGGGAACATTATAACAGATGCTGGTATTGGCCGCTTACATCCCTACGCTTACGTATAGGGAATTACGCGGCTTCGTTAACAGTGCTTTGAGAGAGCAGCTTTTAAAGAGCTGCGCCTTGTGTCAGCACTGTCCTCAGTTGCCAGTCTTCCTTCCTTTTTTGAGGATTACTCCCGTAAGGGACGGTGGAGATTGCGGTGAAAGCAATTTTAATTCATGACGGCGACAGCGTCGGCGTGGCCTTAGAGAACCTCACCGCCGGTGAAACGGTGACGCTGGGCGGTCAAACTGTGACCTTAAGTGAGGACATCACGCGCGGTCATAAGTTTGCCCTTAAAGACATCGCCGAGGGCGAGCCTATCATCAAGTATGGCTACGCGATCGGTGTGGCTAAGTGCCTTATCCACAAAGGTGAGCATGTCCACAGCCACAATGTCAAAACTGGCTTAGCAGGCGAGATGAGCTATTCCTACAACAAGATGCCAGCCGCTGCCTTAAAGAGTGTCGATGCCACTTTTAATGGCTATAATCGTGCTGATGGCTCAGTGGGTATCCGCAACGAGATCTGGATCATTCCTACCGTCTTCTGTGTCAACAACATTGCCCGTGTCTTAGAGCGCTATGCTCAGGACAAGATCGCCAGTGGTGCCTTTAAGAACGTCGATGGCTGCTTAGCCTTAACGCACCCTTACGGTTGCTCGCAGATGGGCGAGGATCAGGCGACCACGCAAAAGGTGCTCGCTGCTTTGGCCCGTCATCCTAACTGTGGTGGTGTGCTGATCTTAGGCTTAGGCTGCGAAAACAACAATATTGGCGTTTTTAAGCAGTTCTTAGATCTTAATGATCCACGCCTGCGCTTTGTTAACTCGCAAGAAGAGAGCGACGAAGTCGAGGCCGGTGAAAAGGTCATTGATGAGCTCTTAGAACTGGCCAATAAGTGCGAGCGTGAGCCTGTGCCTCTTTCTGAGCTGCGTATTGGCCTCAAGTGCGGTGGCTCCGATGGCTTATCGGGTATTACCGCTAACCCTCTCATTGGTCGCTTAAGCGATGTCGTGGTGGGCTCGCACGGTACCTCGGTGATGACTGAAGTGCCAGAGATGTTTGGTGCGGAGCAGATTCTGATGAATCGTGCGCATGATGAGGCTACATTTGAAAAGTGCGTGCACCTCATCAACAACTTTAAGCACTACTTCACCTCGCACGGTCAGGTGGTTTCCGAGAACCCAAGCCCAGGTAATAAGGCCGGTGGTATCACCACGTTAGAGGATAAGTCCTTAGGTTGCGTGCAAAAGGGTGGTATGGCTGAGGTCAGCGATGTCCTCATGTATGGCGATACCTTAAAGAGCAAAGGCTTAAACCTGTTGCAGGGCCCAGGTAACGACGGTGTGTCGAGCACAGCTTTAGCCGCTGCCGGTTGCCATATGGTGCTCTTCTCCACAGGTCGCGGTACCCCATTTGCCACGGCGATCCCAACAATTAAGATCTCAACCAATAGCGATCTGTTTCAGCGTAAGGGCGATTGGATTGACTTCAATGCCGGTCAGCTGGTGGATGGTAAGGACTTTGAGACCTTAACCCAAGAGCTCTTAGATTATGTGCTGGCGGTAGCCTCAGGCAAGCTCACCAAGTCTGAGCAGCATGGCTATCACGAGATTGTCATCTGGAAAGATGGCGTCACCATGTAAGGAATGTAAGTACACGACACGGTGTGCGTCGTGGCGCTGTAGCACAAGATTTGGTCATCCTTAGAGGTGCGCGCTGCTAAGTGGCCTGCTTAAGCTTAAGCCCCACACTTGAGCTTAGGGTAAGACCAATGCGCCGGAAGTGGCTTGGGGCTGTGGAGCTTTTAGGCTCTTGCTTGTTAAGCTGCTTATGGCGTCGTGAAGTGGCGCGCTGTAAACCACATTGTAACCAAGCCCCAGAGTGCGGTTATGCCGTGCTGCTGGGGCTTTTTTGTCGCAAGGGCCGCCAAGGCAGCTGCGCTCATCACAGCGTATTGCCATCATGATGTAGAGCCTCAGCTGGTAGTAGTGGCCTGTAAAGCACGACTGGTGCGGTCGCGTGCCTGCTTGAGGTAAACAACTACCCTAAGTGCCAGCAGCAGCTGCTGCTGCCGCTGCTTGACGTGGTTACTGCCATGACGCGCAAGCTCTTGGTGGTAGTTTCGTCTTACCCGAGGCGTAAACATGGCAGCAGGCACGATGACAGTTGTGGTGAAGAGGATGAGGGCGTGCTATTGCTCTTGCGCTGCGGCTTGCTTCTTTGCCAGAGCCTTGGCTTGCTTCTTTTTCTCGAGAGCTTCCTGCTCAGCTTTGGTCTTAGGACGTTCACCTCTACGATAGTTTAAGGCTGTGACCCCAAATTCGTGGGCGAGTTTGAGATTGCGCTGCACGGTGCGCTCGCTGATGACAAAATAGTTTAGCGCTTGGAAGTAACGCAAGTTTTCGTGGTTGAGGTAAGCAAGGCAGGAGCCTAAGCGGCATCTGTAGTAGGGATCATTTTTGGCCTCAGGAGTTTGCAGCGCTTGTTGGAGGTCTTGCTTCATTTGCTCGACCTCTTCGCGGGTCATGAATTGAGCGCGTTGTACCGTCATGTTGTGCTCCTTCTACGTGGTTGGCATAGTAGTACTGGTACTGATACTGGTACCGATAGCATTGGTGCCCGTATGGATGTGGGGTGAAGGGCGTGGGGGGCAGGTTACTCATCTTAAGATGAATGGTGCAGCTGAATCGAATCCTATCTGCAGACGTACCCCTTAATTACCCAAAAGTCCGCCATATCTTAAGTCAGTAGTTCCTAAGAGGGTATTTTCCCCTTGTTTGAGCACAGCTACTTGCCTTTAACCTACCTCAAGATACATCGCGGTAGCGACGCTCGACACTCCATATCAGGTTACTGCATTAAGGGTCTTAAACCATACCCAGCAACATAAGCTTTCGCTTAAATAACGGCACCATTGAAGCTCCCTAGCTCTAGCCGTTGCAGACGGAAGATGCCTCTAGGTGCTGTAAACGACAGATCCTCTTGAAAACCTCGCTGAAA
>JAHLFE010000033.1 GCA_018884035.1 Candidatus Anaerobiospirillum pullicola
AAAAGAACTTGGTGACAATTGGCTTCGCCAATCATTAGCCAATGGGGGCTTTGTGGACAAGCCCGTAGTGATCCGCAATCTACATCAGAAGATCAGATAGCGGCTCGCTACTAGAAAAAAGCAGTGTTAACACTGTGTAAAAGCAGAGTTAGCACTGCGAAACCGCAGACGGAAGTCTGCGGTAGTTCATTGCTGGCTCAACCTTGCTTTTGTGTTCGGAGGTTGCGTGATAACACAGCAGTCGAGCATGCTTTGGCGCCCTGCGCCTCTTCCCGCCTTTTGGCAGAAGCAACAACATATCTGGCTCTGCGTCTGCGCAGAAGCAATCACTCGTAAGCCACCATCAATTGGACCCTAGCGTTAAGCCTGTTACTGCCTAACGCCGTGCACAGCTGCCAACGCAAGCGCAAGCTTTAGCTCAAGCTTAAGTGCTCAGCTCGCAGCTCTGCATTCCCTCTTTTCCGCTGTGCCAATTTGTTAATTTCGGGGCTGGAGCAGGATCTCTATGGAAGCTACTCCACAAAACCATACGCAGCCATACACGCTGCAACAAGACGAGATAGTGCCAAGCTACGGCACTGACATCAAGCGCACACTGCGCTTATTCTGGCCTATCTTCTTAGGTCAGCTGGCCTCATCCTCCATGGGTGTGGTCGACACTGTGATGGCTGGTGCCGCTGGCACCGTCGACCTCTCAGGTGTGGCCATTGGTGCTTCGTTTTACTGGCCATGCGTGCTCTTTGTGCTGGGTATGACCTTAGCCATTCAGCCCACCATTGCCCACTTACGTGGTGCTGGGCGTGCCTCTGAAGTCGCCGCCAAGATGCACCTTGCCACAGTGGTATGCTTAGTAGCCTCGGTCATCGTCGGCATCTTTATGTCACTGTTACCGCTGGTCTATAAGCTTATCCCTAACATCGATCAGGACATGGTGCGCATTGGTCAGGGCTACGTCATTGCAGTGGCTCTGGGCATGCCTGGCTTTGCCATGTTCAATATCTTGCGTGGCTATTGGGAGGGCTTAGGTAACACACTGCCAACCTCAATCTTTGGCTTTGTGGCCTTGTTTCTCAATATCCCACTTAACTACATCTTCATCTTCGGCAAGCTGGGTATGCCTGCCTTAGGCGGTATCGGCTGCGGCGTCGCGACCACGATTACGATCTACATCTGTGTGATCTTCATGCTGCTCTATATCCAAAAGAGTAAGTACTACGCACGCTTCCGCATCTACCGTCAGCTGTACCCACTGCCATGGACAGAGGTCAAAAACTTTGTGCGCTTTGCGCTGCCTCTGGGCTTATCTGCCACCATTGAGGTGACCTGCTTCTCCTTAGTGGCGGTGCTCTTAAGCCCATTCGGCCCGATCACCGTAGCGGCGCATACCATTGCCATGAATGTTTCGGGTGTGATTTTCATGATTCCTCTGTCCATTGCCTCGGCCACTACCATTCGTGTGGGTGAGTGCATGGGTGCGGTGCATTGGAATCGCGCCTTACGCTGCTCGCTGAGCGCCTACATTATTGGCATGACCTGCTACGTGCTGTGCTTTGTAGCGCTGTTTATCTGGCACGACAACATCATCAATCTCTACACCTCAGACTTAGAGGTAGCGGCCTTAGCCTCGATCCTGATCATGTACTGCGTGGCTTACCTGCTGCCAGATAGCCTGCAAGCGCTGTCGATTGGTATCTTACGTGGCTTTAAGGACAGTAAGACCATCTTTATCATCACCATTGTCTCGTACTGGGTGGTAGGCATGCCAATTGGCTATAGCCTTGCCTATGGTCTGATCACAGGCGAAGAGATGGGAGCGGTGGGCTTTTGGATTGGCTTTATCTGCTCCTTAACCACGGCATCGGTGCTGTACTTAATCCGCATTTTCCTGCTCTATCGTCACCGTAAGCTGCCAAAGGCCTTACAGAATTCGGCCGAGCAGATCTCGACGGCACAGCAAGACGCTACGACGCAGCGACAGCAATAGCCCCTATTGCGTGAGAGCAGTAATGCGGCGGTGCAGCAGAGGTAGTCCCACTCCCAACTACCTCAAGCATCGCCGCATCACATCGTAGGCCGGTCGCAGCACTTAACAAAGCAGCCTTTGCTCAGCGTGACGCGACCGCATTTTAAGCGCTGTGCCTACCCACTTCCTACCAAATCCGATCACGTCCAACGCCACACTCTTGGCGTTGCTGCACCTAAAGGCCACACCACCGCGTGTGGCCTTTTGTTTTCTAGCGCCAGAGGAACTACGCTCTTAAGGCTACCGACAAGGAGCCTACTCTTTGGCCTTCGCTGCTTTGGCCCATGCACCTCTGCTGCGTGAGCTCTTTGGAGCCTGCTCTTTGGCCTCTGGGGCACTGGCCTTAGCCCCTCTGCTGCGCGAGCTCTTTGGAGCCTGCTCTTTAGCCTCTGGTGCTTTGACCTTAGCGCTTCTGCCTCGTGGACTCTTTGGAGCTTGCTCTTTGGCCTCTGGGGCACTGGCCTTTGCACTTCTGCTGCGTGGGCTCTTTGGAGCCTGCTCTTTGGCCTCTGGGGCACTGGCTTTAGCGCTTCTGCCGCGTGGGCTCTTTGGAGCTTGCTTTTTAGCCTCTGAAGCACTGGCTTTAGCACTTCTGCCACGTGGGCTCTTTGGAGCCTGCTCTTTGGCCTCTGGGGCACTGGCCTTAGCACTTCTGCCACGTGAGCTCTTTGGAGCCTGCTCTTTGGCCTCTGGGGCACTGGCCTTAGCTCCTCTGCTACGTGAGCTCTTTGGAGCCTGCTCTTTAGCCTCTGAGGCACTGGCCTTAGCACCTCTGCCACGTGAGCTCTTTGGAGCATGCTCCTTGGGCTCAGGAGCACTGGCTTTAGCGCTTCTGCCTCGTGGGCTCTTTGGAGCTTGCTTTTTAGCCTCTGAAGCACTGGCTTTAGCACTTCTGCCACGTGGGCTCTTTGGAGCCTGCTCTTTGGCCTCTGAAGCACTGGCTTTGGTGCTGCTGCTCGGAGGCGGTATCAAGCCTTGTTGGTGCTCATATTCTTGCAGGCTAATAGCCACCCGCTCTTTGTGACGCTCGACCACAACCAGTTCCTGCGCAATACGCCGAACCTTGAATCTGCTCCAAGCACAGATCTGGCGGTAGGTATCGCTAATGACCAACACTACCATCGTCTGTGGCAGCTCTGGCTTTGGGTGATTGTTACCATACATCCGCTCTAGAATCTGCTTCTCGCCGCCATCTAAGCGCTTGTCAATGGAGGACTCGGTAGTGCTCTCAAGTCGCTTGAGCTCGAAGATATAGGCCTGATCTTCAGTAGTAGCTTCCAGATCACTGCGCCCAAGATTATTTGCCACCTCTTCTTCAGTGGAGATAACCCCTGAGGTGAGCGCAAGCATGAGCATCGTGCGGTAAAAGGCCTCTGGCTCAGGCTTTGGCATCTGATTTAGAGGTTGCTCCTCACCTTGATCATGAGCATCCTCTTTGCTTTGGCCTTGGGTCTTATCAGAGGCCTTGCCCTCATTATCTCGGGCCTCCATCGCCTTGTAAGCGTCATAGCGCACATACTCCAACACCTTATTGAAGCTCAGGCATAACTGCGCTATATCACCTTGTATCAGAGCATTCTTCACATCGTCAAGCGCTTGGGCAAGGACGGATCCATCTGTATCTTTGAAGCTCACCACGTAGCTCATCAATACAGGGTAAAACTTATCCTTTATTTCTTTGTTGGTAATACCACAAAGATATTTGCGATTTTGGAAATTGCCTGCTTTGGCGGATCCACCCTTAATCGTTTTAATCGAGAAATACCCGCCCAGTACCAAGATCTGCTCAAAGCTCACGTCTTGCAGATAGCTTACCTCCTGTAAGCTGTCATTGGACATCACGAGATTTTGCCCGCTTAACTCAGTGATTCTTTGTGATGAAAGCTGGTGGTTACGCAGATAAGAAATAAGAGCGGTGCTTGCTCCAGCACTCTTCATCCAATAGTAGTCAAATACTGGTTTAGAGCCGATATCAAGGGCGGAAAAGAACATGTTTACAGAGAATGGGCAATAAACCTTGACCGAGGCATCCTTGTCAAAGCAGAAGCCGTCGTAATACGTCTTCAGCTTAGCTAGCACTGCACTTGGGGTCAAGCCCAGTTCCTTGGCTGCAACATCAATGTAAGGCGCAAATTGCTTACCAGTAAGATCTGCTTGGGTATAACCCAATAAATTGGCAACAACAGGCTCCATGCTGATGTCACGGATATCCCGCCCTGTAAACAACGATGTCTCATGACAACGCATGATGCCCGTGATCAAGATAAATTTCACTCTAGGCTGCAAACGAAGCCAGCCATAGAAAGTCCTAAGTACTTTCTGAAAGGAAGCAAAAGCTTGCGGCTGATGGATGTTGCTCGAAAGAGGGTAATCCCACTCATCGATCAAGAACACGAGCGGCTTGCCTCTTTCAATAGCCAAGTCATCAAGACGCCAAGCTAAGTCTTCAAATGAAGTAATTTTTGCGACTTTACTGACGTTAAATCCAGCATGAGAGTAAGCTGCAATCACTCTTTTACACAAGCTGGACTCAAACTCGGTAACATCGATGTTCTTGCCCAATTCAAAAAAAGACAAGTTGATAACAGGGTAGCCCCCCTCCTCCTGCAACTTGCCATCAATAGCCAATCCAGCAAAGCTCTTAGAGCCGTTAGTGAACCACTCCTGCAGCATGGAACAAAGGAGAGTTTTGCCCATACGACGTGGTCGAGCGAGGAAAAGACGGGTTCCCATTTTAAACAATTTTGGCAGCAAGCCCGTCTTGTCTACAAAGAAAAACCCACCTTGACGCAAGTCATTCCAAGTAGAAACACCAACAGGCATTTGGAGTAGCATTGTCTCTTCCGCCATTTTGTCTACACCTCCCAGAGAAATAGGCTCTACTCAGAATTTGTGGGTCGCTTAGAAGGTAAGGTAATGGGACAGCTAATTGCTGCTTAGCACTGGCCTTAGCCCAACCACCTAAGACTGGGGCTTGAGCCTATACCCATAGATTCTGAGAAGAGCCGAGAAATACGGCATTACCGGCAAGCGGCTCTGGACTCATTAGGAGCAGCCGCTTAACTACGGTCTATAACGAGATTTTAGCAAGAGTCATCCACTAACCAAAGCAAGCAAGAATGGCGTTTGTCCCCACAGTATGTACGGCTTATGCGCTACAAAGGCGCCTTGCCACTCCCGCCTTGCGTTACTCCTTTTCCGCGTCGCTTAACGTATATCTAAAGAAAAGCGCTCCCCCACCCGCGCTGCTTTAGCTGAGCGCAGCTATACGATCCCTGCGCGTTAAACACCACCAACCAACCACGCAAACCAGCTCTTTTCCCGCCCCAAAACGAAAAAAGGACGCTCAAGCGTCCCCTTTTGTCTTCTGGTCGGTAGTGCGGGATTCGAACCCGCGACCTCTTGGTCCCGAACCAAACGCGCTACCTGCCTGCGCTAACTACCGACGGATGTTATTGTACTCTTTTGCTGCCATTGTGCAATAAGGGCTTGCCACGCTTTGTGCGCAACTTGAGCCACGCACTTGCCTACCTATTTTTGCCCCTACAAGCACCACCACTCTGTGCCCATTCCCACGAACTTAACACCACCATGGCTTGATGTTGCTCTTGGTGGGTGTCCATGCCCTTTGAGGATGAGTGCTGTGCGTGGCAGCTATAGCACTTACAAGCTGATTTGGCGCATCTTAATCACCCTGAGGCTTGCGTTGTTGCCGCTCTGAGTTGAGCTGTCAGCTCTTAGGTTCGCGGGTATGCTCTGTGCCCCTCCCCCAGCGCCGCTCTCTTTGCCACCTACTGCGCTCACAGCACGAGAGTAGTATCAGGGTCAACACTATAGCAGCATCAGAAGAGGCGTCATAAGTGGCAGAGAGTGCCAGCTGAGAATGGCGCCGCAAAGAGCGCACAGAGAGCGTCTCAGCTCAAGCTAAGACGCTCACCTGCAATCCAACTCAAATGAGCCCTCATCTCGGTAGAGATCTTTACCTAAGCAGCATCCGCCGCCTCTGCCGCCTTGTTCTGCCTCTTGTGGCGGATACGCTCCACCAAGAGGTACACATAAGTGGCAATTACCAGCGCCAGAAGACCAAAGCCAGACACATAATAGCGCCACGATTCCATACCCGTAATGTCTACCTTTGGCTTATTGCTCGCCACAAAGGCACCTACACGACAACCACGGGCATTACAGCGCAGCTCACGACCGTAGTTACCAGCACTGTCCCAAATGTAATGTGGCACACGCACCGTGACATTCTCTGAGGCAAAGCGCTGGTTGGCATTCTGCACAAAGGTCGTAATAAAGTTCAGCATCTCCATTGGGTCAGCACTTAAGCGCCGTAAGTCGTTATAGCGTAAGCCAGGCTCTAAGGAGAGCTGATAGTTACGCACGCTGAATTCACCATTCCACTTGACGTCATCAATGATATTGCCCTCACTGTCGACATCCACGCGCACTACAGCATTACTGCCTACACGCACATCACCACTGATGTAAGCATGTGAGGACTTACCATTGACTAAATCCAGCACCGCATCACGACGAATACGCAGCGAAGCAAGCTGGAAGGTGCCCTCATCTTGTGGCGGGCATAAGCTTAAGATGCCACGCACCACATCAATCTGATTGGCACGCACATTACCCAAGATGGTGGACTTACCCGCAAGCTGGCGAATATTAAACGAGCTACTGCTGACATCACCTGAGAGCACCACACGGGCCTTGTCATTACCCTGTGGATTGCGCTGCGCTAAATCCCTGTACACCACACGGTTTTTATCATCCAGCGTCACGCCCAAATTGATATTGGTCATGAGATTGCGCTGGATAAACTCATTGGCAGTAAGGTCAGGATCACGTGGGATCTGCACCACACCATCAATTAAGCTCTTACGGCTATCATGGGTCACAATGATATCGCCGTTACCCATGGCAAGTGGACTCCATGTGGAGTAGATGCCACCATTGAGCACAGCATTGGCCGTGACATTGATGTCCTTAACCAGCGAGGACTCATCAATGTAAATTGCGGCATTGGTACCCTCCACCACACCATCAATGGTGAGCGCACTCACTTGTGGGCCATTGAGCTCTTGCAACAGTGGGAACTTAGCCGCCTCTTCCTCAGTGGCCATGCCATGCAGGTAGTCTAAAGTACGCACGCGCACATAAGAACCACGGTACTCAATGAGGTCAGAGTATATATTGGAGCCCATATCGACCTTAATGCCGATACCATAGCTGCCGAGCGCACTAACATAACCGGAGATGTACGCACGGTTATCGCGGCCATAAGTAAATGCGATACCAATGCCATTGTCACCAGAGGCAGTAATCGAGGAATTGTTGGTTTGGTAATAGTAGTTCTCACTACCATCGATACGTACACCGACGCTGCCATCACCGGCACTGAGCACATTGCCCTTGTGTACTATGTCGTTATAGGAGCCATAGACGTGTAAGCCTACTGCCAGTGGAGTAGTAGATGGCTTACGCTCGTCGTAAGTCTCTGTGGCGTGATCGTAGAGGCCAAAGTTATTGCTCACCGTGCGTAAGACGCGACGCTCTGTCGAGCCATAACTGTAAATCGAGCGACCAAAGAACTCACGTGGCTCCATGCGATAGCCCATATCGCTCAACATGGCCATTTCCGCTTCTGTGAGGAAATTGTAGTTCTTGTACTGATCGCGTGAGAGCAGCGTGTTGCGCAGCCACACATATGGCTTGCCCATAGCACCAAAGGAAATCTGCATGCCGTAGAGGTCGTGCTGCGCCTCTGCTGCTGCCGCCTCATTAGTGGTAGCAGTCACAGCCGCATCAGCAGCGGCAGCGGCCTGCGAGTCTTTTCTGTGCTTAATAGCCTGTGTAGCGGCCTCAATTTCAGAGGAAGCAACCGTAGCGGCTAACAAGGCCGGAGAAATTCTCTTAGCGCTTGCGTTAGCACCAGCACTCGCACTATCACCACTGCTATTGGTGCTGCTATCAGCAGCCGCAACAGTATCAGCTGTAGTGGTTGCTGTAGCTGAAGCTGTTGCCTCATCAGTAGTAGCTGCTGCTTTGGTCTTTGGCTGCGCACTCTGGGCTGTAGCCATAGCCGCTACGGCGGCCTTAGTCACGGATGGCTTAGCATCATCCTGCTGCACTGCCTGCGCTAAGGCATCTTCAGCCTCACTACCAGTGGCTGCCATGCTCACATTGTTGTCAGCATCAGCATCCTGATCAAGCTTCTTGTGGCTTAAGGCTTCCTCAGAAATGCGCGCATAAGGCGTCCCCACCTCAAAGGTACCCTTTTGCTTTAAATTGTACTCGCTGTACTCGTTACCCACCGAGAGCAGTCTTGAGACATTAGGGCCGACAAAGTACAGCTGGCACTCCCCATCCTGCTTCGTCTGCGAGCACTTAGCAGATATCTCCTTTAAGGACATGCCTGGCTTGACGTAGCTGTGCAAAGTTGGTGAGTAGAGGTGCTTATCAAAGGAGTGCAGCGGCGCGGTAAAGACATTAGATCTTGGGTCGTAAGCGGAGTTAAAACCTACTAAGCGCGCACCAACGTCCACACCCTGCGCAAAGTAATTGGCCTTGAGCACATTAGGGGTTACCTGCCGTGGCTTACCAGTGTAAATGCCCTCCTTAGCGATCTCGGGAATTGGCATCGTTAACAGAACAAGGCCGTTATACGCCTGCTCAGTCTTGCACTTACCCTTTAAGTCCGCCTCGATGAAGGTCATACCCGCACACTCGGGATCATCAGCGGTAGCACCACCACTTTCTGTGGAATCAAAGTTGTAAATGCCGTCCAGAGTTAAGGTCATGTTGTTAAGCTGACGGTTAAGCTGCTGGGCATAGGCATACTGCTGTTGTTGTGGCACCTTATACTGCTGTCTCTGAGCTTGATTCTCACCTTCAATAATGGCGGCACCGGAGCCCACTAAGGTTGTGCCCTTAGCAATGTTGTACTCATTACTGACGTGGCGTAAGGACGCGGCCTTAACAAAGAGCACAGGGACATGGAACTGCGTCGCATGTGGCGTGTACATGTGCAAAAGGTACGAGACATAGCTGATACCAGCGTGGATTTGCTCCACCATAGCATTTTGCTTGTCAGCCTGTGGCAGCAGCATGTCCTCAGTCAGCTTAAAAGGTACAGTAGCCAGTAAGTCCACACCATTGGACTCAGCGGCCTGCTCCTGAAGCAAAGAGAAGTCAGTCATCCGCTCTGGCACAAAGAAGGTGCTGCTGTAGGTCGCGATGTTGTCATCAGAGCCAGCAGCAGCTTCATTGATGTTGCTGCCAAAGAGGCGTTTTAAAAAGGACTGATCCTGCTCTTTAGCCAGAGGATCGACCAAGGTCGACCCCGCATCAGCACTGGCAGCGTCATGATCTGCTGCAGCAGTAGCGCCCTTATCAGCATTAAGCTTTTGCTCATCGTCAGTAGAGGTCGTCTCTTCCTCGGATTCGAGCATGTCCTTGCCATTAAGCTCTTCTTCAATGGCAGAGGCAGCTACGTCCCATAAGGCTTGCACCTCAGCATCAGTGGCGCTTTCAGGATTGACTAAGAGTCCATTGCTCTCAGTGAGCATAGCCTCGATGGCTGCTTCTTGGGCTTCGTGCTCGGCTTTAGCCTCGGCGGCCACTTCGGCGGCAACTTCCTTGCGCGAGGTATCGTCTGCGGTAGCAGCGGCCTCTACAGCCAAGGCGGCAGGAGCCGTGAGCATGGCGGCACACAGGGCCAACACTGAGCACCACATGGAGTGCAGCGGCAGACGCGGCAAGTGCAGAGCCCACATAGGGTGCACGGCGCCCGCCTTAAGGGCAGCTGATTTCTGCTTCTGCTGCATGGCTAATGGTTTCACTTGGTACTGCGTCGCCATGACGCCTCCACTTTGCTCAGTGAAAAGAAAAATACACCGCTAGGAGCTGGGGTAAGGGAAGCTTAGATGATCCTCTTTAACTAGCGGGGCGCGCTTAACTGTGGCGCTGTGTAACATTGTAGTGCAAGCTTACCGCCAAATGGTGTGCTTGGTCACATTATCTCTGCGCAGCGATAGCGGCTCTCCGGTGTAATCAGGCGTTGTGCCAAAGGTGGAAACAAAGATATGATGTGCTCCGCGCAGCGTGCTGCAAGCACAGAGCGCGCACCGTTCACACCCCAGCCCACCCCATGTGCGTGACTCAAGCGTGACTCACGCGAGGCGCAAAGGTGACAGTAACAGCGCCCGCCCCTAAAGGGACTGCGGCGCACTCTGCTTCGTGTTCCCTACTCCAAGAAGCTCAATGCGCACCTAAGCTACCACAGGTGTCACAGCAGTCAGTCGCGTCAGGGAGAGAGCGGCATCAGGGAATGCTGTCAGGAAGTAGCGTCAAGGGGTGACAACAAAACAAGAGCAGATGGTCACCAACAACGCCTGCGGTCTCAGATCCTAAAGCAGAGGAACGACTGTCCTCATATGCGACTGAATTTATGGCAAGCACGCAAGCTCCATCCTAAGGTATGCTCGGGCAAACCAGCACCCTTTATCTCAAGGAGTTGCACCTTACCAATACTCTCCCAGCATTCGTTGTCACTTATTAGCTCACTCATTACAGAGTGGTCACAGCTGAGAGCTACGCCGCGCTTAGAACGCTGGTGGGTTTAACCACACCACGCGGCCCGAGCGCTCAGAGAGCGCCTGCTGCAAGATATCCTGATTGATCTCTGGGCGCTTAAAGAACTCCTCTTGCTCCTTGGTAAAGGTAAAAGGTAAGTTCTGATCGAGGGTCTCAAACTCCTCTTCGCTCATCGACAGAGGCTGGTGTACCTCGATATAGAGATTACCTGCCTCATCCTCAGCGGTCTTAATTGGCTCGTTAATAAACTGCACACGGGTACCTACTGGGACGTTGTTAAACAGGTACTCGATGTCCTCATTACGTAAGCGCACACAACCATGGCTCACGCGCAGACCAATACCAAAGTCAGCATTGGTGCCATGAATAGCATAGAGGCGCCCAATGTAGAGGGCAAAGAGGCCCATAGGGTTATCTGGGCCTGCTGGCCAGACCTTTGGTAGGAATTCACCGCGCGCCTTATACTCCTCATGCATCTTGGCAGTTGGTGTCCATGTTGGATTAGCGCGCTTACGCTCTACCTTAGTGACCCAGTTTAAAGGCGTGTCCGTACCTAACTGGCCAATACCAATTGGCAGCACATCGACCTGATCGTCATGGTAGTAATAGAGGCGCATCTCAGGGGAGTTGATGACGATACCCTGATGCACCGTAGGTGGCAGTAAGGAGCGCAAGGGCACAATGAGGTTAGTACCATTACGAGGGACGATTGGATCGACGCCTGGATTAGCCTCAATGAGGTTAGACAGGCCCAGCTGGTAGTGCGCGGCTACGTACTCTAAGGTTGTGGTGCCCTCATTGCTGACCTGATAGGTAGTATCGGTGCCGACCATAATGGTCTTATCATCGATGGTATAGGAAGCAGCCTGAGCACTTACAGGCAAGAGCGTGCAGCAGCTTAAGGCTAAAGTGCAGGCGCAAAGCCCCACTTGGAGTCGGTGCGCTAAGCGAGAGCGCTTACCACCAACATGGTGCTTACTTCTTAAGCTGTCATGTCCCTGATTGCTGATTGTAGCCATCCCCATCCAACCTAAATCCCCACAAACCTGAGCGTGGTGGTGTTACCAGTGGTCTCTTAAGCTGCGGCGCACAACAAACAGCAACGCCACAAAAAGAGGTTCACGGGTATGAGTGCCATCTAAGAGGTATGACCTGATGCACTGTCAGGCCCATGCTGTGTGAAGTGTTAGCTCTAACACCACAGGATAGTGCTTTTTACGACGAGCTGAAGCCACGCTCACACGGTAGCTCAAGTTCTAAAAGTGTATTTGGCAAAAGTACACGGCACTGCACTTGTGTGTTCTAAGTGCCCGCCAATTTAGCATTTAGCTCTGTTGTTTACAACCGCGAGCACTGCACAAGAGAGTAGTGCTGCTTTTCCGGTATTTTACTATGAGTCGTCGCAGGCACCATTGCGCCCGCCCCACAGAGCAACATCGATTCCTGCCCTCAGCGCACTGCCGCAAGATGCAGCTCATGCTGCGGAATACGTGATCTAATCATTACGGCAGCAAAGTTGAGTCATAGGATGTCCCCTAGCTCGAGATGGTTGCGGCAGGTGAGCCTGAGCCTATCTTCATGATGGGTACACATGCTTGGCTTAAATGCCGTCATTTATCATCTCAATCAGTCGCCCCTACGTGGTGCTGGTGATGGTAAAGGAATCAATCCGAATGCGCGCCGTGATTCTGCCACCACGCCTCTGAGCACAACCGCTGCTCACAGCCTCTAGCCACATACTCTGAAGCTACCATTTTTCCCACCTTCTACCAAGGTACATCCCTGCAAATCTCCATGACTCTCCCATGCCTCTGAGCTCCGCCTCTACCCCACCAGCGTAAAAACCTTTTAACTGCGGGCCAATCGTGGCAAAATTACACCCTCAGATTTGCTGTAGCGCCTGAGATTACCTCTAAACTACAGCGGGGCTTGGTTCAGCTCTCTTGCGACAAGACCGCCGACTAAGCAAGCATTTAACCTTATTGCCAAGTTCCCGATCCCAACCCCAGAGTCAGGTTAAGCACTCTTTTACCGCACCCTTAAGGGCATTATTCCTCAGGGTATCTCCCCATTATGGGGCAAAATCACACCACCGCCACCTACGAAGTAAGGCGGGGCGTGACCGAGTGCTGATGTGTAGTTTTACCCTCCCTACTCTGGATCATGCCGACAGGCGGGAACCACCACATGGGCCTTGTTTTCCTGCGATGCGCTCTGTCAGGGCGCAAGGCCATGTGCCCTGATAAAAGAGCCTGCGACCAAAGCTCCGCTCTGTAGCACAGCAGCATCACCTGCTGCCTGCGCGGGCCCTTGTGGTGTCTACTGTCGTCTTTTTTGGAGCATTTTGTTTTATGGCAACCAATTCTGTTGCGTACAATCCCCAAGAACTGGAAGCTGAAGTACAAAAGTACTGGGATGAACACCAGACTTTCCACGCTAAGGCAGACCCTTCTAAGGAAAAGTTCTACTGCCTCGTAATGCTGCCATACCCATCTGGCCGACTACACATGGGCCACGTGCGCAACTACACCATCGGTGACGTGATTGCTCGCTATCAGCGCTTAAATGGCAAAAACGTCTTAAACCCAATGGGTTGGGATGCCTTTGGTCTGCCAGCAGAAAATGCTGCTATCCAAAACCACGCACAGCCATCTGATTGGACCTACGCCAACATCGACTACATGAAGCGCCAGCTCAAGAGCTTGGGCTTCTCTTACGACTGGGCTCGCGAAATCGCTACCTGCCGCCCTGAGTATTACAAGTGGGAACAGAAGTTCTTTGGTGAGCTCTATCGTAAGGGCTTAGTCTATAAGAAAGTCTCCACCGTTAACTGGTGCCCACACGATCAGACCGTGCTGGCTAACGAGCAAGTGGTTGAGGGCCGTTGCTGGCGTTGCGATACCCCAGTGGAGTTACGCGAGATTCCACAGTGGTACTTAAAGATCACAGCCTACGCCCAAGAGCTACTTGATGATATCGATAAGTTAGAGGGCTGGCCAGAGCGCGTGCGCACCATGCAGCGCAACTGGATCGGCCGCTCCGAGGGCTTATCGATCACCTTTAAGCTCGAAAACAGTGCTGACACCGTCGAGGTGTACACCACCCGTCCAGACACCTTTATGGGTGTCACCTACATGGCGGTTTCGGCTAACCACCCAATTGCCAAGAAGGCGGCAGAGACTAATCCCGAGTTAGCTGCTTTCTGCCAAGAGTGCCGCACGCAAAAGTTTGCTGAGGCCGACATCGCTACCATGGAAAAGAAGGGCATGGCCACCGGTGTCAATGCCATTCATCCATTAACAGGCAAGCCAGTGCCAATCATGGTCGCTAACTTTGTGATCATGGATTACGGTACCGGCGCGGTTATGGCCGTGCCTGCTCATGATGAGCGTGACTACGAGTTTGCTACCAAGTACGGCCTTGAGATCAAGCAGGTTATTCGCCCAGCTGACGGCTCTGAGGCTGACTTAAGCAAGGCTGCTTACACCGAGCACGGTATCACCTGCAACTCCGGTGAGTTCGACGGCTTAGACTTCAAGGGCGCATGGGAAGCTATTGCCTCGAAGTTAGAGAGCATGGGGATGGCCCACCGCACCGTAAACTACCGCTTACGTGACTGGTGTATCTCCCGTCAGCGTTACTGGGGTGCCCCAATCCCAATGCTGACCGTAGAAGAGACTGGTGAGCTGGTACCAGAGGTTGATGAGAACTTACCTGTTAAGCTCCCAGAGAACGTCACCATTGATGGTATTACCTCGCCATTAAAGACCGATCCTGAGTGGTACACCACCACTTACCAAGGCAAGAAGGCCCTGCGCGAAACTGATACCTTTGACACCTTTATGGAGTCGTCGTGGTACTTTGCTCGCTACTGCTCGGCGCGCTGTGAGACCGGCATGGTCGATGAGGAGGCCAATTACTGGCTGCCTGTTGATCAGTACATTGGCGGTATTGAGCACGCGGTGATGCACTTACTGTATGCCCGCTTCTTCTTTAAGCTCATGCGCGATGCAGGCATGGTCAAGTCTGACGAGCCATTTAAGCGTCTGCTCTGCCAAGGCATGGTGCTGGCTGATGCCTTCTTCTACACGGAAAACGGCACCCGCATTTGGGTCAGCCCATTAAAGGCTAAGGTTACCCGCGACGATAAGGGCAACATTGTCTCGGCTGTGGATGACGAGGGTCACACCTTAACCCACGCGGGCATGATCAAGATGTCGAAGTCCAAGAACAACGGCATCGACCCTGAGGATATGGTGCGCTTATACGGTGCTGACACCGTGCGTCTGTTCATGATGTTCGCCTCCCCTGCGGAACTGACCTTAGAGTGGCGTCAATCCGGTGTTGAGGGTGCCAAGCGCTTCTTAAGCAAGCTGTGGAATCAGGTAAACGACCTCGTGTCTACCGGCCCATTCGTCGCCTTAGACAAGCGCAAGCTGGACGCTAAGGGCCGTAAGTTACGTCACTTGCTGCACACCACCATTGAGAAGGTTAATGATGACATTGGTCGTCGTCAGACCTTTAACACCGCTATTGCTGCCATCATGGAACTCTTAAATGAGACCGTGAAGTACGATGGCAATGATGAGACGGCTCGGGCTTTACGCTACGAGATCTACAACGATGTGGTGGTAATGCTCTACCCAATCGTGCCACACATCTGCTTTAAGCTCTACGAGCTCTTAGGCAACACCGATGAGCTGGACGTCAATGCTACTTGGCCAAAGGCTGATCCTGATGCCTTAAAGGCGGAGGATCTGCTCATTGTGGTGCAGGTGAACGGCAAGGTGCGCGCTAAGATCAATGTCAGCGCTGACCTCGATGAGGAAGCAATTAAGGCTCAGGCCTTAGCTGACGAGTCGGTGCAAAAGAACATCGACGGCAAGAGCATTAAGAAGGTCATCTACGTGAAGGGCCGCTTAGTGAACATCGTGGCTGCTTAAGCTTAAGTTTAAGCTAAGGAAAGTGTCGTCGCACTGACGACCAAGGGCTCGCTGACAGCAATGTTAGCGGGCCTTTTTCGTCTGGAGACTACCGCTGAAAATTGGCAGCAGAGATGGTAGTGCTGCTGATCTGCAGTTCACCACCACAGGGAGTGTTAATGGTAGTGATAGTGGCTGCCATGATTAGCCCTGAAGATAAGGACGCTTCTGCGGCGTAACGCCACCTAACCTTTAGCGGCAGCCGTATGGGATGCATCTTATCCCAAAGATCAGATAGCGCTATGAGCAGCAACAGCAACACTAATGGTGGTAGCGCTCACGGTCACGTTGTTCTACCAAAGCACTCCCACTCTTTTCCCGTGTTTATCCAACAAAACGCGCATTGCTCACACTGTCTGCCCCTTTTGTTTTACAATGAGGCCCATTGGGCTTTTGCCCCTCGCTGTTTACTGCCCTGTGCTTTTACTGAGTTTTCTCATGATTTCGTTAACCGCCCTCAAGCGCAGCTTGCTTGCACGCTGCTCTGTTACTCGTAAGTGGAGCCTCATGCTGTCTGTGACAGCCCTGACTGCCAGCCTCATCACCGGCTGCGGCTTCCATTTGCCAAATCAGACCGCTCTTGACGAAACCATGCCGCAAATTAATGTCGTTGGTGACTACCACAGCGACTTCTACAAGATGGTGATCAACCGCTTACGCGCCAATGGCGTCGAGGTCTATGCCCAGAGCTCTGATTTTGATCCTGACCTCAAGCAAAACATCCCATCGCTGATGCTGCCAGAGCCAAACGTTACAAACGAAGTGGTGTCGGTAAACTCCTTAGCACAGAGCATCGAGAACTCGCTTTTGGTATCGATCTCCGCCACCTTAACCATTCCTAACCACCGCCCAATCTTAATGCGTAACTCCATTACGCGCTCGGTCTTAAATAAGCCTGGCCAGTCCTTAACCTCGGACACCGAGGTCAATATGGTCATCAATGAGACCTACGAGCAGCTAGCCGACGAGTTAGTACTGCGCCTATCCTACTTAGGTCGCTCCTCTGACCCAGATGCAGCAGTACCACAGCCAAGCGAGCTTACATACACCCCAGGTGAGGACGATCCAAGCACCTTAGAGCAGTTAAAGCCACAAACCTCGGGCATGACCTTAATGGAAGCGCTGCAGGTGCAAAACCAGTATGAGTCTCAGCAGCAGAGCACCTCAGTAAGCTACGATGAGCTCAATAATGGCCAAGCGATCTTAGAGCCGAGCATCACCACGCCAGCAGCCACTACTACTACTACTACTAACCATGCTGGTGCTACGGGCAGCACCGAGCAAGCGGTACCACAAAAGAGCTATCAGCTGCCACCTGTACGTCCAGAGCGCTTGCACCGCGCCCCTAACGGAATCTAAGCCAAAAGCACAGCACTGTTGCTACTGCTGACGCTACTTACCACTTAGGAACAGCTAACTTGTCGGCATGTAAGGCCAGCATGTGTGCCCCATTAAGATAGGCTCAGGCCACCTGCACCATTCATCTTGCGATGAGGGCGTTACCCTCACACCACCTTGCAGCCGTCATATACAAGATCACCTGTTTCTTCTTACTCACTACCGCTGCAGCGCCTGACGGCGTCATCTCGAGGTAAAGCCCCACCAGCTAACCTCATTATGCGTGGCAAAACACAGAGCCTACCACCTCACCCTCAAAGTGCCCTGACGCTGCGCCAGCCCAGCTGATAAGCGAATAACCGCCGCTGGCACACGGTATGGTGCCCTTTCCCTATCTCTATTTTTTGAGTCGAGTTCAGATCGTCTATGGACAATAACCAAGGCTTACAAGTAATTTGCTCTGACGACCCACTCCTCAAAATGGAGTACTCACAAAACGTCATCTCCGCATGGCGCCAGCAAGCTCCAGATGCAGAATACCGTATCTACACCTTTAGTGAGCTCCAAGGCTTAGGCTCCGGTGGTGCCAACCTCAAGGAGCTGGAAAATGAGCTCTCCGATGTCGGTCTCTTAGGCGGAGCTAAGATCATTAAGATCATCCTCAAGGATCTGGACGCTACCGCCATGGATCTCTTTGAGATGATCGCTGCCACTTTTCACAGCGATCTCTACATCCTCATTGAGATGCCGCGCATTACTAAAGCCTTTGCTGAGGCCGAGCCGCAGCCGCTGCCAGAGGAAAAGCGCCACCGCATGAGCTTTAGAGACCTCGCACTTGACAGTGATGCCTCTAAAAGCAGTGGCCGGAAAAAGGGCACCACCCGCAAAGCCAAGGGTGGTAAGAGCGGCAGTGGCGATGCCCGTAAAAAGGCTGTAATGGGATACCTCAAGTACTTAGGGGCCCATATCGAAGTGCTCTATACCCCAGAGGGGCAGGACTTACGCTACTGGATCGACAATCGCGCCCATGAGTACAACTTCTCCTTGACCAAGGAGAGCATCGAGTTTGTCGCTAACTGCTACGACAATAACCTCTTAGGTATCGACCAGTGCCTGCAGATCATGGATCTCATGTACTGCGCCAATCCGTCGGCAAACCGCTTTAACCTCGGGGTAAAAGAGGTGGAGCCGTACTTCTCGCAAGATGCCCGTTTCTCCGGTTTTGAGCTGCCTAACGCTATCCTCACTGGAGACAGCTTACGAGCGCTCAACGTCATCTCCTCCTATAGCTCGGGGCAAGGTGGCTCGATCTCGGCGGCGTTAAACCTCTTTTTGTTTAACCTCGACGCAGTCTTTACTGCCGTCTACGATGGTAAGACTGATGGCATTACGGCGAAAACACCATATGGTGAGCGCAGCCGCTTTTTCCTGTCGCATGGCATTAAGACGCCAGCGGCGCAAAACGCCATTATGGCGGCGATTAAGGACATCTCCCCTGACCTCTTGGATGTGCTCAATAACTGCTTGACAGAGGCTACCCTTGCGTACTCGCGCTTTGATAATGACGGGGCGTATCGCGCCTTACAGCGCATGGCGGTGCTGGTGGCCAAAAACAAGAATCCACAGCAGACGATGCGCCTTGCTAAGGGCCTTGCTTTTGACCTGCTGCAGTAGCCGCAAAATCAGCACGTAAGGCCGCAAGCTGGCAGGCTGGCAAGCTGGCAGGCAGCCAAGAAGCAGCCCCTTACGCGCGGTGTATGTATCCCGTATGTACGCACTCCCTGTCCTCTGGGCAAGGTGTTCAATAGGCCGCGCAAGCAACTTTTTTTCGAGCAGCGCGTGGAGCTTGGTATAATCCTAGTAGTACAAAGCAGAGGATAGTTTTGTCAGAACAAGCTGAGCAATAGGCAAGGAGGAGCGGTCATTGATTTTGGCTACCTTTTTCTCGTGATTAGTATTATTGCCTTCGCTATTCCTATTGTTTGGTTACTCAATACCTTTACGAAGGATACGAAGAAGTAGCCCACTGCTGTGCTACGCACAGCGCTAGGAGATAGCGGCACCGCAGGCCAATCCCTCTTGAGGGGCTCCCTCTGCATCGTGTCGCTATCATTAGCCCCCATAGGGCGCTAGGCTCATTTGAGCTTAGCGCCCTTTTGCTCTAATCGGCTTTAGAGCTGGCCTTGCAGATACGTCTCTGCTCTCAACTACCTCCCAATGCTCGGCCAAAGTATCCACCATTGCCCTTGATTTCGATAGCGACAAACTCGTTTACCTACACCGCAAATTCCGGCTCTACTCAGAGTTTGGTGGATACCAAAAAGCAGCAGAGCCCTGCGATCAATCATGGGATCCCATGTGATGGCGTTTGGCGTGACTAACCTTGGAGTAGTGTTGGTGCCATATCCACCAAACTCTGAGGAGAACTAAACTCCAAAGGAGGGAAATGCCTACAATCAGGGGTTTTACCCTGAGAGGGGGTGTTTGCTGCGGCGCTTTTTATGTACCTCCATACGCTGGCTCAGCCCTACCGCAGAGGGTGAGCACTATCATTCCGCTCCCTTGCTTCCCTGCAACCACAACACAGCCACCGTCTGCACACCTCTGCACCTTCCCCAACACCTACTTTTAGGTCAGCCACCTCAGCAATGACAGCTCCTGACAAAATCGGCCTCTACGGCGGCTCTTTTGACCCCATCCATCAAGGGCACCTCACCACTGCACGGGCAGTGATGCAGCACTTTTCCCTGAACACCCTCTATCTTTTGCCTAACGCCACCCCACCGCACAAGCAAGCACTGCGACTGCCATATGCAACACGGGTACAGATGATTAAGGCGGCCCTTGCTGATGCCCTCGATCCGCGCTTACAGCTGTCGTTTTTAGAGCAAGATAGCTCCGTGCGTCACTACACTATTGAGACGCTCGCACGCTTTAGTGCTGAGCATCCGCACACCACGCCGTTTTTTATCATGGGTATGGACTCCCTGCTCACTTTAGATACGTGGCGAGAGCCGCAGCGGCTCATTGAGTATGCCCACATTGTGGTATTACCGCGTCCTCATTACGAGCTTAGCTCCCTTAAGCCCGAGATTGCTGCCTATGTGCTGCCATTCCTCGCGGATAAAGAGCTACTGCACACGATTCCGGAGAATACACGCACGCAAGCACAAAAGCTCTGGAAGCAAGCGCAGCACAGTCTGGATGCTAAAGCCGCTGTGGAGAGCGGCCATCAATACCACCTACTCTCTGTGCAGCAATGCCCGCCTTTTGATATCAGCTCGACGCAATTGCGTGCCTTACTGGCACAAGATGAGGCGCACTTAAGTGTGCAGCAAGTGCAGACCTTGCAACATGCCCTGAGCCCACAAGTATATGCGCTAATCAAGAGCAAAGGGCTCTATCGCTAGGCGCAAGATAATGCTGATGATGGGCTCGCCTATCTTGGGAAAAGAGCATATCTCTGGGCTTTCCCGCTCTTACGGCGGTCGACCTAGCGCTATGCTAAAATAGCCGCATCTTTTTTCGTTGGTGAGTCCTCTATGGCAACTGAAAACGAGCAATCCCAAGCTGCTAACAATTCCGCTCCTCTTAACTTTGACACCAAAATCGTCACTTGGACACAGGACTTCCTGCGTCCCCTGACGGCTTTGGTGACTAACCTGCAAAAGGTGCGTATCTTAAAGGACGTTAACTCTCCTGATATCGCCAATATCAAGTGGCCTACTGATCGTGTCTATGTGCCGATGGACGCCATCTTGAGCATGTACAACGCTTACCTCGAGGCTAAGGCGCTGCCACCTGAATACTTCGTGCGCTTTAACCAAATGATGGACGAGGCCAAGCAACATGGCGAAGAAGCAATGATGGAGCGCTTAATCTACGATCCATCCCTGCTGTGCACCATCATGCCCTGGGACAAAGAGCGCGTTATCTTCCACGTCAAGCCACAAGAGTTTAGTACTGACTTCCTCGAGCAGCCAACGGCTATCTTTGCTAAGCTGCCAACGTGGTCGATGTGCTTTAGCCTTGAGGATCATCAGTTCGATTGGGATGGCCGCCGCGTCATTGGTATCTTCTTCGCGCGCTACATGATCAACACACCACCACAGATGCCAAACAATGAGCAGCTACCACAAAGCGAGGCTTTAGAGGGTGAGACCCCAGCGCTCATTAACAATCTGATCAGCACCGTGATCTTTGATGATGGCTCTTTTGAGTTAGGACCATTCCTCTCCTTAAATCAGAACATGACCTTAAAAGAGTTCTTCGCCTCTGTTGAAAGCAACATGATGGAGAACTTAAATGCGGTGGGTGTGGCTCAGGACAAAGAGCGGGCGCAGAAGATGATCACGGAGACGATGCAACGCACGACCAACGTCCTGTCTCTGCTCCACTACGCGCTGACGCATCTTGATGCGCTTAAGGATGCGCAAGGCAATCCGGCAAAGGTACCAGCTCATCCACAGGCCACGCTGACCAACAACAATCAAGCTTCAGTGCAATACGCCACGACCACTACTAGTCTGTACTTAGATTAGTGATGTCTACCGCAGCGGCCGCGACCTCTTAAGGTTAAGCTTCTCTTAAGGTTCAGGAGGCGCCGCCTGTGGTAAAGCTAGTACGTCACCTGCTCTCTATCTCCACCTCGATGCTAGAGTGTGGACAGTGCACAGTGCACCGCGTGCTGCCACCGCGCAACACTAAGACAGAGCTACTGCTGAGAGCTCCTGCTGAGAGCAGACGTACCCTTTTTCTTTTTTCGCAGTGCCCTTTGCCCAGTGCTTGTCTTAGCACCATAAAAGATCCATCACCAGCAATTGTAAGCGTGGTGGGCAGTTACGCACTTTTTTCCACCTTGGGCAAAGGCAAAACACCTCCTGCTACAGGCTACGACTTAACGCTGTAGCTGTAAGCGCATGGTGTTTCTGCCTCAAAAGAGGATCACTTGTAAAAGCTCACTGCTTGTCTGCGTCCACCACGTGGCTTAAAACCACTATCACTAAGAGGTAGACGTAACAGCGAGCCTGCGCTCTGAGCGCTGGTGTCGTGTGATCCTCACCTGCTACCACGCAGTAGCCATAACCTAACCTAACCTACTTTGGCTACTCACGGCTGACGCCAATATGAGCCCGCTTTGGCTCCACCTGAGCGGGCTTTGTTTTGCGCGCAAGGTAAAAAAATCGTGTTTACTCCTCCATCCATTTCTGGACGTTTGCCTTACAAAGACGCTAAGCCACAGGACACCGCGCAGCAAGAGACTGCCTCGGTTGACGCTGCAGAAGCCGCCACCGCAGACGGCGCTGTCACCACTGCTTTTTATCAACTGAGCACCGATACGGTTGTAGGCTTAAGTGACCGCATCCAATTGCTGCTGAGTGCCCATGATGCGGAACTGCAACGTGTCGCCAAAGAGGCCGCGCAAAATGGCCAAAACACCAACAAGGCCAATAGCAACCCACTAGGCTTAAAGCCAGGTAAGACTCTGCTTGAGTCCGTTGGTGGCAACGCCGCCTTAGCTGCGATCTTAAGTCGCTATCAGGCCCGTGCGCAGGTCAGCACCGATAACTCCTTTTTTGCCGACTACGCTAAGGTGATGCCGCTGGTATCAATGCGTGTCCACGCTAACGATGTCAATGCCCCCTCGCGTGGTGCAGCATGGCACTTAGCACACTGCATTGATAGCGATGAGGTCTTAGACCGCACGCTTACCCACTTAACCACGATTAGTCACTTAGTGGGGGCAGCGGTCAATCACGAGGTGGTGCACTGCACGCCACGTCACATTGATGACGAGATCTTGCTTAACACCTCGGATATCTTTGCCAAGATGCCAACGTGGACACTGACCTTAGATGTCAGTGACTGCCCTGAGTGTGCCCCTGTTACCGGCATCATGGTGTCGCGTATCGTCTTAATTAAGCCTGAAGAGCACGTTAAGCACCTGCCAACGTACTCTGATACCCAGACAATTAAGCACGGTCAGCCTTTTGCGGAGTTCTTGGCGGTCAGCATCAGCCAAAATAACAAGCTCTTTACGCCTATCAACCACCCACTGATTCTGGACGCGGAAAACTGCGTTAATGACGCCATTGCTACAGCCTTTTTACCACAGAAGGCTATTAACGCCGCGCGTCAGGGCCAAAGTCAGCAGACTCCCGCACCAAGCGCTAAGGAGCAGGCTAAGGCCACAGGTGATGCTAAAGCCGCAGGTAATGATAAGTCCTCTGGTGATGCTAAGAAGCAGGCCGACAATGCAGCTGACGCCACCACCTCTACCGCCACGGCAGCAGCCAAGCCAGCGGTGAAGGCAAAGGCAAAGGCTAAGGCTGGTCAAGGCAAGCGCGGTCAGGGCAGCAAGCAACAGCAGCAACAAAAGCAGCACAAGCCGCACACCGCAGCTGCTCATGGCGCCCCTCATGGTGCTAAGGCCGCGCAAGCTCATACCGATAAGGCCCAACATAGCCTTAAGAGCAACGCGCAAGCACCGCAAGCTGGTAAGAAAAAAGCGCGCGTGGCTAGCGCCGCTAAAGCTTTTGCCCGCAAGGCTAAAGAGGCTCAGGCCGAAAAGAACACAGCAGCAATAGAGGCTAAGAGCTCTACGACTACGGTTAATGCTGATGCCGCTGTGGGTGCCGAGCTGAAGGCCTCGCAGCTCACCGCGCAGCAAAAAGAGCAACAACACGAGCAAAAGAAGCAGTCAGCCTCGACGCTAGGCTTAAATCTCGAGCCCGTGACGGTACCGCAAGAGGCCACGCCAGCTGCATCTGCAGCTGCAAATGCAGCCGTAGCTGAAACGGCTCCGGCGTCAGTTCCTGCTGCAGATACTAGCACCAACGCTACCGCCACGGCCCAGCCAACTACTGCTGCGGACAGCAGCGCAACAGCGCTGGGCTTAAGCTTAGAGGCGGTGACGGTACCAACAGCCACGGCGCCCCAGCCTGAGGCTACGGCTGCAGCAGCTGCTGAGGACAATGCCGCTGCTGCCAACACGCTAGGTCTGGGCTTAGAGCTAGCGCCAGTAACAGTGCCGACTGCGGATGCTGCTCCTGACTCTGCTGCCGCTGCTTCTTCTACCTCTACCACTAGCGAGGATAGCGCTGCTCCCGCGACAGTGCCTCCCCCTGTGTCAAGTGCAGCACACAGTGACGCTCAGGATACGGCAGCTCTGACGACCATGCCTGAGCCGAGTGAAGCCCATCAGCTGAACTTAAGCTTAGAGCCTGTAACTGTGGCCGGTGGCAATCTACCTGAGACAGGTGACAGCTTAAGTGCAGGAGACAGCACCGAATCTCTGTCTAAGGATGCGCTTTTTGGTGGCTTTACGGCAGATGCCGAGAACAGCACTAACTTATCGCTGGCTACGGCTGCTACGGACAACGCCTCTGCTGCTGACAGTACTGCGCCAAAGGCCAAAGATGCCTCCGAGCAAGTCCCTGCTAAGCCTAAAAAGGCCCAAAAGCCAGAGGTGGATGCTGACCACGCTTTTGAAGAGGTAGTACACCCAGAGCTGCGCCGTAAGCCTCTGATTAATGGCATGACCGAGGCACTCAAATACGTGCTGTACTTTATTACCCACCAAGACGAACTAAAGGATGCTCATGGTAATAGTGGTGCGGTGTTACGCAACCCTCAGGCGCCCCTTTCGGTACAAAAGCTCTGGCAAGAGGACAAGCTGTTGGCGGCTCTTGCTGAGCCATGGGATGACTACGTGCTCTAATGTACGCTTGAGCCTAAGATGTCACCCTCGAGATGGCGCCGACTACACTTTGGTTACCATGATGCCCGTGGTGACCACAGCGCTAGCCGCAAGCTAGCGGGAAATTACTTAAAAGGCGCCATGCGGCGCTGTTAGCAACTTATAGATGTGGTGGCAAAGGCTGTGCTTAGAGGTAGTGCAACTTATGGAAAAGAGCACGCCTCATAACGAGAGTACGCCGCACTCTGCGCTGATCGCCCCATGGCTAGAGATAACCATGAGCCGCGCAAACTGAGCCACCTGAGAAGGACGCCCCGTGCGTCCTTTTTTGTCCCTAAGAGGCAGTGGCCGCATGGCGACGCAGCTTGCAAATTAGCCTCTCTTAGTGTATAAACACTTGTTTTGACCAGCACTGATAGCAGTAAAAAAGCTGTCAGCTACGCTGTTTTTTGTGCCTCTTCTTTTAGGAAACAGTCACTGTTGTACAGCCCAAAAGATTACTCCACGGCAGAGCTCAAAGCTCTGTGTCTGACCTCTTTAGACTCCTCCAAGGCCTTGGATGTGGTCTGCATTGACGTCCATGAGCACTCCTCGATTACCGATGAGATGATCATTACCACCGGCACCTCCAATCGCCACGTCAGTGCTATGGCCGAGCGCTTAGTTGAGTACTTAGCCAAGCACGATATCCATGGCGTGCAAACCTCTGGCGAGCAAGAAGGCAAATGGGTGATTGTAGACGTGGGTCGTGTCATCGTGCACCTGATGCAAGAGAGTGAGCGTGAGCGCTATCAGCTCGATAACCTCTACAAGTGCATGGCCGCCGGTCTCACCGAAGACGAAGCCTTTGCTGCGTCCTAAGCTTCAAGCTTGAGCTTGAGCTTGAGCTTGAGATCTGACGTCAGCCCTAAGCTTAACGAGAGTAGCGGTGAAATTTATCTTGCTTGCAGTCGGTACCAAGATGCCAGCATGGGTCACTACCGGCTTTCAAGAATACCAAAAGCGCATGCCATCCCACATGCAGTTAGTGCTGCAAGAGATTGAGCCCGTCAAGCGCTTAAGTAAAGGCACCACCGATAAGGCCAAAGAGCTTGAGGGTAAGGCGATCTTAGAGGCACTGCCCAAGCGGGCCCATATCGTCGCATTAGACGAGCATGGCAAAGAACTTGACTCGGTGCAACTGGCCACGCGCATCCACGATTACCAGCAAATTGGCTCCGATGTCGTCATCATTATTGGCGGCCCTGAGGGCTTAAGTTCTGATGTCTTAGCCAAGGCCAACGAGAAAATCTCCCTCTCCCGTTTAACTCTGCCCCATCCGCTAGTGCGAGTGGTCATTGCCGAGGCTTTATACCGTGCCTACAGCATTGATGCGGGCTTGCCATACCATCGGGCCTAAGGCATAGCTAAGAGAGCAGTCTTAGGCTGTAAGTGGGACACAGTCCCTACTTCCTACGCCCTATGCCTTACTCCCTACAAACTACGCCGACGTAGCACTAACACTGCTCTTAAGCTCAAGATCACGCTCACGCTGGCTTTTACCTGAGCCACCTCACTTTGAGGTGACAGCACGGGCACTGGCCACAGACTCGACCTCGGCGTAAGGCGCGGCGTAAAGTTTGAAGTCACAAGGCTTTGAGTGTTACCTGTAGGCACCCTACCCCTAGGTAGGTGCCTGCTCACGCTGCTCAGCGCCGCGCAGCGTGCTGACGCTTATTCTTAACCGCTAGTGCACAAAACCAGAAGTTCACCACCAGTATGGAACCTATTAACTAATTACCAGTTTTTGGCTCGCTTCAGAGTCGGTGGATACCAAAGCGCAGTAGTACCAATGCAATCAAGCTGGTGCTAAGTGTTATGGCGTTTGGTGTGACCATCCTTGTGTTAGTGTTGGTGCTTTACCCACCACACTCTGAGCAGATCAGAGAAAAAATTTTTGTAGTTAATATTTGTTACGTTCCTATCTCTGAGGTGGGTTAATGGCTAGTAGCTGAGATCACACATGGGAAAAAGGATCACTCTGGCGGTGAATCGGTGTGGCTTTTAGTGCGCGCTATCAACTTGGTGTGGTTACGGTATCTCAGGTAAAAGCACCAAAGAGCGTAACAATGCCAGTGGGGCTGCAAAGAGGAAGAACAGGTGAAGACAGCCGCAACTCACAGTGTCAGCTGCGCTCCGCAGGCTGCGCCACCGCGCCAAAATAAGCATTACACCACGCAGGCTTGTTTCTTTAGGGGGCTAATGCCACAATGTAGCCTCCACAAGACGCGGCTTTTGCACAGCGCCTGCGGCTTTTCTTTGTCTGTGAGGAATTCTTTTCATGTTCAAGCGTTTGCCTGTAAAGGGCCTGCTGACGGTGGCCTCGGCCGCTACGGTGCTGCTCTGTGCCTGCCAAGATGTGGCTTTTGAGTCCAACCTCAATCCGCAGAACTTTGTGGAATACGCCAAGCCTGCCTCGGTTGAGGTATACACCAACGACTCGATTTTAGAGCACCGCTTCCATTCGCTGGGTGTGGTCAGTGGCTTAGCTTGCCAAGAGACCGAGGACGACTTCATTGCTCGTGAGAGTGAAGCGCGTACTGATGCCCGTATTAAGGCCGCAGAGCTGGGCGCTAATGGTATTGTCTTTGGTAAGTGCGTGCGCCTTGAGAAGACGGCTGCTTGTGCGGTCTCAGTGACCTGCTATGGTGAGGCCTTTAAGGTCGATGACTCTTACAAGGATGCGACGGTAGAGCCAGTCAGCGCCGAGTAGTGCAAAGGCTGAGTGCAGCATCAAGGCTGGCTATCAGTAGTAGTAAAGAAAAAGAGGCAAAAGAGGCAAAAGGAGCTGGGTGTCATGAGTACTGCACAGAGCACGCAAGCGGAGATGACAACCCCAGCTGAGTCAACAGCCTCTACCACGGCCTCTCCTGCTGTCGCTACCGCTTCTACCCCTAACACTGTCCCAGAGGCTGCTGCGCCTGCAGGGCAACAGGGCGAGGCACTGACGGCAGAGGAGCAAGCAGCGCTACAAGCAGCGCCATCGGTTGCGGAGATGTATGGTGACCTGCACTTACAGCAGGTACGGGTACAAGCTTCTGACCGCTACAGCATGCAGCCGATTGGCGTGATACACACGCCGTATGGAGAGAAGTTTGGGGTGCCGCGTCAGCCAGGCATTGTGCCGAGCACCCACAGTCGTATCTGCCTCTTTGCGCCTTTTGGTGACCCGCAAGCGGTAGAGGGCGTGCTCTCTTTTAGTCACCTGCATGTGATCTTTTTGTTTGATCAGATCTCCCCTGAGGAGAAGTTTCGGCGCATGATTCGTCCGCCGCGCTTAGGTGGCAATAAGCGCGTGGGGGTGTTTGCCTCGCGCTCGCCGTTTCGCCCTAACCGTATCGGCTTATCGGTGGTGAAGATTGAAGGTGTCGAGGTTGTTAACAAGTTGGCAACAATCTTAGTGAGCGGGGCGGACATGGTCGATGGCACGCCGGTGCTGGACATTAAGCCGTATGTGCCTTTTGTGGATGCCATTCCTGATGCCGTGGGTGGCTTTGCGCTGCAGCCTCCCGAGAAAAAGACGGTGGTTTATAGCAAGGAAGCACTTGCTGACCTCAAGGCAGCACAAGAGCGCGGAGCGCAGCTGAGCTTACAGCTGCTTGATGAGGTGCTATCACAGGATCCACGCCCTGCTTACAAGAGCGCGGAGCAGGATGAGAAGGTGTACTTTGTGGTGCTGGCGCAGCATCGGGTAAGCTTTATGGCGCGGGGGAAGCAGCTTTTGGTATTAGCGTTGGAGCCACTGCCGCAGTAGGGGCAACTACCTTAAGAGCTGACGAGGTCTAAGGCAAGTCAGCGAGCCCACAGCTTAAGATCGGTTCAGACTCACATGTACCTGACATCGTGTAGTTGGTACGTATTTATTTTTCCTGATAAATAAGCTGTTTCTGCTTGACGCCTCTACACTATAGCCACCACACTAAAGCTTGAGATGGGGGCACGCTCAGATTTAAGGCTAGCGCCTTACCCTTGAGTGTTAGTCGTAAGTAGAGCCACTCTAAGGCAAAAACCGTATCTTGGCGGTTTGGGAAAAATCAGCCGCAACTCCTCGACGGCAGCTATTCTTTTAACCCCTAACAGTAATCAGAACAAGGTTGGCTATGGTTGCACAGACCACCTCTTCGGAAAACACGTCTACAGACCTCAGCAAAAAGGTCTGGCAGATGGCAGATGTCTTGGCTGCACAGGGCATTGGTTACACCGACTATCTCACGCAGCTTACTTACCTGCTCTTTTTGAAGATGGACAAAGAAAGCTGTGATATGGGCTTTACTCCGCTCATCCCAGAGCAATATCGTTGGCAGAGCCTCATTAGCCACGAGCTGTTAGTAGGTAGGGAACAGCCACTGACGCCTGAGGAGCAGCTAGAGCAGTATGAGACCATACTGGCTGCCTTGTCTGATGACAGTAACGAGTTTGTACGCAGCATCTTTGCTAAGGCGCAGAACAAGATAGACAAGCCGCTGTACCTTGCTAAGGTCATTGCGATGATCGACCAAGTACAGTGGTTTAGTGTAGGCAGTGATGTCAAAGGCGCCTTGTACGAGGGCAT
>JAHLFE010000034.1 GCA_018884035.1 Candidatus Anaerobiospirillum pullicola
AATGGGGGCTTTG
Organism: Candidatus Anaerobiospirillum pullicola; assembly: GCA_018884035.1. Classification (GTDB taxonomy): domain Bacteria; phylum Pseudomonadota; class Gammaproteobacteria; order Enterobacterales; family Succinivibrionaceae; genus Anaerobiospirillum; species Anaerobiospirillum pullicola. Next base: position 14 of record JAHLFE010000034.1, read on the forward strand.
TGGACAAGCCCGTAGTGATCCGTAATCTACATCAGAAGATCAGATAGCGGAATGCTACTAAAAAAAGGCAGTGGAAACACTGTGAAACCGCAGACGTAAGTCTGCGGTAGTTCATCGAGAGTATTGATCTTACTTACGCGGCTGCTTGTCAGATCATCAATGACTCTGGTCTTATGCATGTCCGCCATGCTATGGGGAAAAGCGCGGTGGTGCTATGGGGGCCGACCTCTGGTGCCATTGTTGGCTACGATGATGACGTGAATTTACAGGGATCATGTAAACCGTGTGCGTTTTTAACGCCGGATTGGAACACCAGCTGTCCTCGTGGCTATGCATTGTGCTCAATGCATGACAACGATTCAAGCTGCTGATGTCGTCGCAGGCGTTAAGACCTTACTTGCGCGTGAGCTGTCGGAGTAGTGCTGCTTTCAGCCTGCGAGCATCCTAAGTGTGCTGTATGTACCACGCAATGGTCTTGCGCAGCCCCGTAACAAAGGTCTCTTGCGGCTGCCAGCCTAAGCTCTGCTGTAGCTTACTAAAGTCAATCGCGTAGCGGAAATCGTGGCCCGCACGATCAGTCACAAAGGCGATGAGCTGCTCGTGCTTGCCATGTGGTAGCGGGTGCATCTCGTCTAGAAGCTGGCAAATCGTGCGCACCAGCGTGATGTTGTTTACCTCATGCTGTCCACCTACATTGTAGGTTTCACCACTATGGCCTTGATGGAAGATGAGATCGATGGCGCGGCAGTGGTCGAGCACATAGAGCCAATCGCGCACGTTTTTACCTTGGCCGTAGATCGGAATCTCTTTTTGCTGCAGACAATGCAGAATGGTCTTAGGAATCAGCTTCTCGCGATGCTGCTTCGGACCATAATTGTTGGAGCAGTTAGAGATGGTAGTGTTAAGACCGTAGGTGCGGTGGTAGGACTTAACCAGTAGATCAGAGCTAGCTTTGCTGGCGGAGTAAGGTGAGCTTGGATTGTAAGGGGATTGCTCGGTAAAGAGCCCTGTAGCGCCTAAGCTGCCGTAGACCTCGTCAGTAGATATATGGTGAAAGCGGCAGTGCTCATAACCTGCTTTGACCTGATTAGGGCCTTTAAACCAGTGGTGATAGGCGCTTTGCAAGAGCTTAAAGGTGCCGACGATGTTGGTGTTGATAAACTCTTGCGGGCCCGTAATGGAGTTGTCCACATGGCTCTCAGCGGCAAAGTGAATCACACCGCGAATATCGTATTGCGCAAAGAGGGTAGTGAGCAGCGCCTCATCTGTGATGTCTCCCTGCACAAAGCGGTAGTTATCTAAGTGCTCGCATTCGGTTAAATGGGCAAGATTACCTGCATAGGTGAGCTTATCGAGGTTGATAACCTCATACCCAGGATGGGCAGCACAAAAAAAGGGGACAAAGTTAGAGCCAATAAAACCAGCTCCGCCCGTGACCAGAATGCTTGTCCGTGCAGACATGAAATCCCCTCGTTGTGCGGTGGTTGTCTTGCCCGTGCTTGCTGTTACGCTGCGTGTCTAATGAGCGCGCATCTCGCGCTTCTTAAGCACCGTATTGCTCACGGTAGGCGAGCATGGCCTCTAGGTGTGGACGTAAGGTAGAGTCTTGCTCGATGTAAGTTACCAAGTCGTCAAAGGAGACGATGGAAACGATCTCGATGCCTAAGGTGCGCTTAGCCTCATCAATGGCGCTTTCCTCGCCTAAGCCTTTTTCTTTGCGGTTTAAGGCAATTAAGGCTGCCTTAAAGTGCGCTCCATTGGCCTTAATAATGGCATCAGACTCGCGAATAGCAGTACCGGCGGTAATCACATCGTCAATGAGCATAACGTCGCCTTTTAAGGGCGCACCAACGAGATTGCCGCCCTCACCATGGTCTTTGGCCTCTTTGCGGTTGAAGCACCATGGCGTGTTGAGGTGATGCTCGGCACTTAAGGCCATAGCGGTAGCGCAGGCTAAAGGAATGCCTTTGTACGCTGGGCCAAAGAGCACGTCAAACTGAATCTTGCTGTCGACTAAGGCGTGCGCATAGCAGGAGCCTAAGGCACAGAGATCATCACCAGTGCAGAAACCACCGGCATTGAAGAAGTAAGGGCTCTGCCGACCGGACTTTAAAGTAAAGCTACCAAACTTCAGGACGCCACGGGATAGGGCCAGCTCGATAAAGCGTTGTTGGTATTCCTGCATGATTTCTCCTGCGCAAACAGCCGTAAAGTGGGCATGGGCATGCTAAAGCAGCTAAATAGCGGACAACATTGACTCCGAGGAGTAGGTGATCAGCTATTTACTTGACTTTCAAGAGGTGGCGCATCGCGCCGCCGAAAATGCCCTCATTATAAGCCACTGATATAGTCGCAAACAGCGTTACGGCTATATGCCGTGACACCGCCTTAGCGCTGCGCTAAGTGCACTTCCTTTTCGTCCACCGCATCAGAGAAGATCTCGTGTGTTGGTGCCGGAATATTGAGGTACTCAAGAAGCGAGCGCACCTCTGGAGTGAGCTCAGCGTAGACAAAGCCATTCTCTTGGCGCTCACCTACAATCTGCTGTAAGCGCTGTAAGAGATCGCGTGCAGATCTAATGTGCAAGCGCTCACGTAAGGTGCTACTACCGTATTGCTGGTCGCGCTTTAAGAGCGCAGCTTGCACCATGTAGTGCACGCTTAAGGCTAAGAAGATCAGGAAATTCTTGCCTCGCAGTAATTGCGCAAGGCTCTGGTTAAAGTGCAAGGTCACTGGGTTGAGCTGGGCTTGCTCTATCTTAAAGACATCCATGCTCATAAGGTCAAACGCCTGCGTCGCTGTCTGTAGGCATTGCGCAGCTTGCATGGCCTCGTTGACGTTAGCGACGCCATCAGAGACTATGATGCGCAGCGCCCCGCTTAAGCGCGCCTCCTTGCTGCTTAGGAGCTGTTGCAGCAACTGCCAGAGGCGGCTTTGCTCTCTATCGCTAAGAGGATGTGGTGCAGCTGGGGCAGTGTCATCTTCATCCTCATCGAAGCTGACCATATCCTTACTGTCAGCAGTTGTCTGTAATGCCTTGCTTTCTGCGATGGTGGCAGCTACGCCTATCTTACCGGTGCGGAGATAGGTCTCACTTGGCAGCTGCGGCGATGAATCAAGCTCTTCGCCATCATCATCATCATCATCATTATCATCATCGTCAGCCACACCAAAGAAGTCGTCCTCACCTGTATCGTCAGTGTCAGTAGAGCCTGCAGCCGAGGCCAGTTGATTGCCAGAAGATGCAGAAGGGCCGAGTGGCTCATCATCATTATCATCGGCAACTTCAAAGAAGTTAGCATCATCGTCATCATTGTCGGCATCAACTGTACTGCTGGCGGTGTCTGTTACTGATGCCTGTGAGTTGTTCGCCGTTGTAGCGGTGCTACGAGGCTCGTCGTCATCATCAGCGACTCCAAAGAAGTCGGCCTCAGCAGCATCGCTAGTGTTAGCCGCTTCCGCAGTTGCGGCTGGTTGGGTGGCTGTCGCTGTAGAGGGGTGGCGCGGCTCATCGTTGTCATCGTCATCGTCTGCTACGCCCAAGAAGTCAGCAGCATCATCTGCCTCAGCAAATAAGCTGTGATCCTCTTTCTTTTTCTGTGCAGCAACTCGTGACTTGGTCGCTTCCTCTAAGCGCGCCTCCAGAGGCACATCCACAAAAGACGAGAGGTTCGCATGCACCACTGGCGCTTGCGCATTATGCGACAGCGCATACTTTTTTAGTAGCTGCTCCACATGCTCAAGGGCAATGCACTGCGTATCAGACAAGTGCACTTTCTCCGTCGTAGACGGACGCTGCACCTTGTAGCTCTGCCAGAAGTGCCCATAGTGCTCGTTAACATCAGCAAACTCCATGAGCTCTTCGTCTTGCAGCAGGGCAATACGCTGGTGCTCGATCTCCTCAGTGCGCTCCTCTCCCTCTTCGCGCCGCTCTTGAGCCTCTTTGCACTCAAGCAGCGTCTGCAGGTCAAACACCACATGAATGTACAGTGGCGTCGCCTCTTTACGAATTACGGGACGGTGCTTATTGGAGCTTTCACTACTACCTCTTAAGATACTTAGCGCATCAGCACTCACATAGCGCTGGTTGAGCTGTAAGGTCAGCGCAAAGCGCTGGTGCTCGCTCTCATAATGCTGCCAGTGCAGGAGGGAATCTTGGTAGCGTTGCAGCATGCGCCCAAACAAGCGCTGTTCACATGGTATGACCCATAAGAACTGCTGCCCTTGACGTAGTAACTCACGGAAGTAAGACACTATAGGCTGCGTGCGGCTTGTAACCACCAAGAGCTCTTTCTTGCCCTGATCACGGGTGACCTGTAATTGCTGTGGACTTAACACATCGCTAGGGCGTAAAGCCGGAGTTGTAAACTGTGAAGCTACCACAGTATCAGTAGCAGCTACGCTTCCTTGCTTGACATGTACGCGACGCACATTGGTAGTAGTGTTCTCGGCAAAGAGCGACTGGGTAACGCCATTATCGGTGCTGGTTCCCTCTTGCCCCACACTATCACTCAGGCCATTAATCGCACCTAATTCCGTGATGCTGCCTAAGCTCTTTAAAGCTACTTGCACGCGCGTAGCTTGGGAAAGAGCACTTTCCTGCTTTTCACGCTGGGACTTATGCTTGGTAGCGAGGGTATTGTTTTCCTGCCGCACTTGAGCCGTCAGCGCATCATTGCGTGGGGCGTCCACCAAGCCTTGTCTTGAGCTCATCAGCAGGGTGTTGTTGCTTACCGCTAAGGATAAGAACTGCGGCTCAATATTGTGGGGTAAAGCCTGAGCACGCCAAAAGGAGCACAACTCCGCTACCGTCCACTGCTGTTCTCTGTAGGCTTGAAACAGGTGGGGCAAGCCCGTGCTCTGATTGACCACAAGAAGCAGACGGTCATCTTGCGTCGCTGCAAAACGCTGTAGCTTGTTTTGCGTCTGGCTGTGGCTATATTGCGCTTCCTTGTAGAGTTTCACGATGGCCTGATCGAGGGCATCATCGTTGGTGTGCAGCTCGAGCTGGTTGGTGTTTAAGCGGAAGAGCAGATTGTTAGGGTAGGCGATATCCAAGGCGTAGTACTTGTCACCATAGCCTTGACGCTTTGCTACCAGAGACTGGATGGTCGCAAAGAAGTGACTAAGCTCGACATCGCTGATCTCTTGCAGCAGGGAGTTGATATCCAGCTCTGTCATACTCACAGGGTAAGCAAGGCGAGTATCTGCACAAAAGTGGACGTACTGGCTAAAGTCAATGGTGCGGTGCAGTAGGGTGTAGTACGCCAAAGAGAGGAGCTTGAGGTGGCGACTCTGCTGGCTAAAGTGGCGGTTTAAGGCCACCAATAAAGGAGTGGACGCTAAGATGTGATCGCACAGCCACGTAGCACCAGCTTGATAGTACTGCGTGGTTTGCATGGAGTTTTCGTCCGCCACGCCTGTCTTGGGACGAAAAACAAAGCGGAAATCATCTGAGGTGGCGTGCAAGCCTGAGGTGATAGCCTCGCGATAGACGTTATACGAGCGCAGCTCAGGGTGCTGGTCTAAGAACTCATCCTTCCACACCACTAAGCCCGTAGGCCCACCGACAATCTTGCCTACGGATTGCTTGCCTTTGATGTAGACAATGCGTCCATGATACTTTTGTGGGGTGCAAGTCCAGAGGTAGTAGTACTTGGAGCCAACGGTAACAACTTTAAGGGGCGGCAATTCAGGGGTATTGGTGGTGGGGGAAAAGGCCATAAGAACTCCTCTGCGCGCAAAAGTTGTTACTGCAGATAGGTATAGCGCGGAGCAGGTGCTCCATGCTGCCTAGAGGTTATTTTGCCACCATCAAAACAAAAAAGACACGATAACCTTCGTCACCGTGTCTTTTTGCTAGCCTTTGCTAGTACTGGGCTTTTTCCTGCTCCCCATAAAAGAGCTTGAGCCCCGTTCTAAAGCAACAATTAGCCTTGACGCTGCTTGTGCTTTGGATTGACGCAGATGATGCGCACTACACCGTGGCGACGCACCACCTTGCAGTTGCGGCAAATCTTCTTAACAGAAGCACCTACTTTCATTTCTTTACTCCGTCAGGACAGCTAGGCCCGAAGACCTAGCCATGAGTTTTTTAACGTCCGTAATTCCTGAGGTTGGCCTTGCGCATCAGGTCGCCATATTGCTGGTTCATACGGTGGCTTTGCAGCTGCGCCAAAAAGTCCATAATTACCACCACAATAATCAGCAACGACGTGCCACCAAAGTAGAACTGGACATTAAACCAGTTCATTAAAAGCTGTGGCACCAAGCAGACCAATACCATGTAAATCGCACCCGAGAGTGTTAAGCGCGTCATCACCTTGTCGATGAAACGGGCCGTTTGCTCTCCTGGGCGAATTCCAGGAATAAAGGCACCACTCTTCTTTAAGTTCTCCGCCACATCGCGTGGGTTAAATACCAACGCCGTGTAGAAGAAGGTAAAGAAGATGATAGCCGCAGCGTACAGCAGCTCATATAGAGGCTGTCCTGGCTGCAAGAAGAGCGATACCTCTTGCAACACGTTGGCTACCGAGCTCTCACCTTGACCAAACCATGAAACGATGGTGCCAGGGAATAAGATGATCGACGAAGCAAAAATTGCTGGGATCACACCTGACATGTTGATCTTTAAAGGTAAGCTGCTCCGTGGTTGCGTGTACAGGCGGTTGCCCATCTGACGCTTGGCATAGTCGATCGGAATACGACGCTGGCCACGCTCGATGAACACCACAAAGAACGTAACTACGACCACTACCACGCCAATGATCAGCAGTGCGATGGTGGATAAATCACCTTGGCGTGCTTGCTCAAAGGTCTGCGCTAACGCAGCTGGCAAGCCTGCCACAATACCGGCGAAAATGATAAGCGAGATACCATTGCCGATACCACGTTCGGTGATCTGCTCACCTAACCACATCAGGAACATCGTGCCCGTCACCAAGGATACGGTCGTTACAAAGTAAAAACCAAACCCTGGATTGTCCACCAAGCCCGGCATCATGTTCGGGATGCCGGTGGCGATGCCCACTGCTTGTAGCGCTGCTAAAAACAGTGTAGACACACGTGTGTACTGAGTGATCTTGCGTCTACCTGACTCACCTTCTTTACGAAGTTCAGCTAAGGTAGGGTTAATCACTGCCAATAATTGAATGATAATCGACGCAGAGATGTAAGGCATGATGCCCAGGGCCAGCACCGAGGCACGCTCTAAAGCACCACCACTGAACATGTTAAACATGCCGATGATCGTGCCACTTTGATCGTCAAATAGACGCTGCAGCACGTCAGCATTCACACCTGGTACAGGGATGTAAGAGCCCAGTCTGAACATGATCAGACCGATCACCACAAACAACAGGCGCGAACGCAACTCGTTGTTGCCGCCTTTTGCCTGAGCTTGCGCCTCTCGACCCTTTTCCAGGAGCGATTTCCTAGCCATGCATATCTCCTAAGAGCGCACTTTTGTGCGCACGGCGATTACTTCTTCTTGGCAGCCTTTTCAGCCTTGTCCTTCTTGGCTGGCTTCTGCACGCCAGCAGCAGCTAACTTGTCCTGTAAGGCCTTGACCTTAGCAGCACGCTTGGTCGCCGCCTTCTCACGACGCTTGGCAGCATCAGTGGTGTAAGAGGCTACCTCAACGCTACCACCAGCAGCCTCAATGGCAGCCTTGGCACCGCGAGTTACCGCTAACCCCTTCACCTCAACCTTGCGCGTGAAGTTTGGCACCTTGGACAGCACGATCTTCACGTACTTGACCTTCTTGCCAATCAGACGAGCCTTTAAGAGGCTCTCCATGTTAACGACGTCACCCTCAATGCGGTTTAAGTCGTTTAAGAGCACCTCAGCCGTGACGTCAGCCTTGGCAGAGTAAAAGCCAAACTTAGGCAGACGGATCTTTAAAGGCATCTGGCCGCCTTCAAAACCTGGGCGGACATTTGGGCTCTTACGAGCACCAGAACCTTTAATACCACGGCCACAGGTCTTGCCCAGGCCAGAACCAATACCACGACCAACACGGACGTGGGCTGGACGGGAGCCAGCTGCAGGCTTGAGAGTATTCAGGCGCATCGGTTCTTACTCCTCAACCTTGACCATGTAGCTTACTTTGTTAATCATGCCGCGCACCGATGGAGTGTCTTCTAACTCCACAGTGTGACGGATGCGACGTAAACCCAAACCACGCATGGTGGCCACGTGATCTGGCTTGCGGCCAATGATGCTACGTACTTGGGTAACCTTGATGGTTTTCTTCTCGCCCATTTCTTACTCCAAGATCTCTTGCACCGTCAGACCACGCTTGGCGGCGATCTGCTCTGGGGTACGCTGCGAAGCTAAAGCCTTCACCGTAGCACGTACCACATTGATTGGGTTGGTGGAGCCGTAGGTCTTGGCTAAGACGTTACGGACACCGGCCACCTCTAACACGGCACGCATGGCACCGCCGGCAATAATACCGGAACCTTCAGAGGCAGGCTGCATGTAAACCATGGAGCCAGAGTGCTCACCCTTGACGGCATGGAATAAGGTGCCATCGTTTAAGGTGATGTTCTTGTTGATGTTGCGACGAGCTTGCTCAATGGCCTTTTGAATGGCAGCTGGCACTTCAGAAGCCTTGCCATAACCAAAGCCCACGTGACCGTTACCGTCACCAACCACAGTTAAAGCAGTGAACGAGAAAATACGACCACCCTTTACCACCTTGGCGACGCGATTGACGGCGACTAACTTCTCTTGCAGCTCGCCTGCTTGAGTTTCATCTTTGTGTTGCATGGAGGGACTTCCTAGAACTTAAGGCCAGCTTCGCGAGCAGCATCTGCTAAAGCTGCAACACGACCGTGATACTTGTAACCAGAGCGGTCAAAAGCAACGCTCTCTACCTTGGCAGCTAAAGCGCGCTCAGCCACCACCTTACCGATCACCTTGGCAGCATCGATGTTGCCGGTGTACTTCAGATCCTTGACTAACTCCTTCTCTAAGGTGCTAGCGCAAGCTAAGACATGGCTGTCCTTGTCAATGATCTGAGCGTAAATGTGGCGTGGGGTACGAGTAACGACGAGGCGGGTAACTCCCAGCTCATGCATCTTGGCGCGAGACTTCGTAGCACGACGAATGCGCGATTGCTTCTTATCCAACATGGTGATTACCTCGATCCTTACTTCTTCTTAGCTTCCTTGATGCGGACCTGTTCGTCAGCATAGCGGATACCCTTGCCCTTATAAGGCTCTGGCTCACGATAAGCGCGGATATCTGCGGCTACCTGACCTAAAAGGGCCTTATCAAAGCCTTTCAGGACGATTTCGGTTTGGCTTGGAGTCTCGCAGGTAATGCCTTCTGGGAGCTCGTGTTCGATTGGGTGCGAGAAGCCTAAAGCTAAGTTTAAGACCTTGCCCTTAGCCTGAGCACGGAAACCCACGCCCACTAAGGTCAGCTTCTTCTCGTAGCCCTTATCGAGGCCTACCACCATGTTGTGCAGTAAGGCACGGGTGGTGCCAGACTGCATGTTGGCCTCAGGACTGTCGTCTACCACCTTCACATGCAGGTTGTTGTCGGTGAAATCGACAGTGACCTTTGGATGCACGTTTAACTGCATCTGGCCTTTCTTGGACTTAATAGTAATTAACTGGCCGTCGATGGAGACCTCGACGCCTTGAGGAACTAATACTGGTTCCTTAGCAATACGTGACATGTCCCCTCCTTACGCGACGTAGCAGATAACTTCGCCGCCTAAACCGTCCTTACGGGCGGCACGGTCGGTCATTAGGCCCTTGGAGGTGGAAATCACCGCAATGCCTAAACCATTCATGATGCGTGGCAGGTCGCGGCACTTCTTGTAAATGCGCAGGCCTGGGCGGGACACGCGTTGGATCATCTCAACTACTGGCTTGCCTTCGTAGTACTTGAGGCCGATCTCTAAGACCTTCTTGGTGTCGCCAGTAACGTTAACCGAGGCAACATAACCCTCTTTTAACAAAAGGTTGGCAATAGCCAGCTTTTGCTTGGAGGAAGGCATGGAGACCATAACTTTGCCGGAGGCTTGGCCATTACGGATACGGGTCAGCAAATCCGCGATAGGATCTTGCATGCTCATGTGTCTTCTCCTCTTACCAGCTTGCCTTGTGGAGGCCAGGAATCTCACCGCGCATCATGTGCTCACGGAGCTTAATGCGGCATAAGCCGAACTTGCGCAGGTAACCATGTGGACGGCCAGTTTCAGCGCAGCGGTTGCGCTGACGGCATGGGCTAGAGTCGCGTGGCAGAGCAGCTAAAGCTTGCACCGCTGCAAAACGCTCCTCATCAGACACAGAGACGTCGGAAATCTTTTGCTTGAGCTCTTGGCGCTTGGCAAAGTACTTGTTGGCAAGGCGCTGTCTCTTGAGCTCACGGTTCTTCATTGAAGTCTTAGCCATGATAGGTTCGTCCTTCTGCTTACTTAGCCTGCTGGCTGCGGAATGGGAACTTGAAGGCCTCTAATAAAGCACGGCCCTCTTCGTCGGTCTTGGCAGTGGTGGTGATGGTAATGTCAAGGCCGCGAATCGTGTCAACCTTGTCATAGTCGATCTCTGGGAAGATGATCTGCTCACGCACACCCATAGAGTAGTTGCCGCGGCCATCAAAGGACTTAGACGACAGACCACGGAAGTCGCGGATACGTGGGATAGCGATCACGATTAAACGCTCTAAGAACTCCCACATACGCTCGCCACGGAGGGTAACCTTGCAACCGATTGGGTAGCCTTCACGAATGTGGAAGCCAGCCACAGACTTGCGAACCTTGGTGATTAATGGCTTTTGACCGGAGATAGCGGCCATATCGCGTGCAGCGTTCTCTAAGACTTTCTTATCTGCAACGGCCTCACCGACACCCATGTTGAGGGTGATCTTCACAATCCGAGGGACTTGCATGACTGTCTTGTAACCAAACTGCTCCATCAGGGTTTTGATTACTTCCTGCTTGTATTGATCATGCAGTTTCGCCATCGTTTTTACTCCTGAAAAAAACTGCTATTAAGCGTTGCTGATGAGCTCGTTGTTCGACTTGTAGAAGCGCACCTTCTTGCCATCCTCGAAGCGGAAACCAACCTTATCAGCCTTGTTGGTGCTTGGATTAAAGATGGCCACATTGGAAATGTGTAAAGGAGCCTCTTTGGTGGTAATACCGCCCTCTTGGTTAGTGTTAGGGTTGGCCTTGGTGTGCTTGGTGACCTTGTTCACGCCCTCAACCAGCACGCGGTTTTCCTTGGTGAAAACCTGGAGAACCTTGCCAGTTTGACCCTTGCTCTTGCCAGTGAGCACGATCACCTCATCATTGCGGCGAATTTTTGCTGCCATGGATGACCTCTCTTAGAGAACTTCTGGAGCTAAGGACACGATCTTCATGAACTGCTCGCCGCGAAGCTCACGGGTAACAGGTCCGAAGATACGGGTGCCGATTGGCTCGTGCTGACCGTTTAATAAGACGGCAGCGTTGCTGTCAAAGCGGATGACAGAGCCATCAGCGCGACGGACGCCCTTCTTGGTGCGCACGACGACAGCATCAACTACATCGCCCTTCTTGACTTTGCCGCGTGGGATGGCTTCCTTGACGGACACCTTGATGATGTCGCCAATGGCAGCATAACGGCGATGGGATCCACCGAGGACCTTAATGCACATTACGCTACGAGCACCCGAGTTGTCAGCAACGTCGAGCATAGTTTGCATCTGAATCATTGAAAAATGCTCCAACGGTTGGAAGACTTGAGTTTGCCTCTCAAAGGTATGAGGGCGCTGAATCATAGCATGGATTGGCGTTATGAGCAAGTTTTTTGCGAGGTGGATCTCATTCTAAAGCTGATGTTTTTGGGATTGGTGAAAGGCCGTGGATAAGGCATTTGTGCTGAGGGTAGGTGGTAAGTCAGGCGTAAGCGTGCCACATGAGGCTAGGTTTATAGGCAGGGGCTAGCTGGTGACTTGGGGGCAGTAGTGGAATTGCAGTGCTGCAAAACAGCTTATTTATCAGCTTCTGTGGCGTGAGGCTGTGGTGCGGCGCGGGTGCTTAAAAATTGGGGAAGAGCGCAGGTTTGTCAAGAGGTTGTCAGACAAGTATTTATTATGGCAAACGGCGCTAAAAGCGCGTGTCTAAGCGGTGCGCAGAGAAGAGCAAATTGTGTTGAGGAGAGAAGGAGTGGATGTTGTGCAGCGGGTATAAGGCAGAGAGAGTTGTCATCAGAGTAAGGCGCAGTGCAACGAGTTTTCTGCGCCAGCACTCTTTCTGCTTAGTCTTTTTCGTAGAACTTGAAAATATTAGCGGTGGTCAGCTGCTCTTGCATACGCCACGAATTGTAGTCTTTGGCCAGATGCCCCACATCAATAGCACGATGTCCTGCTTTGGCCAGACGGTAAGCCAACACCGTAGCGGTGTGGCCAAGTATAATAAACTTGGTGTGCTGAGGATCGGTCTGCAAGGCCTGCTCTGTCAGCTCATCAATGTGGTCATAGGCGTTCCCGCTTGGGCCGTAAATGTATTTAATGCTGCGCGCTGTATCAAAGATGTTGTAGCGGATCTTGTTAAACACGGTCTTCCCGCAGATGACTACAATGTCTTTGCCTTGATCTAGTTTTGCTGAGGCAGTGTGCTGTGCTGTGCTGCCCTCCTTCCATTTCTCTCTCTCTCCTTCCACCGCATTGGTATTAACAGCATTGCTATCAGCACTTGTCCCTGTCCAGAGTTGCGCAAAGCGTTGAAAATAAGCCGCAAAATCAATGGAGGTAAAAAGGTGGTACGGCATGGAGCAATAGCTGTCGTAATAGAGCCAGTCTTTAGCCAAATATGGCTGCAGCATTTGGCGCATCTGCTGCCCATGGATGCGGAAAAATAAGCGCTGCTTTTCATGGAACTCTTGTAAAGAGTGGTAAAGGGGGTAAGCCACAGCCACACCAATGTTGGGATCGCGCGAGGATAGTACTTCTTTGAGCTCTGCTGCCAGTTGTGGATTAAATTGCTGAAAGACACCGCTTTGGTTAAGAAAAGCCATGTACAGCTCACCATCGCCAAAACGGCAGAGACTCAATTTGTCGTTAGCAAGCAGCGCTTCCACTGTTTCTTGGGACGAGAGCACATTTGGGTGAGGCATCAGCTCGAGTTCCCATGGTATGTTGTCAACCATCTTATTAAGCAGCAGATTGGTCTCTTGTCGCAGTTGCTCTAAAGTATTCTGGTGGGCGGCGTTATAAGTACCCTTGAAGTTGTAGCGGGTTAAGTATTTGAGATTGCGTAAAAAGAGCTCCAGACCCATGTGCTATCTCCGACCTAAACCTTTAGTGTGTAAGCGCTCGGTATAAGTGAAGTCTCCATGTGCTTACGCACATGGCTTCCTCCCGTTTTAATAGGGAGGGTCCTGAACAAGAATACAATCCTACCTCAGCACCGTTCCAAACAAGCAGTTTGGGCGTATGTTAGCCCTTGCATGCT
>JAHLFE010000035.1 GCA_018884035.1 Candidatus Anaerobiospirillum pullicola
GGCTCTTCTCAGAATTTGGTGGATATAGCCCAACACTACTCCAAGGTTGGTCACGCCAAACGCCATCACATTGGTTCCCTTGCTTGATCGCAAGGAGCTGCTGCTTTTTGGTATCCACCAAACTCTGAGTAGAACCGATTTTTCTCAAACCTCTAAGATACGGCTTTTACCTGAGAGAGGCTCTACTGACGCCTAACACTCAAGGGTAAGGCTGTAGCCTTAAAGCTGGGGATCCCCCTATCTCAAGCTTCAATGTGGTGACTATCATTTAGGGGCGCACAGCAGAAACAGCTTATTTATCAGGAAAAATAAAGGCGTGCCAACTACCCGATGGCAGTGCCTGCCGCTAAGCGTCAATGGAGAGGCACACCGTCCTCATCCTCTACGCAGCGTAGCCAACATACTTTGCTGCCCAAAAACAAAAAAAGCCCGCAACTTACCACCTCTCACGAGGCAGCAAATTGCGGACTTTAGCTGCACCAAAAATCACTCCCACGCAGCGCCAACACCAATAATGCTGACGCTACGCCCTTGGCATTGTTAGCTCTTGGCTACAATCACCATTGCAGGACGCACTACGCGCCCATTCAGAGTGAAACCTTTTTGCAGAGTGTTAACCACGTGGTTATTTGGCACATCTGCTGATGGAATCTGTGACACCGCCTGATGGAAGTTTGGATCAAAAGGCTTTCCCGTTGGGTCAACCGCCTCGACGCCAAAGGAGCTCATCTCCTTTAAGAACAGGGTCAGGGTGTTCTCCACACCATCAATAGTGGCCTTAGTGGCCTCATTGTTACGATCGGAGAACTCCAGAGCCTTCTCTAAGGCATCGTAGATAGGCAAAAGCGAGCGCACAAACTTCTCTAAGGCGTACTTACGCTCACGCTCAACATCTTGCGCCGCGCGCTTACGGACATTATCAGCCTCAGCTACCGCACGTAACATCTTATCGTGCTCAGATGCTACCGACTTGTTTAAAGCCTCAATCTGCGTCTTTAAGATGTTGTTCTCTTGCACCAGTGCCGCGTTTTCAGCCTCTAAGGTCTCCAGATTCTCTTCGTCATCGAAGTAATCGGCGGCATTCTCTTCAACAGGCGTACCATCGCTACCTACGGTGATGTTCTGCTCAGGGTAGTCAGGATTACCGTTAGCATTAAAGGCGGCGCCCTCAATACCCTTGTCATGACCTAAGCCTGCACCTAAATTCTGGGTCTGAGCGTAAGCTTGAGCCTGAGCTTGAGACTTCTGCGCCATAGCTTGCTTGAGGTTGTCAATTGCGGCCATACCAGCAAGCTCCTTGTCCGTTAAGGTCTCGCCGGTATTTTGTCTCTGACCTGCCTCTAAGGTATGGAGTGCTGCATTAACGTCTGGCTTATTCTCGAAATCTGGCATCTCACTTCTCGCCACAAACAAACAAAACAACGAAAGCCCAGCCTTACTATACTCCGAGCCCGTCTGCTTGAAGAAATAATTAGCTCGTAGCAGCGCCCCCATGGCAAGTTTAGTCATTAGCACAAAGTGCTGTCGCCTATTCTGGTGCGCTCAGCTGACTTCCGCTTTCTAAATGGGGATGATGACAAACAATTTCAAGGGCTCTTTGCTAAAATGTGTGCACAACAGCGCTCTTTTCCCTGATCAATGGCTATCTGCTACAGGCAAAGGAGTATGACTGCTCCCGTTTTTCTTAGCCTTGCACTCTTCTTTAGAACTGAGCACGGCGTCTGTTACGGAATCCTCATGTTTCGCAAAGTTTTACTGTTAGGTGCAGTCGTCGCTGCCACCACCGTGCTGTCTACTGGTTGTGCATATCGCTCGGACTTAGCTCAGGGTAATTTCGTGGAGCAAGAGGCCGTCGACCAATTACGTCAGGGTATGACCGCCGCGCAAGTGCAGTACGTGCTGGGCACGCCAATGCTGACCGACCCATTTGACAATACCCGCTGGTATTACGTCCACTTTTTACGTCAAGGCTGGAACGACCCAGAGATTAGAACCTTAGTGGTGCAGTTCCAAGGCAACAGCCTCTATGACATGGCTGGTGACTTTCAAAAGCCTGATGCCTTCTACTCGGGCAATATGGGTATCCAAAAGGTGGATATCAGCGGCGCTCAAGGTGTGCAGCAAGGCACAGGTGGCCCTGTTTACCCAAGCACTGATGCCCAAATAGCACAGTAGTGTGACCTCATGGCGTCCCTGAACTGTGCCAAAAGTTTTTTACCCCCCTATAAATAAAGCCTTAGCGGCCCTGATCATAGGGGGTTAATACTTTTGGGCTGGCTCATCCATCATGAGCAGCGCCGTTAGCAAAAAGCGTGAGAAACAAGGAGCACCGGCCATGTCAGTTAATGGTAAGAACCTACTGCCAGTGTCTGGCGCTTCACTCTCTTGTGTCAGAGGCGAAACGGCTGCCCCTACAGCAGCACTTGCTACCGCTGCTCCTGCCGCAGCAGCCTCTGCCATAGCCGCTACTGCCACAGCCGCTGACGCCGCCACTACCTCTGCGACCACTAAGCCTGCCGCCTCTTGCGCCAGCGCCCCTACCCTTAGCTCTGCCCCAGCCCCTACTCTCCCCGCTTCCTCATCTGTTGCTCCAGCCTCGCAAGTCTCTACTCGCGCTCACGCCCCGCTTAGCGCAAAAAAGCAGAGCTCATCACTGCTGACTTCCCTGCTGCTTCCTGCTAAAGCCACGCTACGCCTCACGGCAATTGCGCCCCTAGGTGTTGCTCTTGTCCTTAGTGGCTGCTCCATTGAGCAAAGCGACAATGCTGAAGCCAAGATCGAGGTCACAAAGGAGGTCAAAAACCCTGAGGAGATGACGCCGGTCGAGCGCTTTATTTACGACTGCGATCAGTGCGTTTTAGGTGATATCAGCAAGCTCAGCGAGCTTATTACCACCTACCACAGCACCTATACCCGCTCTAACGAGTACACCCCAGACTCGTTTTTGTACCAGCATATTGAGCCCACCCAAGCCTTTGAGCGCTGTGCGCAAAAAGCCATGCTTGAGGGCGACCGCACGGGCTTTGACAATATGATCATTCGTCCTGGACGGGTAGCGCGTATTGCTCGCTACTTCTATGCTCAGGATGATGCCACGCAAGGAGCATTTTGGCTCCAGCGTATTATCAACACCCAAGGCGAGAACCATGGCTTTGAGGTGGCGGGACGTATCTTTATTCAGGACATGCGCACCATTGATGTCGGTGTGCGTCTTTTGGAGCAATCAGCGCGTTTAGGCAACCGCAACGCGCGACAAATGCTCATGGGCTTAATGAATCCAGGCTCTTCCTACTATCAGGAAATCACGCGCAATGCGCCGCAGAATGATGACATGGAAGAGAACGAGGCCCTGCAACAGCAAAAAGAGCTGCAATCGCTCGAAAAAGAGCGTGCAGAGAGACGGGCGGCCCGTCGGCAGGCTCGTATCGAGCGCCATGAGCGGCAGAGCCAAGCTAACCGTGCCCAAGCGCAGGCCAATATTGAGGCCCTCTCACAGCGTACCTATACCGATGACGCTGACGCAAACGCCACCTCTGACAGTGATGCGTTCTTAGAGAGCGAGGACAAGAGTGATCTCGACCTCGGCCGCTCTGTAGCTCCAGCCTCGCGTTATACCCAAGCGCCACGCAGTGCTACGCCAAATGATGATGATGATGATGACGCTGAATACGACGAAGATGAGGACATCGATTCGATCGAGGCGGCGCTGCACTCCAATGATGCGGAACTCAACACCCCGCTGAGCCTCTACGAGCACAACGCACCAGCTGCTGCCGCTACTGCTACTGCCAGCGACAGGAAGCAGCGCAGCACTCAAAGCGTCCCGCTCACTCCACAACAGCGCAATCGCATGCAGCACCAAGAGCGCTTGAAGGCCTTAGAAGCGCTGTCGCAAGAAGCCACCAAACGCGTGCACGAGCGCAACATGTTACGTAGCAAAAGCAATTCTCTTGGTACCACGCTACAGAGAAATGGTGGCAGCACCGCTCCTGCAGCTACCGCGACACAAAACAAAGCGCCGCACAACTAAGCAGTCACCAAAGGATCGACATTGTTTGGAGTACTGTCATGAGCGAGAAGGACTACACCCACAAGGTTTTGTCCTACGCCGGACAAGTGCTGACCTATCTGGTGAGCGTGCTGCTCCTAGTGATCGTCTACGTTATTCTGGCTGTAAGTACTCTGAGCTTTACTAAGATGTGTGCTCTGGGCGTGCTGAGCGCTATATTCATTGGCAGTATCGTGCTCTGCATCAGAATAATGCGCAAGCATCTGCGCAAGCTGCGATCCTTGTAAGCGTGCTGTATGGTACTGTTTTCTGGGTGACGGTGATGGCTGCGACTAAGGCAGTCTGCTGCGCCTCAGGTTGCACGCAGTGATAAGAGACAACCATGCCACAGCTTGACAGCGCAGTGCAGTGCAGTGCAGTGTGAGCAGCATAGTGCGGCATGCACTGTTACTGCTACTGCTTAGAATACTGTCTCCTGCCCACTCCAGCTCTCTAGTAGTTTGCTGCCAATGTCAGCCCCTAAGCAGAGGCAGAACAAGCTTTTGTCACTTTGTGCTACCCCACACCTACCACCTTTAGCTCACCACTATGATGAAGCTGACAACAATGGAAAAGGAAAAGCAGACCCTGTTTGGTATGGACATCTCGCTCCTGCAGGAGCCTACGCTCATCGACAAGTACGCTGATGTCGACTACTTCGAGTTCGTAAAGTTTGCTCTCAAAGATGTCGCTGACATCGATCGAGAAATAGAAAAAACCCATGCTCGCGTGGAGCGCCAGCTCGCGATATTAACGAGCCGCAAGTACCTCTTGAACTACTACGACACTGAACGCTGGCAACAACTAATGCGCTCTCTGCACAAAACTACTAAACAAGCTAACAAGATATTAGCTTACTGCAAGCGCACCTACCCTCAAGACACCTCTGAGGCTATGCTCGCCTACGTGCAAACCCTAGCGCAAGACACAATAACGCTGGCTAAGCTCTCCGATGCATTTTTAGACCGCTTCAATGACTGGGTCGTAGCTAAGCTTGAGCTCTGCCCTGTTACTGACACAAAGGCTCGCGCAAGTAATCAGCCGTGGTATGAGGGCTATTTGCGTCGCATCGACTACCTAAAAAATGCAAATAAGGCCATGCTATTTGCCACCGATGCTGCTTTGCAGAAGGCGCAGAAGCTGGTAGCAGAACACGGGTATGAGCGCGGCGCAGACTTCACTAACTTCCCTAGTCCTAGCGCTGCCCTACAGGAGTTCCTCAACAGCTACAAAGATAAGGCAACTCCAGACTAAAGAGCTGTGCGTTACTGGCAACAGCAGCAAAGTTCAGCGTGGAGGCGGCACTGGCAACGTATCAACCTGAGGCGCTGCCAGCATTCCACTAGCAAGAGACACCACGATGTCATCACAGCAGCCACTGCGGCCACAGCGGCGACGCCACCATGCGCTGTGGCCACGGTAAAAGTCGCCTCGGAACAGAGCAAACGCAGGCATAAGTAGGCATAAGCACGCAATGACGGGAAAAGCGGCTTAGCCTCTGCCCCAAGGTGTGATTGCAGTTAGTTTTCTGCATTTTTTTGCGCAAAATTCTGTATACAGCCGCCCTACTCTTAGTGCTACCATGCATTCTGGAGCATGGTGTCAGCAAGCACGCTCTCATGGCCAAAAAGAAACACTCATCCTTTGGCCATAAGATCAGGTACGCTCACCTTAAAAGTTAAGAGCGCCGACGCAACCACATGCGCCCAAAGGTAAGTTTGCTGGGCTTTTTGCCGTTTTGGCTCCTGCTCACTTAACACGCTCTTAACAAGACTGCGCTAAAATTGGGCATTGCCTTGGCATAAACCAACACACGGCAGCATACGTGTACAGGCACTACTTAGGAGGCGCTGCATCACAAGCGCTCAGCCGCTTTTTATAGTCCGCTGGAGGCTACTACTGCACAGCCTCACTACACTACACCACACCATAACCGCACTGTTGCTACATGCAGAGACTTGTTAGCTACGCCCTCGGGGTTACCGCCAATGGCTGGGAAAGGACGTGGTTGACGTGGTTTCAGCTAGACGCGGCAGGTGGCTTAAGGCACAGTAGTACTCTTACAGCAGAGCTCTCGGCATTTTTGTTCTCAAAGGAATCAGGTTACAGATGGCAAACGAAGCACAAGTCGAGTTAGTTCCGAAGGAACTGAGCTGGTTATCGTTCAATGGACGTGTGTTGCAGGAGGCTGCTGACCCGTCTGTACCTTTAATTGAGAAGATTCGTTTCTTGGGTATCTACTCCAATAACCAAGACGAGTTCTTTAAGGTGCGTGTCGCTGACCTCAAGCGCCAAATCATCATTAACAAAGAAAATAATGGTGATGCATCGGATACGGTCAAGCTCTTAAAAGAGGTGCAAAACAAGGTCTCTGAGTATCAGGTCGTAATGAACCGCATCTTCCGCGACCTTTTACAGGAGCTGGCAGATAACAAGATCTATCTGCGCAATGAGACAGAGGTTACCGACAACCAGCGTCAATGGGTACGCAACTACTTTAAGATGCACGTCTTAAAGCACATCAACCCAATCATCTTCAGCGACACCATTGATCTGGTGCAGTTCTTACGCGACCAGTACACCTACCTCTTAGTGAAGATGGCCGGTAAGGGCAAGGACACCAACTACGCCTTAATCGAGATTCCATCTGATGTGGTGCCGCGCTTTATCAGCATGCCTACAGAGGAAGGTGAGACCACTCTCATGTTCCTCGATGACGTGATTCGCATCTGCTTAGATGACATCTTTAAGGGCCTGTTTGATTACGACACCATTGAGGCCTACTCCATTAAGATGAACCGCGATGCGGAGTACGACCTCCAAGGCAACGTGGACATGTCCGTCCTTGAGAACATGTCCAACTCCTTAAAGCAGCGCTTAAACGCCATGCCAGTGCGCTTTGCCTACGACCGCGCTATGCCACAGGAGATGGTGACCTTTATGACCCGCGAGCTGCACCTGTCGGATATCGACTCGTGCATGCCTGGTGGCCGTTATCACAACTTTAAGGATCTGCTCTCTTTCCCAAGCGTGGGTGGCTCGGACAAGTTTGAGAACAGCTCGCTGCCAATCATTCACTCGACGCCATTTGACAGCTACAACAACGTCTTTGACGCCATCTCTAATGGCGACATCCTGCTGTACTACCCATACTACTCCTTTGAGTACTTCACGGAATTCTTGCGTCAAGCTTCGTATGATCCAAAGGTCACGACCATTAAGATCAATATCTACCGTGTGGCCCGCAACAGCCGCGTAATCGATTCTTTAATCGATGCTGCCAACAATGGCAAGCGCGTCACCGTGGTGGTGGAGTTAAAGGCACGCTTTGATGAGGCCAACAACATCAAGTGGGCGTCGCACTTAACGCAAGCGGGTGTGAAGGTACTCTTTGGTCTGCCAACCTTAAAGATTCACTCGAAGCTGTGCATTGTGTCACGTCGTGAGAATGGCCAGAACATTCGCTACGCGCACATTGGTACGGGTAACTTCAATGAGAAAACTGCGAAGATTTACACCGACTTTGCGCTCTTTACCAAGAACCAGACACTGACCCACGAGGTACACAGTGTCTTTGATTTTATTGAGTACCCATACACGCGCCCACGCTTTGATAAGCTCTTAGTGTCGCCAATCAATGCTCGTCAGCGTATTTACGCCATGATTGACCGCGAGATTGAGAATGCGGCGATGGGTTTACCTGCCTATATCAACCTCAAGGTGAACAACCTTGTGGACAAGGGCTTAATTGAGCGCCTGTACAAGGCCTCGCAAGGTGGGGTGAAGATTCGCGCTATTATCCGTGGCATGTGCTCGCTGCGTCCCGGTGTGCCTGGCCTTTCGGAGAACATATACATCACCTCGATTGTGGATCGCTTCTTAGAGCACCCACGTGTGATGATCTTCTGCAACAACAACCAAGAAGAGCTCTACATCTCGTCGGCTGACTGGATGACGCGTAACCTCGACTACCGTATTGAGGTGGGTGCTCCGGTGTTAGACCCAGAGCTGCGTGAGCGCATTCGCACGATCTTTAAGATCCAAGAGAGCGACAACCAGAAGGCTCGCATCATTGATGCTGACCAGAAGAACGAGTACGTGCAGTACGTGGAAGGCTCGCCACAGATCCAGTCGCAGATTGAGATCCACAACTATCTGCAGGCGGTGGAGCAGAAGCACTCGGCCTTAATTTCTGCCACGCTGGCTTCGGCTGAGGAAGCGGCGATTGCGCAAAGCACCTCGGTAAAGAAGGACGAGGAGAACAAGGAAGGCAAGGGCAAGAGCAAGGAGTCTAAGGAGTCTAAGGACAAGGACGCCAAGAAGGACAAGTCCAAGAAGAAGTAAAGACTACAAGCAGTCATTGCCGTAAGCTACGTTGCTAAGACACAAGTTAAGCACGCTGGCTTACACGCCAAGAAGCCTCAATCTGGTTCCAGCCGGATTGGGGCTTTGTTGTTTGGGGACAAGGATACAATCAAGGGTGGCAATGATGGCGGCAAGGATAAAGGCATCATATTGAGTTTAGCAGCACCCGCCCCACAGGCGCCGCCCTCTATCTTGAGGATAGTCATGGCAGTGGGCTCCCCCTCAGTCTCGCACCTGCCCTACATTGCCCAAAAGCTCTGCCCTGCTTTTTTACGCTTTTTCTTGCGCTATATTTTCATAGATACATAAACAAGCATTAATTCGCGGTAACAGCCGCATGTAGTGCCAGCTAGTTACTTGCTCACTAAAAAATATTTATATAATCGTTAGTTAGGATAGTTTTTTTTTTGATAGGAAAATGTATGCTGGTCGCGATGTCTTTAAATTCTGTACACATCTTGCGTGGTCACAGCGGCACTGCCGCCTGTCACCACTATTTTGCTTGTCTCGTGCACTGCGGTGGTACATCATTCGCCGCTTATATATGAGCTTTAGCCTCAGGTTCTTGGGCCTATGCTAGTCTCCGGCTCCGCCTGTACTTTGTTGTCACTATGCTCTGCCCCGCGTTTAACACGCACTGGGCGCTGCTCCCGCAGCACCTGCGGCAGAGAAATGAGATGACAGCCAGCACGACGCTCTCCATAGCGTGTGCGGTGTGTCAGGCCGAGTGCTGGTACCAGCCTCCTCTCTCGCGTCTTTTCTTTGCGAGCACTAATGCCCTGTGCAAACAGCCCCTACCACCGCGTTATCGCTTGCCGTAGCGCCAGTGCAGTGGCAGAAGCTGGGTAAGTCGGTGCTAATCCCCGTTTCTTTTTCCCTTGTTACGCCCTCTCTGTCCCTACTGCGGCGCAGCAGCACGCTTTCATGGCGTCTGCTGCCAATGCAGCGGGGCGTAGCATGCAGGGCCAAGTTGCTGACGGGGTACAGCCAAGAACAGCACGCGCAGCGGAGCAGCTGCTTGCTGCAAGCTCATAGTCTTTACTTTGTGGTAAGAAGACGCGGCACTAACGCAGGGAAGCTTGCCGTCCCTGCTACCAGCAGCGTCATGGGTATTTGCAGTAGAGACATTGGTGCAGAAGGTTATTCCGTCGCTTGCTCCATTACATACCGACGGGATAGAGCGCTGCTACACACAAAAGCAGCGCTTTACGGGTAAAAACAGGCAGTTTGGTCTGCGCCTGCAGCTACAGATGCAGACTCACAAGCGGTAGTACAGCGCTCTTCCCCACACGCAACTACCGGCAAACTGCCAGAGGGCACAGTAGCGCAAGGCTGCTTCTTTTGACGGACGTAAAGGCCCCTCTTTTGGGGTATACACACGTTGCGGATCGCGCGGGATTGCAGTGGTGTCGCACTGACACCGACTACACAAGCTGGTGCTGAAGCTCAGGCTCTGGTGCGGTCGTGCTGTGCTCATAGTGGCTGGCTTTTACACCACACAGCTACGCCGCACAGCTGCTGGCGTCAGCTCTCGCCAAAACCAACTATCCCCTCTCGTCACTATCTCCCCACATCCCTTCTCCTCCTACTCTGGCTCTGGCCAGAGTCATCCCTGCAGTTACGGCTTTTTCCTTTTATTCAGGCCGCATGGCCACATCTTTCTTACCCGTACTGCAAGGCAGCGAGACAAGCTGGTTCTCTTTTCTCTATACAAACTGATGAAGCAAACTAACAACGCGCTGAAGTTTTTACTCGCTCAGTATCGCGCTATCTTTAAGAACGCCTATGTCAAGGGTCTCGCCTCGGCGGCGATTGTCACTGCGGGCTTAGCGCTGGCCGGTACGGCACAGGCGGCACCAGTAGAAATTGATGGCACTAATGTGAACATTCCTACAGATAAGGCTACCGGTGCTAGCTTTGATGGCGAGATTAATCGCGGTGAAATCTTTATCAATAAGAGTGGTAACTACGTTAACAATCTCACCATTAATGGCGGCTCGTTAAATAGCGCTACTTTAAAAGACACGCCTGAAGAATTAAAAGGTCACTTAATGGTGGCCGGAACCATTACCGTCAATGACGGTGGTACCTTAAACCTCAGTGCCAGCGGTAATGGCTGGGGTATTATGGGCTGGGATGGCTCGACTGATGACAAAACCGTAGACACAAATGCACATCTGGGTGCTTTAGTGGTTAATGGCGGTACTGTCATTAACACCCAATCGCAAATCCAGCTGGGCTCAATTACCTTTAATGGCGCTAAAGTCACTGTTGGTGGCAACTTTAACCGTACAACGCAATCTGCCGCAAGGTGGGTTGATAACGCCTTCATCAATGCCGAGGACAGCGGTAGTACAGGTGGCGAATTTACCATTACCGGCGGCTCTGAAGTCATCCTCAATGCTGGTGGCTCGCTGATGGGTCATGAGGTAAATGTGGACAACTCCACTATTACCTTTGCCAGCGGCAGTACCGCAATGGAATATTACGCCAAAGGCGAATTGTCGCAAAACAAAAATACGGCAATGATATTTGCCTTTGCTGACGAAGCGGACAATGACGCAGCGGTATTAAACTTAAACAACGGCGCGGAAGTGGTTGTTGAGGAAGGCGGCGCTGGTGGCCTCTTTATGGTCAGCAACGTAGATAGTGGCGCTAGCATTAACTTCAACTCTGGCTCCGAAGTCACGGTCAAGAACGGCGGTGAGCTGGTCTTAGGTCAACGTCCATTTAAGACCGGCTCATCAACATACAAAGGCGACCACGTCATTAACTTTAATGACGGCTCCGTGCTCACCAACGAAGGTACGCTGACCTTTATTAAGGCCTCTTCTGGCCCAGTCACTACCAACGTCAACACTGGCTCGCATATCATTAACTCCGGCGAGGAGTCTCGTACACATATCGAGTCCGGCAACACCGTGATCATGAACGGTGGTACGCTTACCAATGAGGGTACGCTGGATATTCAACAAGGCGGTAAGCTGCAAATTGCTGAGACCTACTCGGAGAATGCCCAAACCGGTGAAGTCATTAATGATGGTGTTGTAACCTTAGGCGGCAACATCAATGTTGATGGCCAAATCAGAGTCTCTAGTGGCAGCACTTTAGAGTTAGCCTCTGGCACCAATTTAGGTGTCTCACGCAATGAGGCTACTGGTGACACCGGCTTTATTATCGTACAAGGCAATATTGGCGATAGGATCAATTCTACCTTAAAGGTAGACGCGGCTACCCTCAAGTCCTTCTTACAGTCTGGTGACACTCCTATCATCGGTCAAGGTCAAGACAAAGCTGGCAGCGTGTTCTTAAACATTGCTACCTTAGACTTTGGCACCGCAGCTAACCTCAATGATTTCTCCTACTATGGTGCGTCTGGCTCCAGAGCACAGGCTGGTAAAATTGTTGTTAGATCAGATTCGACCATTACGGCCGATACCTTAGCCATCAATAAGGCTTTAACCATCGAGGATGTCAACGATAGCCATAAGGTCGAAGATCGTCTGCATCTTGATGCCAATACCTTTAAGGTATTTGCCACTGCTTCCAACCTTGCTTCTATCAACAAGGCTAACGGCATTTTAGGCTTCAAAGACGCCACCGTGCACAGCAACTTAGATGTGCAGTACAACGGCAACACCCCATTGCAGGTCGGTAACACGTACTACCTCGAAGCCTACACTAAGAATGAGGCAGACGGTACCTTAAGCCCTGCCGACGGTACCATTACCGGTCGTGAGTTTAACCTCGTTAGCGGCGGTTCGTTAAACGTCAACGCCGGTAACTGGACTGCAGCCCAAGCTATTACCGTGGGTAGCGGTGCCACTATTACCGTTGATACCGCTCGTGACACAAATACGAAGTTAACCGACTCCAGCCTGACCTTAAACGGCTTAGTCTTTGACTTGTCTGACGCCAGCTCTAACCCTACCGTTACCGTCAAGAACACCGCTGGCCAAAAGACTGGTGATACCTACTACAGCTCGACCTTAGACTTAACCGCCGGTGTCAGTGTGTCTAAGACTGGGGGTTCCAGTGCCAGTGGCTCGATCATCACCGATGGTTCTGGTGCCACCATTCTCCTCAATGGTAGCAATGTCACCGATATCTTAGCCGACGGCTCTGGCACCAAAAACAATCTCCACTATGTAGGCTTAGCTGCTTACAAAGGCGGTGTGCTGGACGTCAACTCTGCTGTTTCTGCTAACTACGATGACTTTGTCTCTGGTGACGGTAGCACTATTGCCTCGGGTGATATCTCCTTCTCTGGCGGCGGTGTGTTTAAGGCTCCAAGCTTGACCTTAACTGGTAAAGCTTCCACTGACGGCAGCACTGGTACTACCTTAGACATTGGTAGTGGCGTCATCAATGTTGATACCTTAACTCTCAACGAGAGCGGTGCTAACACTGTCACGGGTGACACTAAGACCGTGCTGCAAAGTGGCAACCTTGAGGTGGCGCAATCCTTTACCGCCCAATCCGACATCCTCCAAGTCTCCGGCGCGCACGTGTACTTAGACACCGGTGATGCTGCCACCACGGGCTCCTTAGCCATTAAGGATCTGCTCATCACTGCCGGTTCCTTCAATGTCGATCAGGGTACTTGGAATAGCTACACCTCTAACGTTACCGTCAATGGCGGCA
>JAHLFE010000036.1 GCA_018884035.1 Candidatus Anaerobiospirillum pullicola
GCCTTTGCCTTTGCCTTTGCCTTTGCCTTTGGGGCTGCGCAACTATCTTTGCCTTTTACAGCAGAGATCTCTTGGGGCTGCTTTTCAGCGGTAAAGAGTTCAAAGTAGCGCTCATTTGGGACTAAGTACTCTTTACCCGCGATAATGACCAGCTTGCCAATGGTGTAGCGCGGGGCATGCACCAATTTGTGGGTACTAGGATCTCTGCGGCTACGTCCAGTGTATAGTACGGCAGAAGCTTGGTAGTCGCTATTGCCCTCGTGCTGATATTTGCCCTTGTAAGCCTGAAACCTCAGGGTAAAGTCGGGAGAAGGCATGACAAGCGGGAGCTTAATCTTATGGTCGTAGTACAGCATGGCAATCCTCGGCAGCGCATGTGATGACTGTGATTGTAGACCGTATTAGGTGGAAAGAGTAGGGGAAGAGCTCTTTGCGCGATTAAGAGAGGTATAGGTGGTTAGTGGCGAGACAAAGAAGCGAACAGTACGGTCGCGTGCCCCCTTTGGGTAACAACTACCCTAAGCAGCATCTTGACTTGGACATTACCATTACGCTCAAGCTCTTTGTGGTAATTTTGCCTTACCGGAGGCGTAAACAGAGCTAAAAGCACAATGGTAGTTGAGGTGATTAGCAACTAACTACCTCTAAGCGTTAGTCAATTGCACTGGTCGCCTAAAGAGGGCAAAGAGGGCGTAGGGGCGGGCGCTGTAATGCCAAGCTGAGGTCAGCGCGTCTCTGGCATGGCTTTACATTACTATTATGAGGTTGCATCCACCTTGCTGCTGTGCACAGCCTGCGGCAATAGGTGATAATGCTCTGCATACACAGGTGATAAGCTCCTTACTGCCTAACTGCACCAACTGCACCACAGATGCTGCACCGCACACAGAGAGTAGTGCGTATCTTTTTGGCACCACAGAGACAATTAGGGATAACCCATGGCTACCAGCGATTTTGCTCACATCTTTGCCCAGAGCCTTCCACACGCTAGCTCCTTCCCTGATTTCTCGGCCATTCCGCAGCTGGATGACAGCGCTCTTGAGCACTGCATCATCGCCGCTAATATCACTGCCAGTGATCTCTTGCCCCTGTTTGATCAGTCTTTGCTTGTGAGTTTAGGCAGGGTTGATGAAAAGGGGCTCCTTGTTGATGACAAGGGCTATATTGCTGCCATGTTGCGCAGTTTTTATCGCCTGCTAAAGCCACAACAGCAGGATCAAGATGATTCCAGCATCAATCTGCTCACCACCTTAGTGTTTCAGCGCTCAGCGCTTACTGACTACGCTGCCCGTTACCAGTATTGCAGAAAAAACTATCCCCAGCTGTGGCTCGCTCCGTCCTTACTGCTAGCAAAGGACAATGATCAGGTCTTTACCTACTTCTTTACGCAGTGGCCAGCACTGGTAGAGTTCGCCTACACCTTTGTCCGCATGTGGGCTCAGAGCTTTGTGGCTGGAGCAGAGTATGACCAGCCTGATGTGGCTCTGCTCAGACAAGCCGCTTTTAGTAAAGATCCAGACAGCAGCTTCAAGCTCGTTCTTGCTGGTTTCACTCGTAAAAACTTACCTCCACGCGATACGGCGCAGTTTCTCTGGGATCGCCTCGATCAGGCGACCTCGCTGCTTCCACCGCCACTGTGGTGCTATAACTTTCGGCTGTTCTTTACCATGGGCATGCTCTCGTTTATCCGTAACGACTATGCTCATGCCACAAAGATGTTCGCGCATGCTCAGCACCTCTTATACAGCCGCTTTCATGGGCCTGCTGAAGCAGACAAGGCCCAAAATCATGCTTTGCAGGGACAACAGGGACAGGTACATGAGCTCATTGCGCTCTACACCCAAGCACTAGCGAGTCTGCAAGGGGACTATCTCTTATCAGCTCCGCTGCAGCACCTCATGCTGATCGATGCTGTGCACAAGGGCTTCATCAGCCCCCAGAGCAGCTCCAGCGCCACGGGCAAAGGCGCTCTCGATTCTGTCCCTACAGCTGCTCCTAAGGACGCTTTTGAGAATGGCTCTACGACCGCAGCAGCGGGCGTCTCTGCTGCTACCTCGGTTACTGCGCCTTTACCATGGAGCACTCCGCTGCTCTGGACACAAGGACAAATAGGGGATTTTCTCCATAATTACTATCGGCAACAGCTGCACGTTAATCCAGCACAGCTATCGTACCGTCATGACTTTAGCTTTGAGGAGCAGTGCCTTGAGGAAATTTTAAGTGCCAGTCGCATCGCCACTGCTTTACAGGGCTATTGCCGCTTAGGCTTGAGCATACCTGCTTTTGAGCGCAGCTGCAAAGAGGGGATGGAGCTCCAGCTTCTGCTCTGCTATTTACGTATGACGTTCCATGAGCGTAAGCTGCAGGTTAACGCCCTTAACAGTCAGCGCAGCCTCTTGGATTTTGTGCAGGCCTGCGAGTACCAAGAAGCCGTCAAGGACATCCTAGATCCTGATCCGTTCTTCTCTGCCTACCACACTGCTGATACCAGTGACTTAAGTGCCTTAGTCAAGGCCTTTGTGCAGCCTTATCGCACCAGCCAGATCACACCGCAGACGTATGCTAATTTTGACTATCAGCACACCCTCTCGCTCATTACCTCCGCGCTGCAATTGCCTACCCACGTCGTAGACAGCCGCTATGATTTACATCTGGCATTTTGGGCTGAATTTAATGAGCCACTTGCCACTCCATATCCTCAGCTTAACGCTAGCTCAAGCCAGAGCTTGCTTATCGCTCATGGACTGGGTCTGCCCTTGGAGCGCCAATTCTTTAGGGGGATAGAACTAGTATCACCTCAAGCTGTTGATGGAGCTATTGCCCTAGGCTTCTCACAACAGAAACAGCCGTGGTGGACGGAGTATCGTCACTTTAAGGCCTCCTATTACTACCCTGTAGAGGCTTTGTGTTTATATGATGCCCAGGACATTGGTGACTGCAGTTTTATCTTGCAAGCCTGTACTGGTGGCTCAGCCTTAAGTGATGAGGTTACCCCATGGATGTTCCGCTACCTGCAGCGCCATCTGCGGATCAGCTCTCCCCACGGCGGAACATTATTTACAAGCCCCTTCCGCTATGAGACAGCTACGTTTAACCTCATTTGGCAGCCACCGTTGCACCTCGAGTTTCTTGCTACCGCCAATCAAGAGGTACCACGCTGCTATTACACCTCCTTGCTGGATAAGTCCCTTGAGAACGTAATTATCGCGCTCGTACCAATTGAGGATCAGGAGGCAGAGAACGCAGATACACCACACCACTTTAAGTTTTACGAGCCTTTTACAGACTTGTGTGCGCCCGAGGAGATTGAGGAGAGTAGTGAGGGGGGCAGTAGTAAAAGTGCAGACGAGAGCAAGGACGCTACGTCTGCAAGCTCACGCCTTGGCCGCCAGCATTGGCAGCACTATAAAGATGTGATGCGCTCTGTGGTGTTCACCCGCGACGAACATGCTCTAGGCGCTCGCGGAGGGACAAATCTCAATGCGAGCCATGGCGCGAGCCATAGCCCTTATCAGGAATCAAGCGCACCTTTAGAGTTTACTGGCTTCTACAATGGTGCCACGTTTTTTGATCGGTGCGCGCAACTGCATCAAGAGAATGGTACCTTCGAAGAGTATGCTCAAGAGCAAAAGAACTTGTATGCGGGGTGGGATCATAGAATCCAGCAAACTCTGGGCAGACAATTCGCGCTCTACGTGCAGGTTTCTAGCTTGAGCAGTAGCAACAACAAGCTCCAGTTGCAACAGGATATCCTCGCGGTGCTCACGTGGTTCTTTGGGCAAAACTTTATGGAGCTGGCCCTGACCAAAATAAAGTTTTACGCCACGCTTAGAGACTTTGCGCAAGCGGCATTGTCAGGCTACCGTGGGCAGAGCGCCTTTTCTGAGGGCGTGGTTGTTCCTCAGTCCTACCTCAAGAAGCATCGTTACACGTATGAGCAGGTAGCGGCTATGGATTGTCAGGGCGCTATCTTCTTACGCCTCAACGAGCTGTCAGAGCTGGTAACAAATAGCAGGTGGCAGAACCTCTTCTCTGTACCTGACCTCATGGGCAAGTTTAATCTGGGTTACACCTACGCTGTACGTGAGGCTAGTGACCCTATAGCGCAGCTACTGCCTGACTTTCCTCTTCCTGATGCTGCCAAGCAGAGCTTCCCGCTGCCAGATGGCTACGAGTTCTACTCCTATCCGACGCGCTGTAACTTAAGTGAGCTCGATGCTGCGAGCGAGCCGCGCACTTGGTCAAGTAGCCTCAAGAGCACGGCTATTTTGCCTTTTCCTAAGATCTTGGACTCGTCGTATACAACCGCTCCTGTTCCTCTCCTGTACAAGCTAGAGGAGCAAGGCAGTAACGCCTTTGCAGATGCCTATGACGGTACCAGCATAGTGGCAGAGGCCCCGTCTACTAGCGCTTTTTGCTATTACGAGAATAGCTTGATGGTGCGCCACCGTCTTACAGACAAGCAGCTTAAGTGCTGGCTAGTGTGGCAACAGCAGGTGCGCTTTTATCGTATTGCCCAGCGCTGGTATAACGATCCCTTACATCGTGAGGGCTGTGATCAACCGCAGTATGCCTTTTTTACCCACGGTAAGCAGGCGCTATTAGATCGGGCTTTCCCTTACCCTGATGAGCAGCTTTTAGAGCGCAGTCAGGCGCTGTACATAGCCGCACGGCAGCGACAGCGGGAGCCCCTTGACTATAAGCTTCGCCGTGATATCTACCATGGCCTTACCTATTGCCGCTATTTGCTCAGTGAGTTTTACTTTGAGCAAAATGGGGGGGATGCCAGCGAGTCTATCAACATGAGCCGCCTGCACTCTGTCCAAGCGATGGCAGGCTTTCTCTATGTGCCACGGGCGCAATTGCATGAGGCTTTTGTCAACAGCCATGGCAACGCCGCTCCTGCCGATACCAGTAAGCTGGCCACGCTCTTAGAGCAATGTGAGAATTGGTATGCGCAGCGTGAGCAGGCCGATGTCAAGTACAAGCAGAGCTTATTAAAGTCCGCTCGTAGTGGTGAGACTAAGCGCCTCTTACAGCAGCTGATGGATGTGACTGAGCAAGCGGGGATGTACGAGGATCAGGTCAAAGAGGAGCTGAGAAAGCTTGACGAAGCAGCTTATGCTCAACAGCGCCATGCCTTTGCCGCAGAGGAGCTCTTTATCAGAGACTTCTTACGTAAGCTGATCATCGCTATTTACGAGGCACTGGATGTTCACTGTGAATACATTGGCTATGCCTTAGGGCATGACTATGTGTACCTAGACATTCTGGTGTGGGACGGCGATCTATTTTGGGAGAAGGTGGGCACGCTAGGAGAGAGTAAGGAGTTGCAGCAATTTAACGTCACCCAGCTTTACTGGCACTCTTTCTACGCTAAGACGCCGTCGGTACAGGTTTATCCTGCGCTGGCGGCTGCTGCAACGGCTACGGTGGGATAAGGGTGGACTAAGGCTGGGCTAAGCAGCTACAGCTGCGGTTGTGCCTGCGCCAGCGTGCTGTGGGGGGCGGCTCTTAAGGAGCAGGTTGGAGTAGCTGCAGAAGCAGAAAAGGCGGGCTATCTTCAGCGTTTGGGGGATAGAGTCCCAACACTACGCTTAGGTGGCTAACATTCAAAGCCATCACCACGTCTCATGTGCTTGCCTAAAGCTGTGAGGGTACGTTGTGGTATCCACCAAACTCTGAGGAGCGCCCAAAAATGCTGCTGAGCTTCTTGTGTTGACAGCGCTCCACACTGAAATAGAGTGCTCTGTCAACGGTACGCTTCACCGCAAAAAGTAGCACTACGGATCACGCCTATGAGTTTTTCCCTGTGCCAGAAGATTTTGCGGCTTTACTACGCTTACTCTTAGAGGCCTGTGGCGTTGGCTCTTGATCTTGAGCGGCGCTGGCCTTTGCGGCTTTGCTGCGCTTTGTCTGAAGGACAGCTCACTCCACAGCCGCTCAGCGCTTCGAAAAACTTCTCACTAATTTCGCAGTTGGTAACACCACAGACGTAGCAACGATCGTCTGTTGGTTTACCTTTGGTGTTTTCCGTGATGGCTTTGATGGAGAAATAGCCACTCTGCACTAAGAGCTGCTGGGGCGTAACTTTCTGTAAGCAGCTTCCTTCCTGCAGCTCATCGTAGGATAACTCGAATTCTTGCCTACTGAGCACGCTTAGCTCTTGCTGCGACAGAGCAAGACTACAGAAGTAGGCCTGCAAAGACGCGCTGACATGAGAGCTATTCATCCAAAACGGCTTGAACTCAGGCATCCAGTTAGGGTCAACCAGAAACTCTTTCGCGGCCAGCGGGGAAAAGAACTTGTTGATGGAGTAAGGGCAATATACCTTTACTGCGGCATCCTCATCAAAGCAAAAGCCGCCATAGTGCCGCTTCAGCTGCTCTAACAGCTCCTTTGTGGTTATCCCCAGCCGGTGAGCAGCTAGCGTCATGTAAGGCGCCAAGCTCTCTCCCTCAAGATCCTCTTGGGTATAGCCCATTAGTGTGGCATACCAAGGCTCAATGCTCAGATCGTCGAAATCATACCCAGTAAATGACGAGATCTCCTGCCAGCGCATGATGCCAGTGATCAAGATAAAGCGCGCATTAACCTGAAGACACAGCCATCGATAGAAGTCGTTTAGAAACGTAACAACTATTAACTACCAAAATTTTTCTCGGCTCGGATTGGCTCATAGTGTGATGGGTAAAGCGCCATCACTACCTCAAGGATGGTCACACCAAACGCCATAACACCTAGCAACAGCTTAATTGCATAGGTACTACTGCGCTTTGGTATCAACCAACTCTGAAGCGAGTCAAAAACTGGTAGTTATTAGTTAATAGGTTCCTAATTGGCGATAATGGTGCCGCACTCAGCTTTGCTGCCACTTTGCAGTGTGTATCAAGGCTGGGTGGCAGAGGCTTCTGGGCCT
This sequence comes from Candidatus Anaerobiospirillum pullicola, assembly GCA_018884035.1. GTDB lineage: Bacteria > Pseudomonadota > Gammaproteobacteria > Enterobacterales > Succinivibrionaceae > Anaerobiospirillum > Anaerobiospirillum pullicola. Next base: position 6,920 of record JAHLFE010000036.1, read on the forward strand.
CGCTGTATACTATTGCTCGGTGCCTAGAGGTGGCTCCCGCATAAGAGCTGTAAGAGTAGTAAGTGCTCTCATAGAGCAGAGCTTGCTTGCAGTTTATGGCGGTGTCACCTCCGTCGCTATCATGATCAAACTAGAGACCGCTGAAAATAGCCTTAAAATCCTAAGGCTGATGCTGCGGCTCTTTTTTCAGCTACGCTGCGTTGAGGGTAAGGAGCAGATTAGGGTGATGAAAACAAAACCAAGCCTCAAGGATGCCGCGCATAGCTTGCATCTTAAGTGGGGTGACCACCAACTTACCCTTGACTTAGAAGTAAGCGGTACCTCTTTAGACTTACAGGCTTTACTGCCATTGCAATTAGAGCTAGTGGATCTCAACCGTAACGAGAAGTATGCAGACTTGCCAGAGGAGCTATCGGGGCAGGCCAAGCGCGTGCGGCAGATTAACGCTGGCGATGTCATGATCTTTGCGGGCAATTCGCTGGTGCTCTTTTATGAGAGTTTTAGCACGCCTTACTCCTATGTGCGCTTAGGCAGCATTCGGGAAAAGGATCAGCTTGCGGACTTGATTGGCTCTAAGGTACGGCGCTTTACAGCTACGTTAGAGGTCGCCTCCTAAGAGTCCTCAGTATTGGTTAGCCCAGCATTCACCACCACTATCATCTCTCTTGCGCAATTCACCCCCAGCAAAAGCTCCCTGCGCTCCCACGCTGCGCTGCTTTTCTCTCCCGCGTCAATCCTCCTCCTCCTCCTCCTCATCATCATCATATTCTTCTTTCCCGCCTTTCTTCTTCCCATCACCACCACCACCACCATCACCCCATATCCATGAACCTAAGAGTGCAGCTCAACTCAAAGCGGCAACAACTCATCCCATCAGGGTGATGCAGATGGCCAAACCAGCTTGTAAGCCCTTAAGCTTAACTTGCAGCGCTAATTTCCACGGAACATTGACGCACACCAAGAGCATCATAAAGCCATGACAGGCTTAAGTTTGCGGGTATAACATAACCCCCATCTTCTTTCACAAAGCACTACTTAATCAGCCCGCATAGGTCTCAGGAGCGCAGTGTGTCTGTATTTTTCTGCGCTTGCCCTTACTCCGCGTAGGTTGCAGGTGCTACTTGCATTGCAGTAGAGACTTTTACCTGTAGACGCTCAGCCAGCGCCAGCCTTGGCCACATCCGGCACAGCCCTGTTCAGCTCAGTTAGTGCGCGCGGCCTTGCCTTAGGGTAAGGCGCCGTCAGGCACTAAGATGCGCGTCTTAGCCTCAATGCATCGCTGTGGCACTGTGTTGTTGTTGTTGTTGTTGTTGTTGTTGCGGCGTTTGCCCTAGGCCTTACAGTGAGATGGCTGCAGCGTACCTGCTCCCCTGAGGTTAGGCATCACCAGTAGTAAGGCGCGTTTGTCGCTGTCGCAGTAGGTAGCGTAGAGTAAGGGCTACTTGAGATAGAGTACTGTGATCCGCTTTGCGGTGGTGTTGCTGTGCCGCAAGTGCTGCATCTTTACCCTCAGTGGTAGTGCTCATCTTGCAGATAAGCGCTGTCAGGTGCCCTCTGGCGTGGCTGGCGCTGGCTCCTCTCGCGCAAAGAGCCGGTCAAAGTACGACGCTTCCTTTGTAGAGTGCAGCGCCTGTTTATGATGTGACGCTTGCACCTCACGTGGACTCACATGAAAGCGCTCCTTAAACAGCCGGTAAAATTTCTTCGTGTTGGTATAGCCATGCCGCTGCAAAATGGTCGAAATGGGTAATTTGCTCTCGGCCAAATCGTAGTACACATGGCACATGCGAATCTCGCTTAAGTAGCTCATTGGACTCATGCCCACCGCATCCTTAAAAACCGAGCAAAAGTAGCCTGGATGTAAGTGGGCTAAGGCCGCCAGCTGCTCAAGTTTCAGGGGCTCATGGTAGTGATCACGTAAGAAGTCAAATACCGGCTGTAAGCGCTTTAAGTTTGCACTGCGGCTAGGTTCCAGCTTCAGCTGTTGCAGCGCATGTCCCGAGACCACCAGCGGCAGTAAGCTCTCTAAAAGGGAGTACAGCGCATGATTAAAGTACACCTTAAAGCCGTCTTGGTCTTGTAGGCACTCATGTACCACGATAAGCCGCCAAAAGGCCCGTGTCAGATGCTTGAGATCCTGCTCTGAGGCTTGGTGTAAGTCCAAGTACAGCGGAAAAGACTGGTGGTAGTTAATGCTCTCAGCTAAAAAGGTCTCAGGGATCTGCAGCACATAAGCTTCGTTGTAGTGTTGGCAACTGGAGGCGTGCATCTCATTGGAGTTAATGAGAGCAAAGTTATAGCCGTTAGCCTGCAGCGCACAAGTGTACTCACCACCACTGAGGCCCGCTCCTAAGAGCATGCTGTTATGGGCAAAAGTAGGGTCAGTAAATTCTGTATCAGCAGCAGATAGTGAGTGGTTGCGAGATGGGAGATCGGCTGCAAGGCGTGATGAGGAAAAAGGAGTCTGCGCCGAGTGTTCTTGGCCGCCGCACATAGCATCATGCGGGCTCTTACTGCCATGTGTGTCATTGGCCGCATGGCAGCTATTTTCTGGGAGGGTCGTCTGAGGGGCGGGCGCTGCTAACGAGCCTGTTGCGCCCTGAGCAGCTGCAGCCTCACTTCCCATACCACGCTGATTAGGGGCAGCTGTGTCCTTAGAGGCAGCAGAAGCGAGGAGAGAGGCTGTCTCTTTAGTTAAGGTCTCGGTGTGGGGGGCGCTGGTAGCGGTAGCGCTGGCGTGGTTAGCCTTTGCCGGTGCCTCATGGTTAGTAGCAGCCTGTGCCGACTGCTCCGCGTGAGCTGTGGTCGCTGCAGCCTCTGCATCCGCTGCTGCGACGGCAGTCGTTGCTGCGGCGGCAGCTGTTGCTATGGCGGTAGCCGTTGCTATGGCGGTAGCCGTTGCTCTTTGTGCCGCATACTCGGGGGCACTCATGACCTTGTGCGTGTCTATCTCAGGTAGAGGCATGGCCTGCAAAGAATCTAAATCCCGAGGCAAGTGCTCCGGTATCTGCGGTAGCTTTGCAAGACAATACGCCAGTGCTCCCGACTGCGCCGGTGCACTTAAAGTCATGGCGCCATTCTTAATAAAGATCAGTTCCCACGCCGCATGATAGTGGTAGGGAACATAGGAGCCGTTATCTACAGATCTAAAGAATCGCACCGGATATTGCTCACTGGTGACGATGACTTCTAAGAGATGATGCTGGCGCTGCGCTGGCATAAACAAGCCTCTACTACTCTGCAAAACAGTTGGTAGCAAAAATTTGAACTGCATCACTGTCTGCATGTAATCTGAAAATTGACCAAATTCTACTGAGAAATGGCTATAGGCAACAAGCAGGGTAAAGCTTACTATGGCACCCGTAGCCAAGCTATAGCACCAAAAGCCACGCTACAGCCTCTTTACCTGTGCTTATGCGTTTGAGGAAGCGCTGACACACAAAGGTAGGGATGTAGTGGTCTGGGCCTGCCTTGAGGGAAAAGCTTTAGTGGTATGAGGATGCCGCTTAAGCTAAGGATAGGGCCAGCACAAGGGCGTAACGACAGTTACTGCGTTACTGTATGGGCGTAAGTGTGGAGGACTACCTCTAGGGGCAAAAGCTTCAGGATGGGCGGTATTGCAAGGCCGCAACATCACAGCTAGCGCTCCTCGAGGCGCCACTTACCAGAGCACAGTAGAGCCACTGTTCAAGCGCCTGTAAGCACCGCTCGAGGAAAAGCGGTGTGACTTTGCTCTTAGTGTTATGGCGTTGTGCTGTGGCGGCGAGAAGCCAAGTGGCCTGTGGCCACTGAAGACAGCGGTAAAACCATACTGTCTATCAGCGCCACAGCACTATGGTTATGCCTTTTTCGCTTTAGTACTCTGGGGCTTAAGCCCACGAGCTTTATCGCTCATTCGTGTACGTGCACATTGGGGGTAACACGGAGGTGTACCCTGTGCTGAGGGTGCTTAATTACCCGCTGTGCGCTCAGCTGCTTTTGAGGAAGAGCAGACTGTGGCGGTAGTGTTGGTCTTCAGGGTGAAGAGTGCCGCTGGCGCAATTAGGAGGGCGCTACGCAGTGCTTTTGGCTTTTGGCTTTTGGCTTTTGGTTGTTGTTCTGTTTGTTGCGTTGCTTAAGGGGAGATGAGTCGATGGCTTTCATTAACGGTGCAAACTTTGGCAATTGGTTGGTGCTCGAAAAGTGGATGAGTCCACAGACTTTTGCTCAGTCTGACTCTACTGATGAGTTTTATCTGCCACAGACCTTAAGTGATGATGCTTATCGCAATCGCATCGCTCAGCACCGTGCCGAGTACATCAGCGAGCGCGACTTTGTGCTTTTAAAGGGCATGGGCATCAACAGCGTGCGCATCCCTGTGCCGTACTTCATCTTTGGTGATCGCCCTCCATTTATCGGCTGCACCACCGAGCTGGATAACGCCTTAAATTGGGCCGCTCACTACGGGATGACGGTTTTAATCGACCTGCACACCGCACCTTTAGGCCAAAATGGCTTTGATAACGGTGGTATCCAAGGTGTCTGCCAGTGGAGTCAACACCCAGAGGAGGTTGAGTTTGTCCTCACGGTGTTAGAGCGCTTAGCTCAGCGCTACGGTCAGCACCCTGCCTTATACGGCATTGAGATCTTAAACGAGCCAATCACCGAGAATATGTGGAAGGTAATGGATCTGCAAAAGCGTTATCCAGCCCGCGATCCTGCCCTCGGTGCTGCCTCTAAGCCGAATACGCTGGAGTTCCTGCGTGAGTTCTATCTGCAGGCCTATGCACGCATGCGTCCACATCTGCCACAGGGCAAAAAGATCGTCTTCCATGATGGCTTTGAGCTCATGGCATGGCAGGACTTCATGTGCGATCAGACTAAGTTCCCAGATGTGGTACTCGACACCCACCAATATCTGATGATGGCGGAAATGACGGGGGTGGAGCAGAAGCTTGAGACTTACTTAAGCTATCTGCAACAGCAGCTGATGCCACAATACCGTGAGGTGTGCTCTAAGCACGAGGTTATTTGCGGTGAGTGGTGCCTCTTTAATTCGCTTGCTTGCGGTTATGACACAAAGGGCGGTCAGAGCATCTTAAACGGCGTGGTGGCAGCTGCTGATACGCCACGTATGAGTGAGGATGAGCGCCGCGAAATTTATCGTGAGCTCTGCCGTGCGCAAATGGCAATTTGGCAGTTAGGTGCGGGCCACTATTACTGGAACTACAAGATCCTCTTTGATACGGTGAGCACCAATACGTGGCAGGGCTGGGACAGCTGGGATTTAGGCCGCTGTGCTGCTTTTGGCTGGTTTGTTGGCCCCGACGCCAAGTAAATTCAAGCCAGCGGCAGCATTATGTGTGCTGCCTGCCAGCCAGCGCTGCATGTGCTGCCAGTAATGCCAACACCACCAAACTGAGGAAATGGTGGAGGTGTAGACTGGCGCTAAAGGTGGTTGGAGCAAGCCTTGATATAGGCACATAGCACGGCAGAGACGCTGGCTTGGCCGCCCTTACCCCAAGTAAGAGGCCGCACGCCTTACGTAGGTAGAGTAGGGCGGTGTAGCTTATTTTTAGGGTAGGGGCAGAGCTTTTAGCGCAGGTACAACCGCCCTCGTTTACCACCACACACGCTATACCACCACATACGCTATGTGGCTGCGACTAGGCAAGGTAGGTAAGAAGCGGCTCAGAGCAGATGAGAGGAAAAAGAGGAAAATGATCACTAACCCAATCTTTAAGGGGTTTAACCCGGATCCATGCATTTGCCGTAAGGGCGATGACTACTATTGCGCCGTGTCGTCCTTTGAGTGGTTGCCAGGCATTCCTGTCTACCATTCTCGTGATCTCGTGCACTGGGAGCTCTTAACCCACGTCATCACCGACCAGGTAGACTTAAAGCGCCTGCCAAGTGCTAAGGGCATTTGGGCCCCATGCCTCACCTACTGCGAGGCTGAGGATCGCTTCTACGTCGTCTACGGCGTCATGAATTCCATGAACTCGCGCTACTTCGACGTGGATAACTACGTGATCTCCGCTGCTGATATCTGTGGCCCATGGTCAGAGCCAGTCTATCTGCACTCTGCAGGCTTTGATGCCTCTATGCTGCATGATGACGACGGCCGTAAGTATGTGGTGTCCTTAGAGTGGGAGACACGTGAGGGCTACGAAAAACCAGGCGTCATTTGTGTCTGCGAATACGATCCTGCGCAAAAGCACATCGTGGGCTATCCTCAGCGTATTTGGCGTGGTAGCACCGATCGTGGCTGCATTGAGGCTCCACACCTCACCAAGCGTAATGGCTATTACTACCTCATGTGCGCTGAGGGCGGTACCGGCTATAACCACTGCGCTACCATGGCGCGCTCGCGTCATGTCTTTGGCCCGTATGAGGCTGATCCACAGGGTTACTTCCTTACTTCGACCATTAACAACTCCAATGAGCGTGCTGACCCTGATCACTGGAAGTTTAAGTACTTTAACCCCGAGTCGGTGCTACAAAAGTCTGGTCACGCCTCCTACGTCGATTTGCCAAATGGCGAGACTTATGTGGTGCACTTAACTGCCCGTCCATTTGTGCCTGATCTGCGCTGCACCTTAGGCCGTGAGACGGCAATCCAAAAGGCACAGTGGTCGGTTGATGGCTGGCTGCGCCTCACAGGTGACTCTCCTTTAGCGCAATTAGAGGTGCCAGAGCCAAACTTACCGGCCTGCCCATTACCGGATATGCCGTCGTGGGATGACTTTGATGATGGCAGACTGCATCTTTGCTACTACGCTCCACGTATTCTGCCTGAGTCCTTTGCCTCAGTGACGGCGCGGCCTAGCTACGTGCGCTTACGCGGTCAGGAGTCGCGTACCTCTCTTCATAAGGTCAGCATTTTGGCCCGCAAGCTCACCTCGGTCTATACCACGGTGACCACGGCGGTAGATTTCCATCCTGAGGTCTATCAGCACAGCGCTGGTTTAATCGTTTACTACGATAACCAAAACTACGTTAATCTGCGTAAGACTTACTCCCAGACCTTAGGGGGCAGTGCGCTGTCGCTGGTGCATCTTGAAAATGGCACTAAGACCGAGATGCTGGATACGCGCACGGCTGTAGACGATAGCCAAGAAATCGTGATGCAAGTGGTCTTTAGCGGCCGTAAGTTCCATTTTGCGTGGGCTTACAAGTGCACTGATGGCAGCGGTGACGCTTGCCACGGTAAGCTCAAGACCAGTGAGCTTAAGCAGATTGGCCCTGACTTCGATACCTCAAAGTTCTCAGACGAATACTGCAAGTTTGGTGAGTTTACGGGCCTCTTTGTGGGTATCACCTGTGCTGATCGCCTGTTGCACGAGCGCTGTGCTGACTTTGACTTCTTTAACTACGAGGCGGACGAGACCAAGGGCGTCGAGTAGGAGTCGAGTAGGCGTGGAGTAATAGTTTTCCTCTCACACTCACGGTAAGCGTGACGCGAGCGCGCTTACTGCTACTTTTGCGTAGGCAAAAAAGTAATTACCAAGCGCTGCCAGAGTTGGGCTTCTCCGATTGTGGCAGCGCTTTTTTGGGTTCTAGTGTGCCATTCATGTGGTACTGCATTTGGGCTATGCTCAGATTTTGTTGGATACCACAACTTAGCCTCATACAAACTCCGAAGCGAACATGCTTGGCAGCACGCACCTTGAAGGCACTTCCTTGGCATGCCCACCATCTTTCTTACATGGCATCCCATGAATTGCACACTAGAACCCTTTTTTGTTGGTCACAGCGCAATCAGCAGGGGGCTATATTAATTGCGGTCACAAATAAGCTAAGCGAGCGTAGCTTTAGCTCTGAGGCAGCTGCTATCATAGCGGTACAAGCTGAAATAGGAGTCTGAGCCTAATGGAATTTAACGTCAAAAAGCTGGTGTGGACGCGTGAGCCATCAAAGTTTGTGATTACGCCAGAGCGCATCGAGATTGAGACCGTGCCCCACACCGATTTGTGGCAGCGCACGTACTACCACTTCCGTAATGACAATGCACCAGTACTGCAAATGACCACTGAGGAGCAGTACTTCTCCTTTGTGGTGAAGACCGATTTTGCTTCCAGTCATCACCGCTTCGATCAATGCGGCGTTGTGCTGTACCTCGATAGCGAAAACTGGCTTAAGGGCTCGATTGAGTACGAGAACGAGCGCTTCCAGCACTTAGGTAGCGTGGTTACTAATCAGGGATATTCCGATTGGGCTACCACTGAGATTCCGGCTACGACTAAGTCCATGTGGTACCGCTTAAGCCGCCGTGCTGATGACTTCCGCATTGAGTGCTCAGAAGATGGGCATGTATTTAAGCAAATGCGTGTCTGCCACCTCCATAAGGCTACAGGAGCGGTTTCCTTTGGTGTGTATGCTTGCAGCCCAGAGGACTCATCCTTTAATGCGGTCTTTACTAACATGGCACTTTTGCCTTGCCAGTGGCAGGCTCATGATGGTCAGCAGCCAGATAAGGACTAATTGGTAGTCTGCACGTGGTGCACAGAGAGGCCTGAGCTTATGCGTTAAGCTCGGGCTTTTCTTTTTTGGGCGCTATGGCTGTGGCCAGAGTCCACTGCTCTGTGTGCCTTTAGACCGAGGGCGTTTTCCCCTTGTGTGAGCAAAGCTACGTGCCATTAACCTACCTCAAGATACGTCGCGATAGCGACGCTAGACGCTCTATATCAGGTTTCTGCATCAATGGGCTTAACTCTAACTAAAAGGCCGATTTTAAGCCAATAACAGGTGGAAAAATACTTTGAAGAAACAAGGGAGTAAACGCTCTCTTTAGATCTCGTAGTGATGGTTGGTGCGGCTGCGATTTTCATCGCTAATAACGACCGTTGTAGTCAGTGCTTAAGTGCTGCTAAGGCGCTGCTTGAAGCAGTTGCTGTTGCTGTAGTTGTAAGCAGAAGTACCGACGTTAACTTTGAGGTGAGAATAGTTGTGGTGAGGAGGGATGTTTACAGGAGCGATGTAAGAGACCTTACAGCTTCCACTCTTCAGGTAGGCTGTCCCTACAGAGTCCATTGCCCGAGGTGTCCTTACAGCCATACCCACAACCATAAGAGAATTCCTTAAGCTAGAGCTCCATAGCATCAACCTTATACCTTATGAAGGAGCCAAGACAGCACAGCCCTCAGCGTATACTGCGTGCAGAGAGCGTACTTTGGCTCTTTTTTCTGAGGCTGTCAGACAAGTGTCGGGATGCTGCCAACCTCATTTCGTCGCTACCGGCTTGTTTCTGGCGCTTTGCTTAGTGCTCACAGCTTTTTCGTAATTTGCCACCTCTGTCACGATCAGCGTGGACAAAACTACAGTAGCGCGCCTGCAAATTGCTATCAAAGCCCATACACACAAGCTTGTAAGCTACTTCCAGCCTTGCTCTTTCTTTGCCCAGCAAAAAAGGGCATAAGCGTGCGAAGGCAGCCATTACTTGCGATTTTTTCTTGCTTTTGCTCTGCATAGTAGAGAAAATATTAATTTTGGGAACGCGTGGCTATTGCTGCCCTGATCTGTCTCGAGCAACAAAGCCGTAACTGGGGACTTAGTTTTCTAAGCCTGTGTTGCAGTTTGCTTGGTGGCTGTGGCTGCTAAGTGGTGTGGAGCCTGCCTGGGCACAAGTAATTCCAGCATCACCGTGAGGTGAGGTTGGCTCGCCTTGGGTTCGGCCCTTATCAAAACCCAGTTCAACCGGTGCCACCGGTAAGGCCCATAAGCGTTGTACTCTCTTAAGTCTTGCACTTAAGTCTTTGTAACGCTTGTGGGAAAGGTGTCTGAGCGCCAGCTCAGATCAGTGTTAGGTAGGAATAAGTTATGTCGACAATTCCTTTTTTAACGCTGGCAATCTCCATTGCCGCCGTTTTAGGAATTCTGCTCGGCGAGGTGCGCTATCGCGGTATCGGCTTAGGTATCGGCGGTGTTCTCTTCTCTGGCATTCTCGTCGGTCACTTCAGCCACGAGTGGTTTGGTTTAACCATTCGTACTGCTGAAGGACTTACCACAGCAGAAGGTAGCATTTTAGGCTACGTGCAAGAGTTTGGTCTGATCTTGTTCGTCTACGCCATTGGTGTGCAAGTAGGTCCAAGCTTCTTCTCATCGCTTCGTTCCATGGGTGCGAAGTTAGTGGGTTGGGTGCTCGTGATTATCGTCATGGGCTGCTCCATCGCCATGATTCTGCACTTCATTGGCATCGTCAAGATTGACGCCATGGTGGGTATGTATTCTGGTGCTATCACCAATACGCCTGCTTTAGGTGCGGCCAATCAGATGATCATTGATATGCGAGCGGTGCTCGATCCTGGCGTGGCTGATGAGTTAGGCTTTGACTCCTTTGTCGTGCCTTCGGCCTATGCTATGGCCTATCCATTCGGTGTGTGCGGCATCCTGCTGACGATGATCTTAATCCGTATCATCTTCCGCGTGAACATCGAAGAAGCTGGCAGACAGTACCTCGAATCCAAGGTCAAGGGCCCACGCATCGAGACGGCTAACATCACTGTCTCTGAAGGTCACTTCGCTGGTCAAGAGCTTGAAGATGTGCCAGGTGTGCGTGAAGAGCTCGTGGTGTGCTCGCGTATTAAGCGCGGCGAAGACCTGATCGTGCCACACTTACAGACCAAGCTTGAGGCTGGTGACGTACTGCACTTCGTCGGCCCTAAGAGCGAGCTTGAAAAGGTAGCTAACGCTATCGGCACCATGGTGCAAAGCGCCTTTACCACTACCACCCGTGGTACCAACAAGGTCGTACAGCGTATTGTGGTGACCAAGCGTGACGTGATCGGCAAAGAGCTGGGCGATCTGCACTTAGAAGAGCGCTTTGATCTTGCTGTGTCGCGTCTGATTCGTGCTGGTGTGCAATTCCTGCCATCGCACCACATGAAGCTGCAATTTGGTGACTACTTAAACGTCATCGGTACCAAAGAGAGCATTGCCGCTGCCGAGAAGGCTATTGGTAACTCCTCGGTGGAGTTACACAAGGTGGCCATGCTGCCATTATTCATTGGCGTAATCTTAGGTATCCTCTTAGGTAGCATCCCAATTCCAGTGTCGGGCGTGCCTGCACCTATGAAGTTAGGTGTGGCGGGTGGCCCTCTGGTGATGGCTATTTTATTATCGCGCTTCGGTGCTCCTTTAACTGGCAACCGTCTGCGTTGGTCGATGCCAGCAGCAGGTCTCTCGGCTTTACGTGAGATTGGTATTACCCTGTTCTTATCGATCGTGGGTATCTGCGCTGGTGCTAACGGCTTCTGGGAGACCTTAACCAATGGCCCTGGTTTAACTTGGGTGTGGTGTGGTCTGTTAGTTACCTTTATTCCTCTGTTCACTGTGGGCTTCTTAGCGTACAAGTTCTCCAAGGTTAACTACTTGGTGCTGTGCGGTATGATCGCCGGTTCGCAGACTGATCCTCCAGCCTTAGCTTTTGCTAATGGTTTATACTCCAATCCAGAGGCATCGTCTTTAGGTTACGCCACGGTGTACCCAATCACTATGTTCTTACGTATTCTGTCGCCACAGGTAATGATCATCATTGCGGTGTTGGCGGCCGGAGTGTAAGAGAGTTTAGTGCTGTAATGTAGCGGTGTCCCACACCACCGCGCCAAAGCCGCAGTTGCTGAGAAGTGATTGCGGCTTTGTTGTTTTTGGGCCCCTGCAAAGATGGTATCCCCAAAAGCACATCCCAAAGGAGATAACTGCCTACAATCAGGTGTTTTACCCTGAGAGGAGGTGTTTGCTAAGGTACCACTCTTGAGATAAGGCGCCTTTAGGTACGTGGCTGGTGACGCCCTTTTGTTCATCACGTTGTTTAGCGTGAAATACCGCCACCCTTGTAGCCGTAGCCACTTAGCCCTGTAACCTAGGCAAAAGCAAGGCAACCAGCTCAGATTGGCAAAGTTGGCCCCAAGCCAACAAAAGATGTCGGTGTAAACCCCATATTTATGGGATTGTTGATTGTTAGGCAAAATGAGGATTGGCTTATTTACAAGGGGGTCACCACCCACTTAGGTACTTTAGGGTAGTAAGGGTGCAGGTTAGATAGAGCCTACCTTAAGGTGAGGCAATCATGATTGCCATAAATACCGTCATCTATTAAGTAAGGCGCCAGCATCGCTACCCTGTACAGTCCTGTACAGCCATGTACAACGCCGCCCCAGCGCTTAGCGATTGCCTTTGGGGTAGTGCCTGCCCTCGTGCTTAGCGCCAGCCACCGCTCTCGTAGTAGCAGCGCCCGCCCCTGTGCATCCATCCATGCATTTGTCTGCACTTTGTCTTGCCAAAGGCCGCCCTCTTTGCTTAAGCTTAGCGCCACAGTGTGCAGCCCACGCCTGCTGTGTCGTGCTGAAGTCTATCGCTGTCAGCTGCGCACACCTAAGCGAGCACTGCTTTTCCCATATTCCCTTACACCTCAGGTGCACAGAAGAGCCACTATGGAACAAAAGGTCGCATCTCTCTACGCAAGGTTTTTTATGACCCCTGTGTCTATTGGCATTGGCGGCCCCTTAGCCTCCTTAGTGATGGCCCTGACTGGTTATAGCCGTGTGATGCCATGGTGGGTATTGTGTCCCGTGTGGGGGATGATGGCGGTGCTCTTAGTGTTCCTTTGCCCAGTGCTGCTGCCACTTTATGTGCTGTGGGCCTTACAGCGCAGCTGTAGACAGCGCTACGCTTTACAGCTTTTAGCAGAGGAAACAGAGCAGCTTTACGCAACGGCCGATGCCTTAGAGGAGAAAGCGCGTACCGCTCCGCAAGAGGAGCAAGAGCAGGATAGTACGGCAGCTACTACAGTTACGACCAGCGATAGCATTACTGCTGCTGCTGCTGCTGCTACTACTACTACTACTACTTCTTCTTCTACAGACACCAATGCCAAGGCAGAGAGTACTGATCACTCTGACATCAGCAATGACGTGGATGACAAGGGCTTTGGTGATGGTAAGCAGCACTTAATCTCCTCAAAGGTGGTCTTTAACGAGGCAGAGGAAAAGATCAAATTAGAGCGCAATTATGAGCGCATGGGTTTACACTTAGCCCGTCTGCATCTCTGGTCTGAGATCAAAAGCCACCTCGGCACCATTCTCCTCTCTTTATGCGGCTATTATGCAGTAGCGGTAGCGGTGTTCTATGGCGTTACCTCCGCCAGTGTCGTGGCTCTTAACGAGTACATGGCAAAGGCTAAAGAAAATCCCGTGCTCCAGATTGCTACCCCAGAGCAGATTGCTTACGCCAATAACATGACCGCGATCTTTACCATAGGCATTCTGGTCTTAATGGTGGCGATGCTGCTGTGCTTTACGATTACCACTGTAAGTGTGCTGCGCCTGCCTGCAATGGGCTTGCGCGTCCTTATGGTGATCATTAAGAACCTGCCTGGCTTTGCCATGATCTTGGCTCTGTTTTATGGTGTCGTGATGATAATGGAGCGCTACTATGCTCACTTTAGAGTGGTAGCAGTAGAGGCGATGATTCGTGGTACCTCGTACTTTGACCCGAGTCTCACCTTCATTGTGTTGCGCCTGTATGTAGCACAGGCACTGGTGTTAACCTTAATACTGATGGTGCTGATGTCCCTGAACTTACTGCCTCAGCGTTTTTCCGCTAAGCGCTCGGCCTTTGCTCCGCAGTAGTTGTTGGGGAAGAGAGCACGACGTCAGCTTTGCTCTTTTCCCCTTTAGTTAACCCTTTGTTACTGGCTTTTCTTTATAGACTCCCCATAGACTCGAGGTTAAGCGCCATGTTTGTTAAGGATACCTTGCTGCCACTGTTGCAAGAGCATCACATCTCCTACCAGCTCTACGCTCATGAGGCCTTAGGGCATGGTGATATCGACATTGAGCTGCCTGACATGCAGGGCGTGATTCTGAAGAATCTGGTACTTACCAATAAAACGCACGAGCTGTACATGTTTACCCTGCCGCTGTCGTATCGGGCCGATCTTAAGGCACTGTCAAATGCGCTGGGGGTACCACGCTTTTCCTTTGCCTCGGTTTCTGATCTGGCCTTTATGGGCATTCCGGCAGGTCATGTGAGCCCACTGTGCCTCTTCAATGACCTTGGCCTTACAGTGCATTACGTGCAGCCGGTAGAGATGGATGGCATCGAGCTTGTAAACTGCCACCCGCTCGATAATCACTTCTCCATTGATATTAAGCGCACGGATTTGGAGGCCTTAGTGCAGGAGAGTGGACACACCATTACCAAAGTTGAGGGCACACTGAAGTAGCTGAGAAACACAGGGGTTATGGTCATGCCTCATGCATATCTCAAGGTAAAACTTGAGCGCAAAGTGCGGCACTGACCGCAGTTTTGTTCTCTACTCAGAGTTTGGGGGATACCAAAAAGCAGCAGCGCTCTGCGATTAAGCATGGGAACCCCTGTGAGGGCGTTTGGCGTGACCAAACTTAGAGTAGTGTTGGTGCCATATTCACCAAACACTGAGGAGAGCCCAGTTTTGTGGCATAAGCCTCTTGTTTTAGACCATGTTACCCTTAGGTCAGTGACCAAGAATTTCCTTATTTATGCGCTTTGTAAAAACGCCAAAAGCATCCTCCACAGCTCCAGCGCCAGCAGAACATACTGCGCGTGCTGCTAGCACCGAGCGCATTGTCGGCTTTGCTCCGTTTATTCCTCCCCAGCCTCGGGTTCTGATCTTAGGCTCTATGCCCTCAGTAAAGTCCTTAGAGCAGGGCTTTTACTACGCTCACCCCCGCAATCGCTTTTTCCGCATCATCGGTCATTTCCTCTTTTTGCAGCGTCATCCTCAGTGCCCACCTGTGGACTTAGATTCACCACAAGCAAGTGAGCTCATCGCGGAGCAGACCATTGCTTTGCTTACCGTAGCGGCGCGCCAAGAGGCCCTTAACTCACTGGGGATCGCTCTGTATGACGTTATCTACAGTTGTGTGCGCCCTGGCTCCTTAGACAGCAATATTAGAGATGTAGAGTACAGCGATATCCTTGGCCTGTTGCAGGAGCAGCCGCACATCAAGCTGCTGGTTACTAATGGCTCCTTTGCCGCCCAAGCCTTACAGCGCTCCACCTTGCGCCCTCTGCAAAAGCAAGCGGCCAGCTTGCCTTGCTCTTATTTGTCTTTACCTTCAACCTCGCCTGCTAATACCGTAAAGCTATCGGTACTGTTACGCTCTTACTACCAGCTGCTACCAGCTTTAGGCTTAAGCCGCGCAAAGTCTTGAGCCAAAGATGCCAAGAAACGGTGCACGCGAGCAGGGCTTTGCTGGCAAAAAGAGCAAATCGTGGCAAGTCTTGAGAGCGCTGTTTCTGGGGTGTAAGCTCTGAGCTGTGTCTATTAGAGGTCTGCCCCTATGGTCGAATTCAACTCGCTGCGCCGTCTGCGCTACCAATGCCACAATGATCCCCATCCTTTACCGGCAGAAGCCAAGATTAGCGCTCAAGCGCGTCTTGTTAACAGCCATGGACGCAATGGGTGGGCCTTTACCCTACCACAGGGTGAGATCTTTATCCGTAAGGCACAGCTTGAGGATGCCCCGCGTTTAAGAGCAATCTACGACCCCTATGTAACTCACACCGCCGTCAGCTTTGAGCTCCAGACCCCATCCCTTGAAGAGTTTTTGGAGCGTATGAGCGCACGTATGGAGCGCTACCCTTACATTGTGGTCGAAGAGCAGGGCACCATCATTGGCTACGCCTATGCCAGTGCCTTCCATGAGCGTGAGGCCTATGCCCACTGTGCAGAGATCACTATCTACCTACAACCCACACGGCGTCATAGCGGTATTGGCAGTACCCTCTATCGGGTCTTAGAGCTCTTTTTACAAGAGCAGCATTTCCTCAATCTCTATGCCTGCATTGCCTATCTGCCAGAGGAGGAGCTACAGGCCATAACCGCCAGCGGCGCTGATCCTCACCTCACCTTAGATAGCGTCCACTTTCATGCTCATATGGGCTATGAGCTTAATGCCTACTTTGCCCACAGCGGCTATAAGTTCGGTCGTTGGTACGATATGGTGTGGATGGAAAAGATGATCGGTAGCCACGGCGCCGCCCCCGAGCCACTGTTACCAGCAGAAGTCATCTACCGTGCATGGGGTTGGAGCTAACTACAGCACAGCAGTAGAGGTGACGTGAATAAGCGTAAGAGTGTTAGGGAGTAGGGTCATAAGCTGAAGCACGTTACAGGGGGCGGGCGCTGTTAATGCCACACCAGTCTGTTGCCAGAGGAGTGGGAGAGTGGAGCTCACCGCACTCTGTAAAGATTGCACTTTAGCTAAGCTGAGGCTATGGCAAGCGCGCTATACTGAGAGTATAGTCATTGCTGCTCTTTGCGGCCCTCTTTTTCTGTGGAATTGCCGTTGCTGCCGTCAGTGCCTGTACGGCTTACTGTTCGTGCTGCGCTTGATGACTGTGACGCCACTCCTATCGTAAGGAGGCTCTGTGCACAATCTGCTTTCTCTGCGCTCTGTGCTTCATGCGCGCACTGTGCTGCTCTTACCTGTACGTTACCTCGTAACCGGCGTCCTCTTGTGCGCTCTCTTTTCTGTAAGTGCCATTTTGACCTCAGCTCAGGCCAAAGAGCTGGTTATCGACCGCTCCTTTAGCACCTCCTATATCGACGTCCCGCAAACCTGTGAACTGGACGCCTTTAAGACCACCTGTACCCGTCTTGTAAACTACTATGCCCGCCGCTTTGAGCGGGAAATGGTCAGTCACCTCAACTACCTCTATGATGGAGATGATGACCTCACTACCAGTACGGTACTTTTTAACAGCCGCTCACGCCCAAAGTCCGTACAGCATGTCAAGATGAGTATCTACTCTCAACCTGGCGATCCAGTGCTGACTATGTTCAGCATCTTTAAGCAGCGCATTGCCGGTGCCAACAAAGAAAACCTCATCGTTGAGACCATTAACTTTGAGGCTGAAACTGGTAAGGCCATTCGCTTTAATCAGCTCTTTGAAAACTCCGAGCTGGCTGCCATGCTCTGTGCCCGTGCCATCGAGGCCAAGTACACTAAGTTCAATTCCCCCTTGCTCTCGATCGTGCTCTCGGCTACGGAGCTGAGTCCTACCAACTTTATTATCACCCCTAAGGGCTTACGCTTTTTCTTTGCTCCAGGCTTAGTTAAGCCTAACACCACGGTTGCTGACAGCATGTTAATTCGGCTGGAGCTCTTGCAGTCGGCCAAGCCTGTTGAGAAGTGGTGGGCCCATAAGGACGATCATGTTATTACCGCTGCAGAGCGGGCTGCTTTAGCGGCCTCTGATTTGCGTGATGTCATCAACTTAGATGAGGATGGCGCGGATATGGCGCCAGTGCAGCGTTTAGCTGATGCTAAGCGTGCCGAGCAAGATGCGGCTAATGCCGCTGCGGCTATTCAGGATAAGTCCCCAACAGATGCGGTGGCCGCGCCACAGCGCTCGCCACAGGTCACGGCTGAGGGCAACCAACATCAGCGCTAAGCGCTAAGAGCGTGGCGCAATCGCTTGTTTCTTCAGCATTAGCGCTTTTGACTACGGTCGCCAGTGGGTGTACTGCTGGCGGCCGTTGCTCTCTTAGAGGTTGGGTGATGCCAAAAAGCAGCAGTGCTCATGCGATCAAGCATGAGAGTCCATGTGATGGCGTGTGAAGTCTTGCGAAGGAGCGCGTTTAGGTGTTGCTTTCTACCACCACCACCACAACCACCACCACCACCACAACCATCACCTCCTTAAGGTTACAGGCAAGCACATAGTAGAGGCCAGCGTAGCACTAAAAGTAATGGCTTGCTGGCGGACACCGAAGATCATGGCGTCGTGAGGCCTTTGCTGTTGCTGTGGTCTTTGTGTTTACCTCTATGCCTTTAGGCAGGAAGAGCAGAAAAAGACGCAGCCTGCGAGCGAACGTACATCATGGCTAACGCACCATTTCTTTTACCATCTTGATGATGGTGGAGACGAGATTGTGCGCCTTATGAGCCAATTGCCGTACTTGCAATTGCGTGGCAATGTTCAACATCTCCACAAAGCCCTCGTGGCGTTCTAGCTGCCCCGTCTTGGTGACGTCAAGTGTGCGCCAAGCACAGACCTGACGGTATTTGTCGCAAATCACCAAGATTACATCTGTAATCGGCTTATCTCGATCCATGCGACTACTGCCATAACCCCTGCTTAATATTTGCTGCTCCGCCACATCTAACATAGCGCGGCGCGCGTTTTTGGTCGCGGAGCTTTGGTTAAGACGCTTGAGCTCAAAGACAAAGATGCGCTCACTGGTTTCAGCTACCAGATCACACCGCCCCAAACTGTTGATCTCTTCACGCACGGTGAGGATCAGATCCGACTGCAGATACATCTCAAAGAAGCAGGCATATAAGGCCTCCTTAGCATCCTGCAATACGGTGTAGCCCGCTTTGCACAAGTTTAGGTTGAAAAGCACACACATGTGCGCAATATCACCTGTAATCAAGGCTTTCTGGGTCTCTGTGCACGATTGCTCCAGCTGACGCTGCTTCTCTTGGTCGAAGTGCAGTAAGTAGCTGGCCAACACGGGAAAGAAAGCCTTGCTCACATCTTTGTTGGTGATGACACAGTTGAATTCTCTCTCCTCAGGAGAAGCGGCATTTTTAGCAAGAGACTCAATGGAGAAATAGCCAGCTTGCACTAACAGCTGCTTGAACGAGAACGTGCCAAAGAAGCTAGCATCAGTGATCTCCTGATAAGACAAGGTGAACTGTTGCTGGCAAATCTGCTGGATCTCATCTGTCTTGAGCTCAAGTCGCCGTAAGTACGCAATTAACGCCGCACTCGCATTAGCGCTGGTCATCCAATAATGACCAAAATAAGGCACGATGTCCGGATATTGCACCATAGCAAAGAACTGGTTAATGGCATACGGGCAGTACAACTTGACCGAGGCATTGTAGTCAAAGCAAAAGCCGTCATAGTGCACCTGCAGCAAGTGCAGCAGCTTTTCCTCAGAGAGCTTCATCCGCTGACAGGCTAGAGGAATGTAGTCCTGAAAGGCATGCTGCAGCTCATCTTGGGTATACCCCAGCAAATCAGCAAAATAAGGCTCCATGCTCAAGTCTTGGATATCCTGCCCCGAGAATAAGGACGTTTCACGGTAGCGCATGATACCCGTGACCAACATGAAATGCACGTTTGGCAATGCTCGCAGCCAAGCGTAAAAATCTCTCAGTACTGACTTAACAACGTTAAACCTGTCTTCATTGTGGAGGCTGTTGGACAGAGGATAATCCCACTCATCGATAATGATGACAAGCTTGTGCTGTAGCGCAATCCGGTTAAACTTGCCTAAGAAACCAGAGAAGGTTACCTCCTTCTGAATGCGCTCTGCCTCAGGGAAGCCTGCATTAATAAAGGCATTAATAACTGCGTCTTTGAGTGATTCCTCAAACTTGCTGACATCATCACCAGAAAAAACATTGAAGGAGAGGAAAATCACGGGATAAACATCAGTTTCCGGCCACAGATCGTAAACAGCTAGCCCCTTAAAGCTCTCCTTGCCATGAGAAAACAGCTCATAGAGCATAGAGCACAAGGTAGTCTTGCCCATACGCCGTGGGCGGGCAATGAACACCGTATCGTTTTGCGCAAGCTCAGCCAATTTGGCGGTTTTATCGACAAACACGTAGTTCTTGTGTTTGTCAGCCAACTTGCTCCAATCAGAAACACCCAACGGGATTTTTGGCAGTGCTCGCACTACCGGCTTGAGTTCTGGCATAGCACTCACCTCTTAGACAAGATTGGCGTTATTTGCTGTGATTGCAGGTCGTATGAAGCTGAGGTCGGGCAGTGGAGGCAGATTTTACAAAAACCGCTAATATACGGCTTTTACCAAAGAGTAGAGGGCCCTTGCTGGCAGCGATCACAGGTAATGATGTAGCCGCAAAACTTGGCGATATCACATCTCAAGCAGGGAGTATGCTTGATATTGTTTAGAGATGTAAAGCAGAAACGGCTTATTTATCAGGAAAACTAAATACGATCCAACATCCACGATGTCAGTTAAAGTATCTTACCAATTTTTGCGCCTCATACTTTGTTAGAAACGCAGAAGCTTCCCTATAGTCGCGCAGGCTGGTGCTTAAAAAGGCGCCAAAGCCTTAGGGGTAGTTCATTCCCGCAAATCAGGACAAACAAACACAGAGCACTATGATAGGCAACCACAGAGGGCACAGAGGAGTGGTTGTGGCCTGCCATGGTGGGGGGGTCTTAGAGATGGTGTGCACCGAGAGCGAGCGCGTTTGTTCTTAGCTCTTAAGCTGCTTATTGCCTCAAGCACAAGCACAGTTGGCGCGTCTAAAGCCATAGTTGGCGTGGCTTTGTGGTTGGTTTTCTTACACTTTGCGCCCTGCCTCGCACTTTGCGCTTTGCCTTGCACTTTAGTTCGGTGCTCTTTGCTATCATATGCTTTTGTGATTGCAGCCTTGGGTTTAGGCTGTTTCCTGCGCTGCCTCTTTGCAGTCTGCTGTCTTACAGCAGTCCCGCTCTCTTGCGACAGTATCTGTCTTGTGACAGCTCCACGCAGAAAACAAAAGGTGAAACCCAATGCCAGCACTTTGGTGCCCGCTGATACCTGCCTGTAATAAAAGGTGTTAGCGCGGCTACACTGTCGACGCAGACGCTTACGCTGAGGAGGGCGACGACAGTATTGCTCAGTGGTTAGCGCTTCCCGTTGGGAGTTTTTCTTTGCCTGTAACCCACCACATGATGAGGCAACAGCCCAGCAATGGAAAGCCTGACTTAGTGTCACTGATTAGGAGTTTGTGTTTTTATGGCCGAATTTGACCTGAATATTGTCAAAGATCCGCGCTGCTATGAGCAAAATCGTTTAGCCCCTCATTCGGATCAGGTGCCTTACGCCAATTACCGTGAAATGACCGATGGCTCCGGCAGCTCCTTACGG
The DNA here is from genome assembly GCA_018884035.1 of Candidatus Anaerobiospirillum pullicola. Lineage (GTDB taxonomy): Bacteria > Pseudomonadota > Gammaproteobacteria > Enterobacterales > Succinivibrionaceae > Anaerobiospirillum > Anaerobiospirillum pullicola. The sequence continues at coordinate 27,786 of JAHLFE010000036.1, forward strand.
GAGAGCCTCAATGGCCACTGGTTCTTCCACTATGCGCGCAACTTTGGCCAAATGCCTCAGGGCTTTGAAAAGGATGACTTTGATGTTTCCGGTTGGAACACCATCAAAGTCCCAGGTCATTTTGAGACCCAAGGCTATGGTAAGCCTCACTACACCAACGTCGCCTATCCATGGGACGGCCGTGAGGATGTAAAGCCAGGCCAAATCCCAACCCGCTTTAATGCGGTTGGCTCCTATGTCACCTTCTTTGAGTCGCGCGGTGACTGGTCAAACGTTTACATCTGCTTTGAGGGTGTCGACTCCGCTTACGCCGTCTATTTAAACGGCCACTATGTAGGCTACGCTACCGGTTCCTTTACCCCTTCTGATTTTGACCTTACCCCATATGTGCGCGAGGGTCAAAACCGTTTAGCCGTGCGTGTCTTTAAGTACAGCTCCGGCTCGCACTTAGAAGACCAAGATTTCTGGCGCATGTCCGGTATCTTCCGCCCTGTCTATCTCTACACCAAGCCACAGGTGCACTTAGAGGATATCTTCGTCAAGGCCTCCTTAGACGATACCTACACTAAGCCAATCCTCACCGGTACCGCACGCTTAAGTGCTGCAGGTGCATTGCAACTGTACTTAGTCGATGGCGACGGTAAGATCTGCTCCAAGTGCTTTGTGGGTGAGGCCCAAAAGGACTTTGATTTTGCTTTAGATCTGACCGGCCTTAACCTCGCTCCATGGTCTGCCGAACATCCAAACCTCTACAGCTTAGTGTGCCAAGTGCTGCCACAGAGCGTGGCTGACACTGCCAAGTATGACCGCGAGGGGGAGAACGCCGATACTAACTTAGAGGGCCTCCTCAAGTTAGATGAGTACTCTCTTGAGACCTCCGTGATTAGAGTTGGTTTCCGTCGCTTCGAGATGAAGGACGGCATCATGCTCTTTAACGGCAAGCGCATTGTCTTCAATGGCGTGAACCGCCATGAGTTTAGCGCCATGGGTGGTCGTACCGTCCCAGATAGTGAGATCTACGAAGACCTGCTCACGATGAAGCGCAACAATATCAATGCGGTGCGCACCTCTCACTATCCAAACTCGTCGATCTTCTACAAGCTGTGCGATGAGCTGGGCTTATACGTCATTGATGAGACCAACTTAGAGACCCACGGTTCGTGGCAAAACTTAGGTGTTGATACCCACACCGAGTACACCTTACCTGATGGTCACCCAGAGTGGCACGATGCCGTCTTAGCCCGTGGCAAGGCCATGCTCGAGCGCGATAAGAATCACCCTTGCGTCGTGATCTGGTCGTGCGGTAACGAGTCCTTTGGTGGTCAGACTCTGTTTGATCTCTCCAACTACTTCCGTGAGCGTGACCCATCGCGTCTGGTGCACTATGAGGGCATCTTCCACGACCGCCGCTTCAATGGCACTTCCGACATGGAAAGCCAGATGTACACCACTGTGGCCGGTGTGGAAAAGTTCTTAGCGGAGAACCCAGAAAAGCCATTTATCATGTGTGAGTACACTCACGCCATGGGCCAGTCCAATGGTGGCATGAAGCTCTACACTGATCTGGCCAAGCGCAACCCACGCTATCAGGGCGGCTTTATCTGGGACTACAAGGATCAGGCTTTCTTAGTCCAGAACTCCTCAGGTGTTGAGTACTACGCCTACGGCGGTGACTTTGATGATTTCCCAACGGAGTACAACTTCTCCGGTAACGGTATTACCTTCGCCGATGGTTCTGAGACCAGCAAGATGGCTGAGGTCAAGTACAACTACCAGAATTTTGTGCTTGAACCAAGCCGTGACACCATTAAGATCACCAACTACTCGCTCTTTACCAACACCAACGAGTACATCTTCCGTGTGCGTCTCCTGCAAAACGGCACTGAGGTTAACTCCTACACTGATTCGGTGTCGGTAGAGCCAGGGCAGAGCATCGAGGTGCCAACCAACCTCCAGTACTTGGATGACAACTTAGCTGCTGGCAACTACGATGAGAGCGACGAGTATGTGCTGCAAGCTTCCTTTGAGTTAAAGGAAGACACCCCATGGGCGGATGCGGGCTACGAGATCGCCTTTGGTGAGACGGTGCTGTGCAAGCCTGAGGTTTACACTAAGTTAGGCGGCCGTGGTGAGGACTTAGAGTTACTCATTACTGGTCAGCACTATGGTGTGATTGGCAAGACCTTCCGTCTGCTCTTCTCCAAGGGGCAGGGTGGCTTAGTGAGCTACCAAGTTGGTGGCATTGAGTACCTCAATGGCATGCCACGTCCAAACTTCTGGCGTGCCCCAACTGACAACGATCGTGGTAACAAGATGCCATATCGCGATGCCGTGTGGCGCAGCGCGGGTGCCTTTGCAACCTGCGTGGGCCATGAGGGCAAGCGTGTTGATGACCACGTTGAGATCAGCTTTAAGATGCAGCTGGCGACGCTGCCAGTTGAGGCCTTTGTGACCATGACTTACTGCGTCTATGGCAATGGCCAGATTAAGCTGGACGTCGACTACAAGAAAGCTGAGGGCTTACCTGAGCTGCCAGAGTTTGGCGTGCTGATGCCAGTAAAGGCGCAATTTAGCGACGTGGAGTTCTACGGTCGTGGCCCTGACTCCAACTACTATGATCGTAAGGACGGCTACAAGCTGGGCTACTACACCTCGACTACTTTAGACGAGTTTGAGATGTACTTACGTCCGCAAGAGTGTGGTAACCATTGCGACAGCCGCTTCTTCTTAGTCAAGGACGACAAGAGCGATCATGGTCTGATTGTGAAGTGCTTGCGTGATCCATTCAACTTCTCGGCTCTGCCATGGACGCCATTCCAGATTGAGGAGGCGTTACACCCATTTGAGCTGCCAGATGTCAATCGCACTGTTCTGAAGATCAACTCGGCGATGATGGGTGTGGGTGGTGATGACAGCTGGGGAGCGCCAGTGCTTGAGCAGTACCGCCTGCCTAATGGTGACTACCACTTAACATTTGTCTTCCAGGCTTTTTAGGGCGTGAGTCTAAGAGAGCCTTATCTGAACCTAGCGGCCAATACCCCGTCCGTGAGGGCGTGGTATTGGCCGCGTTAATAGCCCTGTAAGGATAATTGTGATTAGAACGGGCTGATGGCTTGTAAGAGAGGCCAGTTTCTTAAGCCTAAGGCAGCTAAACCTTGCCCTTACCGACTTGTAAGGCTACAGGAAGTCCCTTAGGGTTGTTTTGACGGTACGCTGTCATGTGCTTTAAAGCAGGCTGGCTAAAGCGCGCCTTGCTGGATATGGCTTTTGGTGGTTTTCTGCAGAAACTTGCCGACAAGCTCGTAGCGGAGGGGCGCCTCCTTGTCAAGGTTGATCCTCGCAACACAAGTAGGACTTGCTCGCACTGCGGCTATGTGAGCAAGAAGAACCGTAGATCGCAAGCTGTATTTGTTTGCGTGCGCTGCGGTTACAGCA
>JAHLFE010000037.1 GCA_018884035.1 Candidatus Anaerobiospirillum pullicola
CTATCTGAGCAACGGCGCCTATTAAATCAAATCACCTGTGCCCTGTCAACAACTTTTAGCGAAAATTTTCAAAAAGCCACTGCACTGGGATGCAAGGCGCAGAAACACGGCATTTAGAGCCTACTGCCATACCAGTGAGCTCCTATATGGGGATCAGCTGCAAGGGGCTCTACGCTACTTTTTTCGTGCTCACAAACTGAGTTGGCTAAGTCCATTGGCATGGGCGCGGAGACTTTGCTGCGGTAAGGCTCACAAAGCCGCAGGGCATTACAGCGCAGCGACTGCTGTGCACTAAGTTCCAGCAGCTCGCAGCTCTCTGCCACTCTCTGCCACTCTCTGCCACCGCATGCTGCGCCATAAAAAAGCCTGCACTTAAGCTCTCCCCACTCTCTTGCCATGGAGACAGCGCCTGTACAGGCTTTTTCTGCTCTACCCGCAGCGATTAAGGCCTACTGGGTAATGGTAAAGACTATAAGAGGCAGCAACACCTCTACTGCAAGCCACTGAAGATGCTCTTGCTTAGAGGTTTTAGGCCTTAGGCCTGTTGCTGCTTCTTATCATCTGCAGTAACGTCTTCGTCTTCCTCGACCTTACCGCAGCAGTCCTTGTATTTCTTGCCAGAGCCGCATGGGCATGGGTCATTACGGCCCACCTCAGGCTTGTGCTTCTCGGCAGCAGCGGCAGTTGCGGCTAAGTCGTCCTCATTTAAGCCACTTGGCATCTCACGCACACTCTGACGCTCCACTGGTGGACGCATCTGAATCTGCACGCGTGAGAGCATCTTGATCACCTGATACTTGATGTTCTCCAAGAGCTTGGTGAAGAGGTTGAATGACTGGATCTTGTACTCGTTCTTTGGATTACGCTGCGCATAGCCTTGCAGGCCGATACCTAAGCGCATGTAGTCCATAGCTGCTAAGTGCTCCTTCCACAGCATGTCGATGGTCTGGAGCATAATGCCCTTTTCAAGCTGCTTCTGGTTCTGCTCACCAATGAGCTTGCACTTAACGTCATAGAGCTCTTGCGCCCGAGCCACGATACGATCGCGCACGTCCTGCTCGACGAGCTTGGTGTCTTCAGCAACCCACTGCGACACAGGGCAATCCACCGCGAATTCGTCGCGTAAACGCACCTCAAGGTCGTGCGTCTTCCACGTCTCCACTAAGCTGTTAGGCTCAATGTACTCATCAATGACGCTGTTAAAGACGTCGACGCGGATGTTGGTGATAGTCTCCGAGACATCCTCGCCATCTAACAGGGCGTTACGCTCTTCGTAAATCACCTTACGCTGCTGGTTAGCGACATCGTCAAACTCCAGCAGGCTCTTACGGATATCAAAGTTGCGGGTCTCAACCTTACGCTGCGCCGACTCAATAGCACGGGTAACCAGCTTGTGCTCTAATGGCTGGCCATTCTCCATGCCCATGCGCTTCATGAAGTTCTTCAGCTTGTCCGAGCCAAAGAGCTTCATCAAGTTGTCGTCCATCGACAGGTAGAAACGAGAGGAACCAGGGTCACCTTGACGACCAGCACGACCACGTAACTGGTTATCAATACGACGGGACTCGTGACGCTCCGAGCCAATGATATGTAAACCACCAGCATTGACCACGGCATCATGGCTATCCTGCCATGCTTGCGTTAAGCGCTGCACCTCTTGTGGATCAGGGTTCTCACCTAAGGCAGCGATCTCGGCCTGTAAGTTACCGCCCAAAATAATGTCAGTACCACGACCAGCCATGTTGGTAGCAATGGTCACAGTACGTGGACGGCCTGCCTGCGCCACGATGTGAGCTTCCTTTTCGTGGAACTTGGCGTTTAAGACCTGATGCGGAATGCGCAGCTTATCGAGCATGTGCGACAGCTTTTCGGAGTTCTCAATGGAGATGGTACCCACCAGCACTGGGCGCCCCTCTTGGATCTTCTCCTTGATATCCTCGATAATGGCCTTGTACTTCTCTTCCTCAGTAAGATAGATGAGATCAGGCAGATCCTTACGGATCATTGGCTTATTGGTTGGCAGCACCACAGTGTTTAAGCCGTAGATTTGCTGGAACTCGTAAGCCTCGGTATCAGCAGTACCAGTCATACCAGCCAGCTTCTCGTACATACGGAAGTAGTTCTGGAAGGTAATAGTAGCTAAGGTCTGGTTCTCCGACTTAATCGGCACATGCTCCTTAGCCTCAATAGCTTGGTGTAAGCCATCAGACCAGCGACGGCCAACCATCTTACGGCCGGAGTGCTCATCAATGATGATGACCTCCTCGTTCTCCACCACGTAGTCCACATCGCGCTTAAAGAGCGAGTGCGCACGTAAAGCCGCCATAACGTGGTGCAGGAGGATGATATTGCTGCTAGAGAAGAGCGAATCGTTCTCTTTGAGCAGGCCTAAGCCACGCAGTAAGTCCTCAACGTAGAGCTGGCCACGTTCGGTTAAATAAGCCTGGCGCAGCTTGAGGTCAACGGTAAAGTGACCATCACCGGTGTAGTCCTCGGTGTCTTCTTTGTCTTGCAGCTCCAGCTTAGGAATAATGGTATCGATCTGACGATAGAGCTCAGAGCTATCTTCGGCCTGACCAGAGATGATAAGAGGGGTACGGGCCTCATCAATGAGCACCGAGTCCACCTCATCGACGAGGGCATAATGTAATGGGCGCTGCACTCTCTGCTCTGGAGCATAGGCCATGTTGTCACGCAGGTAGTCGAAACCAAACTCGTTGTTGGTGCCGTAGGTGACATCGCAGGCATAAGCCTCGCGCTTGGCGACGGGATCCATGCCAGGGATATTGCAACCCACGGTCATACCCATGAACTCGTAGAAAGGACGCGACCAGTTGGCATCACGACGGGCTAAGTAATCATTCACCGTCACCACGTGAACGCCCTTGCCAGAGATAGCGTTAAGGTAGCAAGGCATTAAAGCAGTTAAGGTCTTACCTTCACCAGTCTTCATTTCGGCGATCTGGTTGGAGTTTAAGACGATACCGCCCATGAGCTGCACATCAAAAGGACGCAAACCCAAGGTACGCTTGGCAGCTTCACGCACCGCAGCGAAGACGTCAGGCAGGATGGACTCTAAGGTGGCACCACCTTCTAATTTTGCTCTGAAGTCAGCGGTGAGGGACTTAAAGTCAGAGTCCTGTAACGCCTGATACTTTGGCTCCAAAGCATTGATCTGCTTGACGATCTTACTTAAGCGCTTAATGGTGCGCTGATTACTACTACCAATGATCTTGGTAACGATTGATGTGATCAACATATGCCAACTACGTTAACGAAAAAACCTTGCTCGTCGATTATAGCAAAGCCCTCATGTTGGGACTTAGGGCCAAGCTGTGGCCAAACAGCGTATGCTGACTGACACAGTAAGAGGCAGTCAGTTCAGGACAGCAAACACCACGCTTACGCCTTACTCTGTGTAAGTGGCAGAGCAACAGTAGCGTGTTAAAGTGGCGTGGGAAGTGGCGTGGGAAGTGGCGTGGAAGTAGGCTTCTTCAGTGGTAAGAGAGTGCAGAGAGGAGTAAAACCTGTGAGCAATCCTGAGCTACTTGCCGACCAATTAGATAACAGATTGTAAGACAAGTTAGGGCAAAATAGCGCTTTTTCTTGCAATCTGGGGTTAACAAATCGCTGTTACAAGCACGGAGACGAACAAAACTCGCGGTACAAAGGGGCTAGCAGTGCGGTTACAGACTTTTAGGCAAGGGTCATTGTGACACAGTGGAATGAGGGGTAACTTAGAGCTGGGCACGCGCCAAAAGATAGCAGCAGGCGCATTGACGGGAAAAGTAAGAGCAAGTAACTACGGAGAGCTTAGTGACAGAAGCTGTGGCAAAGGCAAATGCGGCGTTGACGGCTACTGTAGCTTGCAAGCGCATAGGTAGCAGCAAAAGCAACAACCACGAATCTGGGCTCTCCTCAGAGTTTGGTGGATACCACAACGTAGCCACTTACCTTTAGGCAAGCCATGGCCGTGGTTATGGCGTTTAATGTTAGCCGCCTAAGAGTGTATGGAGGGCTCTATCGACCAAACTCTGAGGTGAACCGGAGCAGGGAGTTGCAACTTAGCATCAGTGATTAGGCTTTGGCAGCGTTAAGGTTAAGCTGCGGCAGCATGCGCTGCGCTACGCTACAAGAGCATACGCTGCAACGTGGCAAAGGCGCGCTGATGAGGCCAAGAATAAATAAGAGGAAGAGAAGCTAAGGGAATACGGAGGGGAAAAGAAACAGCCACATGAGCACAAGGGGCCTGCTCAGAACGAGCACAGAGGAAAGGCTTAACGACACCGCCGCACATATGCAGTGCCCAAAAACAAAAAAAGGTGCCTAAAGCACCCTATTTTGCCGCACGCTAACTTAGTCTGGAGCGGGAAACGAGGTTCGAACTCGCGACCCTAACCATGGCAAGGTTATGCTCTACCAACTGAGCTATTCCCGCACCGATTAAGTTGCGTTCGACTTTAAAGCTTGGAGCGGGAAACGAGGTTCGAACTCGCGACCCTAACCATGGCAAGGTTATGCTCTACCAACTGAGCTATTCCCGCATCGGCTATAAAGTCAGTCACTCACACCATCACATGTCTTGGAGCGGGAAACGAGGTTCGAACTCGCGACCCTAACCATGGCAAGGTTATGCTCTACCAACTGAGCTATTCCCGCAACATGATACGCTAGGCGTTTGTGTGTCTTCTGGAGCGGGAAACGAGGTTCGAACTCGCGACCCTAACCATGGCAAGGTTATGCTCTACCAACTGAGCTATTCCCGCGTTCATCAGACAGGCGCTAATTATAATGACATTTTTCGCCCTTGCAAGCACTTTTTACAAAAATTTTGCGGCGATTTAAGAAAAGGCTTATTTATGGGCTTTATTGCGAATATAGTGCTGCGCAAAGGAGGCAAAGGAGGGCTTTACATGCTCTGAGAGCTAAAAGCGGTGTCAGCAAAGCCCTTGGGCCCCCTTGGTAAAGGAGGGGTAGGAGTTCCCCCTTAGAGCTGCTAACCCAAGGCTTAAACAGGACATTCATTTCCCTCCATCCTCGAAAAGCTCCATCCATGCTAACGACAACTCATCTCATGGTGCTCTTAATAGAGTGCTGATCCGCTATCGTGACGCAGCGTGCCCCATACACACAAACCTAAAGTGGATCTACAAAGCTAAGGGTAGTCTAAGAGGCTCATCTCCATGATGCTTAACAGAGAAGTCACCACTTGCAGCGAGAAACTCCCAGAGCTCCTTGAAACCACCGTGGCTTAAGTTCGTGGATGTTATTGAGGCCACCTTGCGCGTACATGCTATTACAGCCACTATCTTCAACAGTATGGCTGCGGTGACAGAGGAAGCACCAGCAGAGCAGCAGCAGCTGCCGCTGCAACAAGCCGTCACAGTCACAGCCCTTGCTGCTTTTGCTACCCGAGCGTGAGGATGTCTCGCTTAATTTTTACAAAGCGCATAAATAAGGCGTTTCTTGGTCAACTACTTAAAGGTAATATTGTCCAAAGCAAGGGGCTTATGCCACAAAACTGAGGTTAAAGTGCATTACTTTGCGCTCAAGCTTTACCTCGAGATAGTCTGATGCATGCCCATATTAGAGCAGCCTCTTTTTTCGCGAGCACCCCAGATGGCACTCGCTATCAGCTTCCTGCTCAAGAGCCTTCACCTGCTTCCCAGCTACACTACCGCACACAACACAGCTTTTCCCTAACAAAGTGCTCATTTGACAACTTGTGCCCTTGCCGCGACAATGATCATCTTTTGCTAAGAGCACTTCCCAGCATCATGCTTTCTGCTATTGCCCGTCTGCGCTAACCCTTTTAGCCCAGCTATAACAAGGCTACTGCTATGTTCGGTCTCATCCTCAAGGTCAGCGAGTACCTCACTCCTCTGTCTACCCTGACCTACCTCTCCTCTAAGCTTACTGACGCCAAAATGGGTGGCTTTACCCAATGGCTCATCAAAAAGTTTGCTGACACCTACCACATCGACTTAAACGAGTGCGAGCAAAGCGACCTCTCTAAGTACGAGACCTTTAACGACTTCTTTATCCGCAAGCTCAAGCCAGAGGCCCGCCCTATCGCTCCTATAAGCGAGTGCATCGGCGTTAGCCCTGTAGATGGCACCGTAGGTCAGGCCGACGACATTAAGGCCGGTCGCCTCATTCAGGCTAAGGGTATCGACTACTCCTTGGCAGCCTTAGTGGGTGGCCGTCAGGAGGATATCTCCTTATTTGACGGTGGCCGCTTTGCCTGCATCTACCTCTCTCCTGCTAACTACCACCGTATCCACATGCCTCTTAATGGCAAGCTGCTGCGTACCATTCACATCCCTGGTCGCCACTTCCCTGTAGGCAAGCGTAACGTCTCCTATATGGACGATCTCTTTACTAAAAATGAGCGTCTCGTCTGCATTTTTGAGACAGAGCGAGGCCCCCTTGCGGTGATTATGGTCGGTGCCGCCTTAGTCGGCTCCATTGGTACCGTGTGGGATGGCACAGTGGTGCGTCGCAGTGGTATTGAGGTCAAGGACTACACCGACCGTGATCTCCACTACCAGCGCGGTGATGAAATCGGCCACTTTAAGTTTGGCTCTACCGTCATTACGCTCTTTCCAAAGAGCTTAGGTGACCTCGATGACTCGCTGGTGTCTGGCTATGTAATTAAGATGGGGCAAAAGCTGATTGCTAACCCAAAGTTAAGCTAGCCACGCCTAACACGGCGTACTGACGCACTTTACCTACTTCCGCCACTCCAGTCACTCCCGCCACACCAGCCCCTGCCATCACTCTCCCGCCACTGACCTCAGTGACAGCACTGCTCACTGATGCAACTCGCGCTTCTGTCTAAGAGCGCCTGTGGCTACATTTGCTCCTTGGTGGCGACTGCGGCTCCAACCTCTTGCACCTGTCACTTTTGGCCTTGGCGCTACAGGCTACTCTGAGCCAGCATACGCTGCACTACTCTCAGCTGTGTCCTCTCGTGTCTGTAGGTGGCTACATACCAGCGCTCACCTCACAGCTCCTGACTCTATTCCTTATGACACTCATGGAGCTCACCATCTCATTTGGCTGTGACACTACCTTTTCTCTGCCACCAGTAAGCGCACTCTCTTAGCCTAAGCTTTTTTTCGCAAGCGACCTCACAGATACTGCTAACAGCTAACAGTTGTCTGACCACCCTCTAACCACACTGCCTGCCCCTGCCCCGCATTTTCTTTTTGGCACACCTCGCATTTTTAGCATCAGCTTGTCGCATCTTGTAGCTTTGCCATTACACTAGCAGCATGGGTTTTTGTGTACGCCATAAAGCTCCTGCTATTGTGGCCACTACAAGACTGTGCAGGCCTTTGCACACAGTCGTAAGCACCTCGGTCGAGGTTTCATCTGATCTCACGACCTCTGCCGTCTGCACCCCACCTCTTGGCTTTTCACCACTACAGGCAGTCACAAGCACACAAACACGACAGCTTCTTCAAACCTAGTGCCGTAGCTCCTCACTATGCGCTACACACTAAGCTCTCAGCCGCCGCCAAAAAGCCCTTTTCCTATGGTGCCTATTTTTGGCGTCGCCCACGCTCTGTGCCGCCGTGCTTGTCACCCTTGCTACGCGGAATTGGTGACAACTCACATTCCCCGCAAAATGTTGCGCCACTGTGAGGCAAAACCGCCCTTAAGCCGCCTGTGCTAAGCCTGTTTTGTGTTATATTAGACCAGATTTTTGCTGTGAGCCGTGGGTGAGATCTGTCGTTACACCCTCAAGGCGTTGGGAGATTCTTTTCTGTGGAAAAAATTCAAGCTGACGTTGCAATCGTCGGTGCTGGTGGCACTGGCTTACGTGCAGCCATCGCTGTTGCACAAGCTGATCCTAAGCTTCGCGTTGCACTGATTTCAAAAGTTTACCCAATGCGTAGCCACACCGTGGCTGCCGAGGGTGGCGCCGCCGGCGTGATCCGTGACGACGACTCCTACCAAAAGCACTTCGAGGACACCGTCGCCGGTGGTGACTGGCTGTGCGAGCAAGACGTAGTTGAGTTCTTCGTCCGTCACACCACCGCCGAACTCTTCCAATTAGAGCACTGGGGCTGCCCATGGAGCCGTAAGCCAGATGGCGACGTTAACGTCCGCCGTTTCGGTGGTATGAAGGTACCTCGTACCTGGTTCGCCGCCGATAAGTCCGGCTTCCACATGCTCCATACCCTCTTCCAGACCTCCGTTCAGTTCCCATCCATCCAGCGCTTTGATGAGCACTTCGCCTTAGACCTCCTCGTCGAAGATGGTGTCTGCCGTGGCGTCGTGTGCTACGACTTACAAAACGGTGTCTTCCGTCAGATCAATGCCAAGGCTGTGATCCTCGCTACCGGTGGTGCTGGCCGTGCCTACATCTTCAACACCGACGGCGGCATCGTTACCGGTGACGGTATCTCCTTAGCTTATCGTCATGGTGTGCCTATCCGTGACATGGAGTTCGTCCAATACCACCCAACAGGCCTGTTAGGCTGCGGTATCTTAATGACCGAAGGTTGCCGTGGTGAGGGTGGCGTGCTCTATAACAAGGATGGCTACCGCTACTTACAAGACTACGGCTTGGGCCCTGAGACCCCAGTCGGTCATCCAAAGAACAAGTTCATGGAGCTGGGTCCACGTGACCGTCTGTCGCAGGCCTTCTGGCAAGAGTCCCGTAAGGGCCGCACCATTAAGTACCCATTAGGCGAGGCCGTGCACCTTGACCTCACTCACTTAGGTGAGAAGTACTTACATGAGCGTCTGCCAATGATTTGCGAGCTGGCTCAGACCTACTCCGGTGTTGATCCAGTCAAGCAGCCAGTGCCAGTGCGTCCTGTGGTTCACTACACCATGGGTGGTATTGAGACCGATGGCAAGACCGCTACCCGTATGCCAGGCTTATATGCCGCCGGTGAGTGCGCCTCCGTTGGTATCCACGGTGCTAACCGCTTAGGCTCCAACTCCTTAGTTGAGACCATCGTCTTCGGTAAGGTTGCCGGTGACGAGGCTGCTAACCGTGCCCACGAGTTAGCCGACTACGACTCCGCAGAGCTCGATCGTCAAGCCGAGGCTGCCGAGGCTCGCGCCTTAGCCTTATTTGACGTGCAAGGCAATGAGTCGCAATCCAAGATCCGCACAGAGATGGGCGAGAGCATGGAAAAGGGCGTCGGTATTTACCGTGAAGCCACCACCATGCAAGAGACTATCGACGTCTTAAAGGATCTGCGTCAGCGCATTAAGAACGTGCCAATCACTGATCGCGGCCGTGTGTTCAACACCGAGTGGATGAACCTCATTGAGCTCCACTACACCTTAGATTGCGCAGAGACCATGGTCTACTCTGCTATCAATCGTAAGGAGTCTCGTGGTTCTCACCAGCGTCTGGATGGCCCAGATGGCGCCTACACGCAACGTGACGACAAGAACTTCTTGAAGCACACCCTTGCTATCTACAACAAGGAAACCGGCTTACCAGACATTTCCTACAGCGATGTGAAGATCACCACCTTCCAGCCAGCCAAGCGTGTTTACGGTGCAGAAGCCGAAGCTGCTGAAGCTGCAAAAGCTGCTAAGGCTGCCGGTGCCGCTGAGCCAGAGAAGGAGGCTAAGAAATAATGGACCAGCAACAGAAGACTATGAAGATCACCGTCGTCCGCTACCGTCCAGAGCAGGATGACAAGCCATGGGAGCAGACCTTTGATGTTCCTTACATCCATGAGACCTCTGTTTTAGAGGCTCTGTTCTACATCAAGGATCACTTTGAGCCTAGCCTCTCCTTCCGTTGGTCCTGCCGTATGGCCGTGTGCGGCTCTTGCGGCATGATGGTCAATGGCGTACCACACTTAGCCTGCAAGACCTTCTTACGTGACTACGAGGGTTCTGAGCTCAAGATTGCTCCACTCGACAACTTCCCAATCGAGCGCGACTTAGTGGTCGACATCTCGGACATGATCGAGAAGATCGAGCGCATTAAGCCTTACATCATCCCTGCGGAGAAAGACAAGAATATGCCTTTAACCAAGGCCTATCGTCAGACTCCACAGCAGATGGAGGCCTATCGTCAGTTTGCCCAGTGCATCAACTGCGGCTGCTGCTATGCTGCTTGCCCTCAGTACAAGATCAAGAAGGACTTCATCGGTCCTGCTGCTCTGACCCTGCTCTACCGCTACAACATTGACAACCGTGACGGTGGCAAGGCTTACCGCTTACCATACCTCAATGCTGAGGAGGGTGTGTGGAGCTGCACCTTCGTGGGTTACTGCTCTGAGGTTTGCCCTAAGCACGTCGACCCAAGCTCTGCTATTCAGCTGGGCAAGAAGATGAGCGCCACTGACTACGTGATTCACATGTTCAAGCCGGAGTAAGCCGCAAATGAGTGAAGCAAAGAATTTCCGCAAGCCATACGTTCCTCCGGTAGAGAAGACCTGGTGGACGAAGAACCCATTCTACTTCCGCTACATTGCGCGTGAGCTGACCTCTGGCTGCGCACTGTTTGTGGCTTTAGAGTTAGTTCTGGGCATTTTCCTGTTCTTAATGTGCGACCTCGACTCTGAGGTTGCAACCTCCCAGAGCGCTGCCCCATACATTTGGTGGGTGCAATCGTTCTTAGGCAACCCAATCATCATGCTGCTGAACTTAGCATCGTTAGGTGCGGTGCTGTTCCATGCTGTGACTTGGTTTGCTCTGATGCCAAAGGCCGTGCGTGTGTTCATGAACAAGACCACCACTGAGCTCATTCCAGAGAGCTTCACCATGATTGGCCTCTATGCCGTCATGGGCGGTGCCACTTTGGTGATCTTAATTGCTGCATTTGCCAGCATGTAAGGAGGACACGATGCACAACAACAAGCCTGTACGCTCTGACGAGCCAATTTTCTGGTTATTGTTTGGCACCGGCGGTATGACGGTCGCCATTGTGTTACCAGCGATTATCATTCTGATGTTAGCAGCTGGTTTAAGCAGCCCTGATGTGAACTCGGGTTTATTAAACTTCGAGCAAGTTAAGGGCATCTTAGGCAACTGGCTGGTTAACTTAATCCTCTTTGGCGTTATTGCTACGGTGTACTGGCACGCCTTCCACCGTATTTACCACACTCTGCACGACTTAGGTGTACATACCACCAAGCTGCACTGGTTTGCATTCTACGGTGCTGCGGCTGCCTGCACTTTCATCACTTTCGGTCTGCAATTAGTAGCTTACTTCAAGCTCTGGTAAACCGACCAACGCAAGGCCTGCGCTGCGCTTATGAGTAATGAGTAAGGCGTGGGCAATCACAGTGAAAATAGCTCGTTTTTAACGAGCGCGAAAAAGCTGGCTTAGGCCAGCTTTTTTTATGTCTGAGCCATGGTGAGCTCTACTGATCAGCTGCTCTGAGAGCATCCCTGACGGCGAGGAGAGCGTTTTCTCCCTTATTCCTTCAAAGTATTTTCCCCATGTTATTGGCTTAAAATCGGCCTTTGAGGTGGGTTTAGCCCCTTAGTGCTCTGTGGAGGTTGAGTGCGCTGGGCACGCTCAGCGCTCAGAAGGAGCTCAGGATTACTCTGCTTGAATGCCACGCAGAGTTGGACTTGGCGCTACAGCAAGCGCCCTACTTACTACTGTGTCCCTACCAACACTAAGGCGCTGAGATTGTTTTCGGTGCAGCGGGCTTAGAGCCAACAACTGTGGAGCAAGGCTCTGCACACTGACCACAAACGCGCTCTAAAGAGAGCTCTCTTGGTACTATTGCGCTTGCTTGCTCTGCTTTACCCGCTTACCCAGAGCTGCTCACAGTAGCATGCTGCTGCCCCCAGCACTCTCTCTGTGCGGTGCTCTTCTTAACCGCCTCTGCTCGCTTACGACTCCTCTCCACGTCGCTATCAGCAAGAACCAGCTCCTTGTCTGCACATAGCCGCTCGCCCTCTTTTTCCGGTTCTCCACAGAATCTGTGGGTATAGGCTCAAGCCCCAGCCTTAGGTGGTAGGGCTAAAGGCCAGTGCTAATCAGCAATTAGCCGTCCCATTACCTCCTCAGCGCCCCACACATTCTGAGTAGAGCCCTTTTTCCCATCGATCCCCATCCAGCCGTACACTAGCCTCTATTACAACTCCTGTTCCTGCCGCACTGCAACCAACTGAGGCGCAGCATAGGTAACGGGCACCTCTGTTCTCTTCAAAACGAAGCCACCACATCTAAAAGCCACCTCCACCACAACCGGTAAAAGCAATCTTGCCTGCGTTTTCTTGCTCTTTTGGTACGTCCTCTGTGCAGAGGTTTCTGATGGGGCTTAGCTTCACGGATTTTTTTATCAACCTAACACGCTCTTAACCGCATTCATATCCGCCTTTTGCTATAATTTGCGCGCCAAAATCGAAAGAAATAGCAAGATATCCGAAACTACGATATCGTCCGTCTGTCTGTGTCACGAGGTGTTGTGAAGTGCTGAAAAAAACTAAAATGGTGTGCACCATCGGTCCTAAGTCCGAAAAGCGCGAGGTCATGGAGTCCCTCTTAAACGCTGGCATGAATGTTATGCGCTTAAACTTCTCCCATGGTGACTTCGAAGAGCATGGTGGTCGTATCACCAATTTAGAAGCCATCATGAAGGAGACCGGTAAGATCTTCGCAGTCTTACTGGACACCCGTGGCCCTGAGATCCGCACTGGTACTTTAGAGAACGGTCAGGACGTGCAACTGGTCACTGGCCAAAAGATCACCATTACCACCGATAGCTCGGTGGTGGGTAATCGTGACCTCATCAGCGTCACCTACGCTGACTTAGCTCGTGACTTACACCATGGCGACATTGTGCTGCTCGACGACGGCCTCATCGCTTTAAAAGTTTTAGACACCACCGATACTGAGGTCTCCTGCGAAGTCTTAAATAACGGCAGCTTAGGCGAGAAGAAGGGCGTCAACCTCCCTAACACCCACATCTCGATGCCATTCCTCTCTGAGCACGATAAGAACGACCTGCTCTTCGGCATCAAGCGCGGTGTGGACTTTGTGGCTGCGTCCTTTACCCGTAACCGCCAAGACGTGCAAGACATCCGTGATTTCTTAAACGCCAATGGCGGCCAAGAGATTAAGATCATCGCTAAGATCGAGAACCAAGAGGGTATCGATAACTTTGAGGACATCTTAGCCGCTGCTGACGGCATCATGGTGGCTCGTGGCGACTTAGGTGTGGAAATCCCTGTACAGGAAGTGATCTTCCACCAGAAACACATCATTCATCGCTGCAACGAGATGGGCAAGCCAGTTATCACTGCTACCCAGATGCTGGATTCCATGATTAAAAATCCACGTCCAACTCGTGCTGAGGCTGGTGACGTTGCTAACGCCATCTTAGACGGTACCGATGCGGTGATGTTATCTGGCGAGTCGGCTAAGGGTAAGTACCCATTAGAGGCTGTATCGACCATGGCTACGATCTGCCGTCGTACCGACCGTGAGATCCCAGCTAAGGTCTTAGAAAAGCACAAGACCGATAACGTCACCGATGCGGTGAGCTTAGCTGCGGTTGAGGCTACTGAGACCTTAAGCATTCCATTAATCGTGGTGGCTACCGAGCACGGCAATGCCCCAATGGCTCTGCGTAAGTTCTTCCCAACTGCTCACATTCTGGCCTTAACGCCAAACATTAGAACTGCTCGTCAGCTGTGCTTAGTGCGTGGTGTGGTACCACAGTTAGTGGAGCGCATCACCTCTACTGACCAGTTCTTCCAGTTAGGTAAGAAGCTGGCGTTAGAGACTGGCCTTGCTAAGAGCGGCGATAAGATCTGCTTAGTGTCTGGCGCGCTGGTACCATCTGGCACCACCAACACGCTGTCCATTCACGCTATCTAAGAGCAGGGCTCAGGGCAGCAAGCGCAGCGCAAGGGGGAGTAAGCATCCTGCCTTACTGCCTGCTGCTCAGCCAGCGCTTTTCCTACAATCACTCTCATACGGGCCTCCACATGGAGGCCTTTTTGTTTTCTGGGTTCCTACTTGCACTGCGCCTTTAGGCCCGGCAGTCTGTCGGCCCCTCACGCCATTCCCGCCATGCTCGTCAAGAATTGAAGAGTTACTTCACCATCCCCACAAACAAAAAAGGCCTGCCTCTAAAGACAAGCCTCTTTTGCGTTGCACTTACCTCACAGCAGTACGCCGTGCTGCGTTACTAGCTCTGCTGTGGCTCAGAGAAAGCATAGCCCTGACGGTTGCTATCACGCTGCGCATCATCCTGAGCCTTTAATTTATCCATGATGACGCGATTCTGCTCATCACGGATCTCCTCAGGAATCTGATCCCATGCCTCCTTAATTGGAGTAATGAGCTTGATCACCTCATCTAATGGCGCGGTGTCGTTGGTAATGTTAGCCTCGTTTAAGCGGTTCTTCATGTACTCGTACAGGCCAATGATGCGGTTGCCTAGCTCCTCATCATAGGTTGGGTCAATAGCGCCCTGCAAGCCGTTTAAGATGCCTACCGCCTTGGAGATAAACTTGGCACGGTTGGCTGGATCATTAGACTGCATGTAGCCCTTTGCTTGATTGATGCGCTCAATTAAGCCCTCAAACAGCATCTGGGTAATGCGATAAGGGGTAGCCACCAGCATTTCTGCTTCGAGCTTTGTACGATTGTAAGCCTTGATGTTACGGCCGTACATTGGATTCTCCTTTGAAATCTAAAACCAGCTCAATCCCTACGGTAAGAGCAACGTCTTGCAGTAGCTATAGCCATGCTCTCCCACTGTGTACAATGCGCGAATTCATAGCCTTGAGCAAGAGTCATTATACGCAAAGAAACGGCACAAGAATACGCTTGAATGAAGCACTGGCGCTCCATAGTGCACATTTCTTTTAATCTGCGTTAAAACGCACAAAACCGCCACCGTCCCCCCTTGCAGAGAACAAATGGCGGTTGCAGACTTAATGCAGAAACAAAGTTCTTGCCATGGGACTAAAGTGCCCACAATCTCGTGCTTACACCAGATCGTCAATTACCGCACCACGTAAGCTCTCATCGGCAGTAGCGTCTGCTACGGCCTTGAGCTTTGGATCACGCACCATATTGTCGTGAGCCATACGCTGCTCGTAGTTGTTAATGGCTTCCTGCACGCGCAGGAACTCATCCGATGGGATCTGGCGAATAATCTCATTGGACTTAGAATCGACCACGTTAATCACATTGGCGTCATCAAAGTCATTGTCGGTATCAAAATGCAGGGAGATCTGCTTTTGATTGAGCTCCGCGATGTAATTCTTGGCCTTAGCCAGCGCCTCTTCCTGACGCTGCTCATCAGCCTTAGCTTGACGCGCCTCTTGTTCGGCCTTCATCTGCTCGTAAATGGCGCTCATTTCAGGATCGCGGCTCAGGCGCTTTTCGAGTCGGCTCAGCGCATCAGTACCCTCTTGGGCTTGGGATTGGCTCACGGAACCAGAACCAGATGAGGTAGGAGCCGCACTAGCAGCTTGAGGGGCAGCAGAAGAGGAATCTCCAGTACTCTGCTGCACAGCATTAGCACTGACAAAACCGCTTGGCGCTTTAGGTGGCACTGTCGAAATACTAGAGACCGAGGTGCTAACCTTATTAGCGGTTTTATCGTCAATAGCAACGGCAGGTTTTACCTCTACCGTTTTAGGGCTTACAGCGCGTGCGGTCTTTTCGACATTTGGCGCTGCACCTAAGGCAACCTCCGCCTGCATACTTGCATACATATCTTCATCTCCGGTTACAGCCATGCTGTGTTTGCAATGACCCAAAGCTCAACGCAAAACCTTGCTCTTTCATCCTTTGTTACGCAAGGTCACGGGGGTATGCACTTACCTGTGGACTTAACAGGAGCAACAAACAGCAAGTTGATATTGATCAACGAATGTCTGCAAAGCAGCCTATACCAATGTATAGACTCCTCAAGCGAGCGACAAGGGATGGACAGCAGGAGAGGCTCGAAGAAAGGCACACCGGAGCTCAGGCCGTGGCCATCCTCCCATTACTTCAAAGCGCTGCCAACAGGTCACATCGCAGCTTAAGCCAAAAGTGGCAAAGCCTATACCCAAAAGCCATAAGATGCACTAGAGCCCCAAGCAAGAGGGCATCTTGCTGGTTTTACTCGGCGTGACAGCTTATCGCTAAGGTCAAATCAGGTGATTTGTAATTTGTAAGCGGCATGTGCAACCTGCAAATTACCCTTTTCGACCAAAACTTATAACGGCCTCAATCCGGATTTCTTAAATTAGCGCACGCGCTTTTAGGTTGTATTGAGGCTCCCAGCGCTAACGCATAAAAGAGCTTATTTAAGCGCCTTCTACCCTATGTTTAGGGCTTTGGTGTTTAGTGGGACAAGCACAATACAACGCAGTACAACTTGCTATTTATGAGCGTGGTCGCATTTCTTGTGCAGCAGCCACTGCGGCCGTGGCAAGATCTATCCTCAGCTCTTGCTGACTTGCACTGGTAGTACTGCAAAGCATCGCTACAAGACACAGCCCTTAAGCTCGCGCCTCAAGAAGATCATCACAAAATGCTCTCCAAAGGTGCTGCCATCATGCTAGCGCCCTCACTGATCTCCCGCAGGGAGACCGGCACACTGCCATAGCCCCCTAAACACCAATACACACTCCCCTACAGCACAGCTCTGTGCCCACTAAGTTGCAGGGCTTTACAGCTTTACCTTAAGCCCAGCTACCTGCTCACCACCATGGCTTTATGTTGCTCTTGGTGTGCGTCCATGCCCTTTGGGAAAGTGCTGTAAGTGGCAGCTATAGCGCTTATAGCCCTCTCATCTGCTTAATTTCACGTGAATCACTGCACCTCATAAAGAAAAAGGGGCTCTCCTCAGAGTTTGGTGGATGTGGCTCCAACACTATCTCAAGGTTGGTCACGCCAAACGCCATCACATGGGACTACTGCTTGATCGCAGTGGTGATGCTGCTTTTGGTAACCACCAAACTCTGAGG
>JAHLFE010000038.1 GCA_018884035.1 Candidatus Anaerobiospirillum pullicola
TCCACAAAGCCCCCATCAAGTAGGGACGAAATATCCTTTCTTGAGTTCTTGGGAACATTATAACAGATGCTGATATTGGCCGCTTACATCCCTACGCTTACGCATAGGGAATTACGCGGCTTCGTTAAAACAATAGGCGCATCGTCATCGTCCTCTTCATCGTAGCCTACCTGCTTGCATATATCGAAGTAGTCCACCCCATCCAAAGGACGCGCCCCTTCACCATGAGCGCTCATCTTATGGTGGTGTACAGGAGATACCGAGGTGGTGCCACTAGCCGTCTGCTTTTGCGGGCCCACGTCAGTGCGGGTCGGGTCGGCCGCATGCATCGTCACTATCGGCGTGTAGGTATCACGATAGTCCTTGATTTGCCCACGCACGACACTGGATTCATCTAAAGCCTTAAAGGTCGGAGCGACAAAGGAATGCTCACCAATCTGGACAATGGGCTTATCCGGATTAAGGGCAATAAAGGTGGCGTCAGATAAAAAGGACTCAGGACGATCGCCCAGCACAATGGTCTCAGAGTTCTTAGCAATGGTAGCTAAGGAAGATGCTGGGGTAGTCACTGCCACTTTATCCGCAGCAGTATCACTGGCGGCGTCAGTACTGCTCTGCGGGGCAAAGACCGAGACCTCGGAGCCAGCCTCTCTGGCGTGCTGTTTCTGCTCCTGCCACAGCTCGTTAGCACTACCAGCGTAGGAGATCGGCAACAGCAACGCCTGCTCTAAGCGCTTTTGGGTGCGCTTTTTGACAGCGGCCAAGTGCCAATCACGCTCTATGAACTACCGCAGACTAACGTCTGCGGTTTCACAGTGCTAACTCTGCTTTTACACAGTGTTAACACTGCTTTTTTCTAGTAGCGAGCCGCTATCTGATCTTCTGATGTAGATTGCGGATCACTACGGGCTTGTCCACAAAGCCCCCATCAAGTAGGGACGAAATATCCTCTCTTGAGTTCTTGGGAACATTATAACAGATGCTGATATTGGCCGCTTACATCCCTACGCTTACGCATAGGGAATTACGCGGCTTCGTTAAAAAATACCAGCTTAACGGTGCACTCAGGCAATGGCAGCTCAAAGTGGTCATGGCCATCATCGTAGATACGGCGCAGGCTCTCGACCTTAAACTGCGGGGCGTAAATCAGAGATGTTGTTATCGACGTACTGGCTGTAGATAAACTGCTTGCCCACATCCTGCGGCCGCAGCCGGTGCTGCAAAATCAGGATGCAATCTCGATCCAAGTTGACGATGCACGTAGACAAAGATGTTTTACGCAGTGCTTGCAGCAACAGCGACATATGGTCACGTGGAGTATGTGGCATCGTACAAAGTCCTTGTGCGCCTTACGCTTAAAAGTAACGTCACCTGACAGCGACTGCGCGTAGGCATCCCCAAAAGTTAATTTTATAGCGACAATCTTAGGCTTTGCCCAGCGGCAGGTGGCAAGTGTTAACTGAGACAGCCACTGCGTTGCTAATGTCCTCATGAAGATTGGGGAAGAGAAAACAAGTGCTTGCTAAGAGCAGTGGAGTACAGCAAGCGGAATCCAGCTACGGCTAAGCACCAGTGAGCGCTATTACAGTAAAAACCTTTGTGCCTGTGGTCGTGCGGGTGTTCGTAGTGATAATGATGATGAAACTAAGGCCCAACGCCGGAGATAAGATGCAGCTGTTTTAGGAGGGCGTTTTCCCCTTGTTTGAGCACAGCTACTTGCCTTTAACCTACCTCAAGATACGTCGCGGTAGCGACGCTCGACGATCCATATCAGGTTTCTGCATCAATGGGCTTAACCCCACCTAAAAGGCCGATTTTAAGCCAATAACATGGGGGAAAATACTTTGCAGGAATCAAGAGGGAAACGCTCTCTGTTTTAGGATGAAGCTGGAGAGCAATAGCCTCAAGCAGCGTTACCGCTTCTGAGAATGATATACGAAGCAGAGATAATGCCTTAGAGACGGTGTTTGTACCGAGATTGGCGCTCAGGCATTTTGTGACCACTTTCAAGGCAGATAAAAGAGGCAAAGTACACCCGTAACAGAGCGGTGCACCATTTTGAACACAGCGTCAGATGGGCATGACACATGGCGGCGCGGTATTTCTGCATGGTGATGATGAAGCGCGACTACGGTTAACGTCATCTCAAGCTGGGAGAGCGTAAGCCCTCAGGGCGCCAGAGCACAGAGGTCAGCATATGAACGGCACGAGCATATGGTGACCACCGCTGCGGCGCCCAGCACTGCGGCGCCCAGCGCTGCTGACGCGCTTTTATCTCGCAACATTAGCATGCTGCCCAGAGGCGCACCTGCTGCCAAGAGTGTAAATCTCCTTGCGTGCACGCTACGCTTCGCTGTCCTCGTTTTCTAAGGCCTCGCGGGCCTCTTGCTGCAGACGCTGTAAGGCGTTTAAACAGGAGCTGCTAGCAAAGCCACGGCGTCCCAAATAGGCTAGAGCCTTACGCTTAGTGGCGTAATCAAGCACCTGTACTCCGTACTTTTTACAGAGTGCTTGGTAAGCCAGCTCGTCCCAATCCACCTCGGCGCTTAACTGGGAAGTAAGCTCACTGTCCACACCTTTTTGGCGTGCTTTTAAGCGCAGCTTCAGCGGGCCGGAGTGAGTAAACTCCATGTGGCGCACCAGCATCTGCCCATAGCGCTCTTCGCTTTGGTAGTTATGCTCTTGGCAGTAACGCATGGCGGCATCAATGGCCTCTGGAGTAAAACGGCCTTTGCACTTGGAGCGGAGCTCTTGCTCAGAGTACTCACGACCGGTTAGCAAGCGCAGCATCTCATTCACAGCGTTTTTTACGCTATTATCGGGGCCCTGGGACGGCTCAGAGTTTTTAGCCTGCTGGCGTGTGGCTTTATCCTCTACCGCGCCCTCATTCTCTGCTGTGTGCCCCTCTGCTTTTTGGTAGCGACGGGAACGACCATAGCGGGAAGTGTGGTAGGTGCGGGAGGAGCACGAGTAACGGGGAGCTACGCTCTGTGGCTCAGGCTCTGGCTCGAATTCAGTCTCTGCGCTGTAGTCAGCAGTAACAGCATCACTGGCGGAAGTTGCGTAAGGGGCAGAAGTAGCGGAAGAGGCGTAACTGCGTCCCGCTTCTGCTGTCGTATCGTTAGAGTATGCCTCTGCATAGGACTCAGGTGGTGCGGACGCGAACGCAGGCGCAGGCGCGATATCGCGCGCATCGAGATACTCCTCTGCTTCCTGCCACTGGGCTTTGAGGTCGGCTGGTGGCTCGGGGATATAGTCGCTAGCGGCATCAAAGGCGGCAGCGTCCCAGTAACCCGCGATAGAGGTGTTGGTCATGCTGTTGTAGGCTGCTGCAGGAGCAGATGCAGGCGCCATTTCAGCAGGGGCACAGGAAGTGGTACGGTGCGGAGCTAGAGCAGCGCCCGCCCCTGTGACGTGGGCAGTGGTAGTAGCAGTAGCAATCACAGCGTTAGAGGCTACAGCAGGAGTGCCCGTGCTGCTGGTGGTGTTTGCAGCAGCGCTCTGAGTTTCACCCTGCTTTGCTGTTGCTGGCGTAGCGATAGCAAGTGGGGTGCAGATCTCGGCGGCATCAGTATCAGTAGTATGCGTGACAGGCGCTGTCCCCCTACTCTCTGCTGCTCTGGCCTTTATGGCCATAAAGGCGGAGCCGCGCATTACCCCAGCAGGCAAGGCAACCTGCTTTCTACTTACAGGCGGGGCTGAAGCGCGGGAACTGTCTGTAGTGAAAGAGGTGGTAGTTGTAGTGGTGATGACAGGCTCTGAGACAGGGGCTTGAGCTGGCGAGGGCGCGGCGTCGCTAGTACGCGCTGGTAAAAAACCATAATCCTGCTGCCACCAGTGCGCGCCTGCAGCTACCTTTTTCTTTTGGCGGCGCGGGCGGTGTTGCCGCTCCATTGCGGGGTGAATCAGCTGCTGCTTGCTCTTACCACTGGCAGAGGCAACGGCTGGCAGCACGGCGCTTAGGGACATGACCTCAGTTGGTGGCTCGGGGGCGACGTCGGCCTCAGCCTCGTATTCTTGCTCATCCCACCAATCTTGCTCGAGGTCGGACTCATCGGGCTGATAGGAGCCAAAGGAAGCACGGCGGGTGGTAGAGGTGTCATCATCTGGGGTAGCAGCTGCGTCCTGTTGTTGCCACCACTTACGAGCTTTTGCTTGGTGCTGTGAGGAGTCTGCTCCTTTGGGGCCTAAGAGGCTCTGACGCTTGATAACCACTGCGACCTCCGAAGAAAAGGCGGATGAAAGAAGAGTTTAACGCAAAGGGGCGAGGTGTAAGAGCATGCCGACGAACTTAAACCACCAAGAGCAGCAAGTTACTCTTGATGATGACAGTGGCTGCTATCCAGCATGCAAGCGGGATGTGAGTGTCTTCATACCACCATCAGGGATGCTGTAAGAGCGCTCTGAGGTGTAACGTCCACCATAAGCATGAGGTTGCTCATGGCATGACTGTGTAGCCCTTGAGGCTAATGGTAGCAAGCGTTGCTACCGCAACGTAACTTTGAGGTAGGTTAATGGCAAGTAGCTTTGCGCACACATGGGAAAAATGCACTCTCTTGCGGTGTTTGGTGACTTGCTCAAAGTGCTCGCTTGAGGTTAAACACGTCCCAAAAAGCAAAACGCCGTAGACCCACCTTCCCCTGAGCCTACGGCGTTTTTATAGTGCTGTACTAGACAGCACTACTCTCCATTAACCCCCCTGTTTAGAGGTCATCTGGAATCTGTGTGACCAGCTCCTCCTCGCTGATGTCATCCAGCGGGTCTAAGCTGTCAATGCCACCACCATTGCCACCATCAGCACCATTCTCACCCTCGTTGCTGGTGGTGCCAATTTCAACTGTATCGGCATAATCAGAGTGCTGCTTGTAGTAGTCGCGAATCTTTGCCTCCAGCTCGTCCGCCACCTCAGGATGCTCGTCAAGATAGCGAATAGCGTTGGTCTTGCCCTGACCAATCTTAGAGCCATTGTAGGCAAACCAAGCGCCCGTCTTCTCCACAAACTTCAGCTGCACACCTAAGTCTAAGAGCTCGCCGTTCTTAGAAATGCCATAGTTGAAGAGGATCTGGAAGTTCGCCTGCTTAAAAGGAGGCGCCACCTTGTTCTTGACCACCTTGACCTTGGTCTCGTTGCCAATAATGGTGTCCTTGTCCTTGATAGGCGAAGACTTACGGATGTCCAAACGCACCGAAGCGTAGTACTTAAGCGCATTACCACCAGTGGTAGTCTCAGGGTTGCCAAACATCACGCCAATCTTCATACGCAGCTGGTTAATGAAGACCACCATGCAGTTGGCTTGCTTGATAGTACCGGTGAGCTTGCGTAAGGCCTGCGACATTAAACGTGCTTGTAAGCCCACATGGTTGTCACCCATGTCACCCTCGATCTCAGCCTTTGGTACT
This sequence comes from Candidatus Anaerobiospirillum pullicola, assembly GCA_018884035.1. GTDB lineage: Bacteria > Pseudomonadota > Gammaproteobacteria > Enterobacterales > Succinivibrionaceae > Anaerobiospirillum > Anaerobiospirillum pullicola. The sequence continues at coordinate 5,401 of JAHLFE010000038.1, forward strand.
AAGGCCGCCACCGAGTCAATCACAACCACGTCCACACCACCTGAGCGCACTAAGGTCTCGGTAATGTCTAACGCCTGCTCGCCGGTGTCTGGCTGCGCAATTAACAGGTCGTCAATCTTGACGCCCAGCTTCTTGGCGTAAACCGGATCTAACGCGTGCTCCGCGTCAATGAAGGCACACACCTTACCCAGTTTCTGCGCTTGCGCAATCAGCTCTAAGGTTAAGGTCGTCTTACCAGAGGACTCAGGGCCGTAAATCTCAATGATGCGGCCCATTGGCAGGCCACCCACTCCTAAGGCCAGATCAAGAGTAAGCGAGCCCGTAGGAATGGCCTCAATCTCCTCTAGCTCTTGACCAAAGCGCATAATGGCGCCCTTGCCAAATTGACGCTCAATGTGCTCCATGGCCGCCTCAATGGCCTTGAGCTTCTTTGGGTCAGTAGTTAAGTTGGTTGCCAACTTGTTGGTGGAGCTCACCTTGCCCTCACTCCCCTTGTTCTTGCTTGCCGTTGCTGGTGCCATGCTTATGCCTCAGTTGGTGGAATCATCCTACCCCTTGCAGGAATGACTATATTTTAAGCTCAAATTTTATTTACAGTCAAGAGATAAGAGAATATTTTTTAAATCAAAAGAAAAATGCGCCATATGACTTACACGCGCTGATAGCCATGCGGTTCTTGGCCAGAGCTGACCGTCAAGAGGTCGGCCAAGGCGGCGTATACGGTGGCAAAGCGCACCTGCTCGCGGTTGCCGCTAAAGTGGTGGCAACAAGCGTAGGCGTGCTCCTCACCGCGCTTTTGCACGGCGATGCAAACGGTACCTACCGGCTTTTGGGCGCTGCCGCCGGTAGGGCCAGCAATACCCGTGACTGCGACGGCGATAGTGGCGTTGCTGTTATTAAGAGCTCCCCGCACCATTTCACAGGCGGTAGGGATGCTCACCGCACCATAGCTTTGCAAGGTAGCTGGGCTTACTTGCAGCATCTGCATCTTGGCTTCGTTGGTGTAAGTGACAAAGGCGCGGTCAAACCACTGCGACGAGCCGGAGATGTCGGTGATGGTGGCGGAAATAAGACCGCCAGTGCAGGACTCTGCGGTAGCAAAGACATGGTGGTGCTGCGCAAAGTCGTCGGCAAAGCGCGCGGCTAAGGACGTAAGCTGCTCCCTGCTTACAGGAGTAGCAACACTCCAATCTATAGAATGGGTCATCAAGACAATCTCCTCTGCAAGAACATCTTACTCTACGTCACTCCACGCCATGCCATGCCATGCCAAGACCTACCATGCCATTACATGACCAGCCACAGCCACGCCATGTTGGCAATAAGGCAGTAAGGAACGACTGACTTCAGAGCTGACTTAATTTGGCTCTACTCAGAGTTTGGTGGATAACAAAAAGCAGCAGTCCTGCGATCAAGCATGGGATCCCATGTGATGGCGTTTGGCGTGACCAACCTTGAAGTAGTGTTGGTGCCATATCCACCAAACTCTGAGATGATCCCTTAATTTATGGCAACCATGCATGCGCCATCTTAAATGTAGGCTCAGGATAACCTCCCCCTTTATCTTAAGGTGTGAGGTGGGGGACGTTGCCACCATTACCCCTGCAGCCGTCACTGATAAGATCACTTCTTCCTCAGGGTGGTCAGAGCTTTATGGCGGCTTACTTCAGATAGAGCCAATGGAGCCCTGCTCAGGACGCCAGCACACACCTTACCACAAGTAGCCTCAAAGCCAAGAAAAGTCACTACAGACGCGGTTACTGCCTGCTTTGAGTGGCTTTGGGCGTGGCGCGGTACTGTTTCTGCCCCACTATCTTGCCACCTTTTGGCGCCCACGTCTGCACTGAAGCATTTATGCTCCAGCTTGGAGATATGCAGGCAGATGGCGCTATGCGCGCAAGTGGAGATATAAGCTTCAAGGCGGGCTGTGCTACGAAAATGAGATAATGCACTAAGCTACAGACAGAGCACTTTCTTTTATAATGCCCCGTGCTTTTACGCCTGAGCGCGTGAACCTCACTCTCGTAACCACAACCAAGGAACAACTGACTGAAGCGATGAGGTCATTGCAGGCAAGCATTTGTGCCCAAACTTAAGATAGGCTCAGAATCAGACGCACCGGCACCATTCATCTTGAAGTGTGGGCGTTACCCGCACTCAACCTTGCAGCCGTCACGGATGAGAGCACCAATCCCCTGCTCACTCACTACCAACACCCGCGCCAGATTATTTGTTTCGACCATCACTCCCGAAAGGCAAGTGCCAACTGACAAGCGGTCAGCACCGTTTCCTGACCCCTGACACGCCAGCAAACCATTAGAGCCCCATTAGAGACAGCCTGCCACGAAGCAACAGGCAAAGCCTAACAACTAGCAGTGCAGGGCAATGCCACGCCATCATGCCACACCATCATGCCACACTCCACGCCATGGCGCGGCACGGTACGGTACGGCAGCTTGAGGGGAGGATAATTACAGACACACCAGAGTGCTTCTGCGGTGTCACTTCTGACATCGCCCCATAGTAACGATTACCAGCAGCCGCGCTTTACCAGCACCAGCTGCTACTTTTTGGGACAAACTACCACTGCGTCTTACGGCCACGCCAAGCCCGAGCACGCAACGGTAGAGGAGTTTTTTGGTTCTCCTCAAAGTTTGGTGGATATAGCCCCCATACTACTTTTAGGTGGCTAACATTAAACGCCATAACCACGGCTCATGTGCTTACCTAAAGTTATGAAGCTATGTTGTGGTATCCACAAAACTCTGAGCAGAGCCAGTTTTTTAGGCACTGAAGCAGCTTACAGCCTGCACCCCCTGCCTTTTCCCTACACGAGGTTAACTCATGAGCGAAATCAATGTTGAGCAGTTAACGCCAATGATGCGCCAATACGTGGAAATGCGGCGCCAACATCCAGATAAGCTCATGTTTTACCGCTTGGGTGATTTCTATGAGATGTTCTTTGACGATGCTAAGGTCGCCGCCAGCATCTTAGACCTCACCCTGACGCGCCGTGGCAATCAAGGCGGTGAGCCTATCCCCATGGCCGGTGTGCCTGTACACACCGCCGAGAGCTACATCACCCGCCTTATGAAAGCGGGCTATTCGGTGGTGATCTGTGACCAGCTTACCGACAAGTCCGCTGCGGGCAACAACATGATCGAGCGGCGTATCACCCGCATCTACACGCCTGGTACAGCCACCGATGAGGGTATGATCCCCGAGAAGCAAGACAACATCATTGCGGCGGTCTTTGGGGAAAAGAATAGCTTTGGTTTTGCGACCTTAAGCTTAGGCTCGGGACACTTCACCACCACTGAGGTCAACAGCATTAACGACCTCTTGATGTTCATCGCTAAGACCAGTCCTGCCGAGCTGCTTTACCCTGAGCACTTTACCCACTATCAGGACTTAGCCGAGGTACTATGCCGTAAGGCCTTACCGCTGTGGGACTTTGATTTTAAGAACGCGCAGGCCTTGCTGTGTGAGCAGTTTAAGACCAAGAGCCTTACGGGCTTTGATCTTGATAAGCTGCATGCAGGTGTCTGTGCGGCGGGGGCGCTGCTGAAGTACGTCAAGGACATGCAAAAGGTCGATATTGAGCATATCACCGGCATCACCCACGACCGCAGCAGCGATATCGTGCTCCTTGATAAGAATGCCCAGCGCAATCTGGAGCTGAGCAAGAACCTAAGCGGCAATGACGAGGGCACGCTGCTCTCGGTGCTCGATGATACCCGCACCGCCATGGGCTCCCGTCTGCTGCGTCACATGATGACCAATCCGCTGCGCGACAATCAGCAGATTAACGAGCGCTTGGATTTAGTCGAAGCTTTTATGCACTGCCCTACTGCTGACGAGCTGGGCATGGAGCTCGCCAGCATTGGTGATATTGAGCGCATTGTCGCCCGTATCGGCCTGCGCTCGGCCAAACCACGTGACTTAAGCAAGCTGCGTGAGGCACTGGCTACCCTGCCAAAGATCAAGCAGCTCATGGTCAATGCATGGCCGGAGTACGCGTCCTTACCGCCAGAGGTGGCAGCGCTAGCGGAGAGCGCGGGGAGGCTTCAGGCTACCTCAGCTCCAACGGCTACAGTGGAGCAACAGGACTTAGCAGCAGCAACGCCAAGTATGGCAGAGCCTACCTCTACAGGGGACAGCACGGCAGCTGACACCACCACCTCCACAGCGACGGCTGAGGCCAGCGCCAGCAACGCAGATGCAGAGGCCGAGCCTCCAGCAACCTCTGCTACCCCAGAGAGCGTCCCTACGGCAAGTGCCGTCAATGCAAATGTAGCCGTCAACAGCACCGACGCGGCCAGCGCAGAGCACAGCAACTACTCTGAGGAAATAAGCAACACTGCGGGTGCTGCTGCTGCTTCTGATGCTGCTGACGCCAATGCGGCAGAGGCGGGCACTAGCGGTGATGAGGCTGATACCAAACGGCGCTTTGCGCAAATGCTGATTAATCAAGCAGCACAAATTCCAGATTCCGCCGAGGTGCTCGATCTGCTGCAGCGCGCCATTATGGAGTTCCCTGCACTGCTGATTCGCGATGGTGGTGTGATTGCCGCTGGCTATAACGCGGAGCTTGATGAGCTGCGTGACCTGCAAAACGGCTCAGAGCACACTCTTGCTGACATTGAGGCGCGGGAAAAGGAACGTACTGGTATCAACACGCTGCGCGTGAGCTTTAATAACGTACATGGCTACTACATTGAGGTCTCACGTGGTGCGGCCGAAAAGGTACCAATGGACTACATCCGCCGCCAGACACTTAAAAATAGCGAGCGCTTTATTACCCCAGAGCTTAAAGAGCTGGAGGAGAAAACGCTGTCGGCACAAACCCGCTCGCTGCAGATTGAAAAAGAGCTCTACACGCAGCTTTTGGAGATCCTCATTACCCATTTGCCAACGCTGAGTAGCTTTGCGCACAGCATTGCACGCTTGGATGCGATGATGGCCTTAGCGCGCGTGGCGGTAAAGCGCCATTACTTTCGGCCTGAGCTCGTCTCTGACAGCATCATTAAGATTACGGCCGGACGCCACCCAGTGGTGGAAGCACTGTCCAACACGCCATTTATTGCCAACGGCATTGAGCTTAATGACAAGCGCAATCTGGCGGTGATTTCCGGCCCTAATATGGGTGGCAAGTCCACCTTTATGCGCCAAACGGCTCTCATTGCCATTATGGCGCGCATGGGCTCGTTTGTACCGGCGACACAGGCGGTGATTGGCGATATCGACCGCATTTTTACGCGTATTGGCGCCTCAGACGACCTCGCCTCGGGCCGCTCAACCTTTATGGTGGAGATGGAGGAGACGGCGACCATCTTAAATAACGCCACCACTAAGAGTCTGGTCATTATGGATGAGGTGGGCCGTGGCACGTCCGGCGCTGAGGGTGCGGCTATTGCCGAGGCCATTGTGCAGTACATGGCCAAGGACTTAAAGGCGAAGACGCTGTTTGCGACGCACTACACGGAGGTGACGACTCTCATTGAGAACTACGCCAATGCCTTTAACCTCTGCTTTAATGCGCAGGAGTTTAATGGCAAGATTGTGTTCCTCTACCATGCCGAGCCAGGCCGTCAGTCGCGCTCATTTGGTATTGAGGTAGCGCAACTTGCTGGTGTGCCAGCGAAGATCACAAAGAGAGCGGTGGGCTTTTATCGGGCACATGCGAAGGAGCTGGAATCGCAAGATCTGTTTACGCCACCACTGTTAGGGGCGGTGCCTGCGGATAATAACAACAACAGCAACACCTCTGCTACGGAGACTGGCAGTGACAGCGCTGCTACTGCTGCTCAAAGCAAGGGCGATGCGCATGAGGCTCTGACGCAGGCGGTAGAGCGCATTAAGGTCTTAGAGGCGCAGGTGCGAGAGAGCAGTGCGCGAGCTGAGGCGGCGGAGTCGGAGTACGAACGCTATGTACAGCTGGCGCAGAGGATTCGTGCCTTAGAGGTGGAGCAGCTGACGCCTCTTGAGGCGCTCAATACCCTGTATCAGCTCAAAGAGATGCTGTGTAAGGGCAAGTAATGCTGGAGAAGGCGCCGTAGGGCGCCTTTTTCGTTTGGAGAGGACAGTGGATGGCGCGGGCAAAGAGGCTGGCACCTGAGAGTAAGGCTCTAACCACAGGGAATAAGGAAATGTAAGGTAAAGCGCCACGGGCGCCTCTCTTGATGCTGGGCAAATGATGGTGGCGTCTCAGGGAAAGATATCAGACAGCATCATGTGCCGTGTATGCGTCGCTATCTCGAGGTGAAAGGTGATGGCCACAGTAGAGGGGCGGCTCATCTTGGAGTGATGTTATTGTGGTGGTAAAGTGGCACCCCTAACCATAAGGTGGGGCGAACTTTGAAGCTGAGCGTGCCCCCATCTCAAGCTTTATTGTGGTGGCTATCGTGTATAGGCGCAAAGCAGAAACAGCTTATTTATCAGAAAAAACAAATGCGAACCAACTGACCGATGTCAGGTTTGGAGCACTTTCTGCTTTTTTCCTCTTCACAGCTCCTGCAGCCCAACTTAAGATCAGCCCTGAGGCACCCTACATGCGCAAGCCACCCAAGCTACCCCCAAGCGTATTTCCCGAAGACGTCATCTACGGCAGCGGTAAAAGACCTGAAGAAGAGGCTCTACACCGCTCCTATTGCGCCAAGCTCATCGACCGCATGATAGAGCATCCGGAGTTAGTGCCTTTTGGTATAACTCCCGAGGGCATGCGCCAAATGCTCACCAACGGCTGGCTTGATATCCCTGAGAATCAGACTTATGGTTTTGAGGTCGAATCATACTTTGAGCGCAAAGAGGAGCTGGCAGCTAAAGGCGTCAAGATCTTTAATGCCGCTATCGAGCACTCTTTTAGCTCCGCGCAGGTGCAAAGTGAACGGGCACAGCAGATGATAGCCTACCTGCGACAACATGAGGAGCTGTTGCCAGCACTGAGCATTACTACAGCTACCTTGGCTGACCACGAATACACCCGCAAACGAACGTATTTTTTAGCAAAAGCGTGGTGTTTTATCTGCGAGCAAGAGGTGGCAGGTATTGACCTGATGCGTCTGCCTGCAAATGATGCCAAGCGCTTGCAGCTTAACGAGCTGCTCCAGCCTTTGAGCCTCAGCATCAACGTAGTTGAGGCGCAATGAGGCGGCGCGGCCAAAGCGTCAGCACTGATAAGGAAGAGCAAAAAAGATAGCTCCTTAGCGCCAGAGCTCGGGGCACAGGGAGTTAAGACGCCACAGACGCCTATTTCAATGGCTTCTTAGAGTAAGGCTGCTGCCTCATGGTATGAAGCACCTACGGCGCTATCTGCAGTAAGTGCCGCAAAAAGCCAGCCTAAAAACAACAAAGGCGGCTGCAGCAGCGGGATTTACCCGCCGCCACAGTCGCCTGTATTTCATTAGGGGTAGCGCTACGCCCTACTTTGGCAGGTAGCTAATTGGATTAACCGACTGCCCACGGTATCTAATCTCAAAGTGTAAGCGCACCGAGCTAGCGTCCGTGTTACCCATGCGGGCAATCTGCTGACCACGTTGCACCTTTTGCCCTTCCTTTACCAGTAAGGCATCATTGTGCGCATAAGCCGATAAGTACTCATTGGAGTGGTTGATAATGATGAGGTTACCAAAACCACGTAAGGCATTACCCGAGTACACCACCTGACCATCAGCCGCCGCTAAAATTGCCTGCCCACGCTGACCGGAGATATCAATACCCTTATTGCCCTGCTCGGCTGACGAGAACTGCTCAATCACACGGCCAGAGGTAGTAGGCCACGACCACGTCACACCCGAAACCTGACGGCTCTTGGTCTTCACAATCGGAGTCGTGGTTTGTGCCGTCTGTGCAGGCTTGGCTGTAGTGGTCGTCGCAGGCTTAGTAGTCTTGGCAGGAGTCGTCTGCGCTGTTGTGGTGGTGCTACCACCTGCTACCGGCACCTCGGCACTAGGCTTCTGCGTGGCAGGTGTTGAGGAATCACTACGCGACAGTAAGAGCTTTTGTCCCAGCTTTAAGGTGTAAGGTGGCTCTAAGTTGTTAACGCCCGCTAAGAACTCCACTGACTGGCCATTCTTTCTGGCAATGGAGTAGAGCGTATCGCCTTTTTGCACTACATAACTGGGAGCTTCTTGGGCCTTTAAGTTCAGGATCAGGATCTGACCTACCGACAGGTTGTAAGGAGGGTCGATCTTATTGATCTTAGCTAAGGCGTGGTAATCGAGGCCATAGCGGAAGGCGATCGAGTAGAGGGTATCGCCCTTAACCACCTGATAGCGATCAGGGCCAGCGGTAGTCGCAATCTTGTTTTGGTAAATGGTAGCCGAGCTGCTATCAGGCTGACGAGGCGCTGCCACCGCCGAGGTAGAGGTGGTGGCATTCGCCGCTAAGAGCACCGCACCACCATTATTGGCCGCCCCTGCAACACTGCTGCTCGCATTTAAGGAGGTGTTAGCGGTAGTCGTGGTCGTCGCTGGCATAGGGCTATCTGGCACCCCACCGATTAAAGAGCCTGTTGGGTATAAGCCCGCCTCAGGATCAGGGGAGGGGCCCACACCCGAGAGGATACCTACATCCAGCACTTGACCGGTAGAGGACACCGAACCAGACTCATAGACCGATGGTGGTAGCGTCAAGTCAGTACCTACAGATGGAGCGACAGGGCTATCAGATAAGGTACCAGCGTTTGGGCTGGCAGGAGCTACAAGGCCGCCGTTAACGGTATTATCGACCACGGCACCGCTGGCAGCTAAGCCCTGATTACGGCTAATGGTTTGGGCTGCGGTAGCATCCACGACACGTCCAGAGCTGCCATAATTTTGATTGGAGGTTTCGCAACCTACCAGCAGTGAGAGCACTGCAGATAATAAGGTGAGAGAAAGCATCTTAGTCATTAAAATCACAACAGCGCAGGAACCTTGACACTAGGGCAGATGATACTGTCTTTACTTGGCGGCGAGCGCTAAGAGGCAGCAGGCCGTAAAGGATAGACAGCGCCTGAGTGAGGCTTAAGTCTCTGCCTCATTAGGAGCGCCATACTCCTTATGCAGATAGTGGTGACTGCACGGTAGGCAGGGAGCACGCACCGCAGCGAGGGCAAAGGGAGTGGTAAAGGGAGTGTTGATAGTAGTTAGAGAGAGGTTAGAGAGTAGCAGAAAGTTACAGCAATAATGGCAATGTTGTCAGAGCCAACAAGCTGCAAGAAAACAGCATGTGCCGAGCAAGCTTGCCCGCGTATCTTTCTCATGTTGCATCAAGCTAGCCGTGATCCGGCGCTTACAGCGGCGGATCTGGAACCAGCAGGAGGTAACAGAGGGATACCCAGAGAGCGGCAAAGTTACCCTAACACAAATCACAGACCATTGTACGCTAGAAAAGGCTAGCCCATAAGAGCTGATGTGCACACTGCGCTTTTTGCTGCGGGAGAATGTGAGCAGCGTCAAGCGCTGTAAGCTTAAGCGTAAGCGTATGATGATGGCCGCTCTTTTAACTAACAGCCGCGAAATTCCCTATGCGTAAGCGTAGGGATGAAAGCGGCTAACGTGGGAGTTACATCGGCCTTTGTTGGCTCCTAATGTACTTTTCAATAATTGCT
>JAHLFE010000039.1 GCA_018884035.1 Candidatus Anaerobiospirillum pullicola
CCTCAGAGTTTGGTGGATGCCAAAAGCAGCAGCGCCCCTGCGATCAAGCAAGGGGCCCTATATGATGGCGTTTGGCGCTACCATCCTTGAAATAGTGTTGGTGCCATATCCACCAAACTCTGAGGAAATCCTCAATACGACCTTAAGTGGCCAAAATACGCAGACGTAAAGGCCGCCATGCAGCAGAGACACACTTTAAACGCAGGAGCGATAAGCTGCCCTACAGGCATACGGGGCATACGGGCCTATCCAGATTAACGACGCTGTAGGCCTTCTTCAGCGTAACCGTCTCCAAGGTATTAGCCTTTTCGCTAAAGCAACCACTCACCGCGCTCTGAGCACTGTGATCTGTACTCTGCACTCTGCTGACCACGCGAGATAGCCGTCACAACACCAATCATCACCCTACTCTTAGAGCTACTCCACAGCCACGCTCCGCCATGCAGAACGCTCAGACTGCCTCTTAGTTTCATCGTATCCCACGCCCTGAGCCCTATCTCCCGTCATCTTATCCCCAGTGCTGCGCTAACGGCCCCTGCCTCGGACACCAGTGTGAGCAAAACTACACCATCTTTACCCCCTACTCAACTCTATTGCCCACACCACTCACCAAAGCCATAAAACTCAAGCTTCTTAGCCCCCACCTCTCTTCCCACTACACAAAGGCACAGCACATCCGTAAACGTTTTCATTCACCGCTAAAACTACACGCCCTACTACCGCCCCGATCACCTGCTCTGTGTAGTATTTTCACTCCAATCCTACTCTGCCGTAACCACACCCCATCCTTCCCCAACCCTTGCCTGCCCCTGATATACACTGCAATTCTGCAAAATTTTGCAAAAACCTAACATGCTTTGCAGCAAAACCTACACTACAGACTTAACCAAAAACTACATCAAATTGTCCCCTGTTGCACAAATTGCTGAAAAACTGTGAATCTTTTCAAAAAAGTAAGTTTAGTGCAGTATTTTCACGTAAACCAGCTCCCCTAGTTGCACCATCCCCCACCGTCACCACCTATTGTGCACGTGCACATAATGCGATTTAAAGCCGATAAATGTGCACTTTTTCCTTTAAACCCCACACTTAAGTGTGATAGCTATGACGAAATGTGAACCTTTTCACAAAAACCACACAAAAGGTCAATTCCGTATTATTTTCTGTGAACAAATCACAGTTTTTACTTCCGCCTTTCCTCTACAATGCAGCCATTGCGATCACGAGAGTAGCTGCTGTTGCAAATTTACAGGCATGCTGCAAGATATCGCGCCCACTGCTGCAAAAAGCTGCGGCAGGAAGTTACGAGGTTTTCCTAAGGCTCTTCTCACCACCACACCTCTGGTGTGCAGCGGTCTATTGAGCCTTTTGTTCTTGTCACCGATGGAGCGTGGCTTCTGCTGCACCGGTAGCAAGTATTTGCGCCATAGCGAGCGCCGCAGTCTTATGCTGCCCATCCTCACACCCTCTATCTTTCCCGCCCTCAGCGCAGCAGCTGCGCTCTGCTTTCTACCTTGCCTTAAAAAACAGCACACTCTGCCCTCACACCTCTCCTCACAGGTGCTAAGTCCCCTACAACTTACAGGGCATAACGAGCTGTTAATCTTGCGCTTTAGTAGCTACTCCGTGACCCCTCTGATTTTCTTGTGCTGCTGACTTTTGACAACGTCTTGAGGTGACGGCGGTCAGTACAGTGCAGTGCAGACTAGATTGCGTGGAGAGTGCTTATGCAAGCAAAGTGGTGGCACGGCAAAGTTGCTTACCAAATCTACCCAAAGTCCTTCTGTGACTCTAACGGTGACGGCGTCGGTGATATTCGCGGCATTATCTCTAAGCTCGACTACCTCCAAGATTTAGGTATCGAGATTGTCTGGCTGTCACCTTGCTTCAAGTCCCCATTTGTCGATCAGGGCTACGATATCGCTGACTATCAGGACATCGACCCGATCTTCGGTACCATGGAGGATTTCGACGAGCTCTTAGCTGAGGCCAAGAAGCGTGGTATCAGCATCCTCCTCGACCTCGTCATCAACCACTGCTCCAGCGAGCACGAGTGGTTCAAGAAGGCTTGCGCTGACTTAAATAGCGAAGAAGCCAAGTACTTCTACTTCCGTAAGGGTAAGGACGACGGTACCCCACCTGACAATCTGCGCTCCTACTTCGGTGGCTCTGTCTGGGAAAAGATCCCTGGCCACGAAGATGAAAACATCTACTACCTGCACTACTTTGCTAAAGCCCAGCCTGACCTCAACTGGTACTACGAGCCTCTGCGTGAGAAGCTCTTTAACATGGTCAACTTCTGGCTGGATAAGGGCGTTGCCGGTTTCCGTATCGACGCCATTATGAACATCGCTAAGGATCTTTCCTTCCCAGGTCTTCCTGCCGATGCTGCCGACGGCATGTGCTCTGCCAATCAGATGACCGCTAAGCTCTCTGATCAGGCCGCCGCCTTCCTCTATGAGATGAATGACAAGACCTTTAAGCCACACGATGCCTTATCTGTGGCTGAGGCCTTTGGTGTCAATCAAGAGTCCCTCAAGAACTACATTGGCGATGATGGCTTCTTTAGCACCATCTTTGACTTCTCTGCCCGTGAGTTAAACGAGAAGTACCCAGCCTACTATCGCTACCGCCCAGTGGATATCGCCAAGTGGCGTGACACCATCTTTGCCTCGCAAGAGCGTGTCAATGACATCGGCTTTATGTGCCCAATCATCGAAAACCACGATGAGCCACGCGGTGTCTCCTACTACCTGCCACGCCACGCCCAAAACCCTGATGGCGCTAAGGCCTTTGCTGCCGTCAACATCCTGCTGCGCGGCATGCCTTTCATCTACCAAGGCCAAGAGATCGGTATGACCAATACCAAGTTCAACTCGATTTACGAGTTCGACGATCTCAATGCCAAGGACAACTACAAGGCAGCATTAAAGGCAGGCTTCACCCCTTCTCAAGCTCTTGACATCTTAAATATTGAGTCCCGCGACAATGCCCGCACCCCAATGCTGTGGAGCGCTGGCAAGAACGCAGGCTTCTCTGATGCCGCCATCACTTGGCTTAAGGTGCATCAGGACTACAAGACCTTAAACGTTGCCGCACAAAAGGACGATCCAAACTCGGTGCTCTCCTTCTATAAGAAGCTGATCGCCTTACGTAAGGATCCAAAGTACCACGAGCTCTTAACCTACGGTAAGTTCAAGCCATTAGAAGCAGTGGCTGACTACGTGGTGCCATTTGCTCGTGAGCTCGACGGCAAGATGATTTACGTCATCGCTAACTTCGAGGATACGGCTGTGTCCTACGGAGTGAACGCTGACTCCAAGATCATTCTTTCCTCCAAAGAAGTGGATCTCAAAGATGGTGTGCTCACCATCCCAGCAGTGGCCTGTGCTGTAGTTGAGCTCTAAAGCGCACGCAGTAAGTACACAAGCTTACTGTGTCCACTAAGACGCCAGATGGCCCTGACAGCTCCACCCTGAAAGGGCTATCTCACAGCTCATGCCGGATAACACTGCCACAGAGAAGTGTCCTTAAAACATGTAAGGCGCTCTTAAAAGTGGTGCCGCCACACCTACGGTGTCAGTGGCCCTTTTGAGAACTTCCTCTGCTCTGCGGTGTTATTGGTCACAACAGATACGTGCAGTCATCAAAGTCGTGGCTCAAACACCTCTTTGGTCGAAGTAAGAGTAAGGCTTGTTGGCTCCAAGCGGCGCTCTTGGCTGGACGCATCATTCTGTTACTGAGGGTGAGTCCTTTTGTCTTGGCGCAGCAGTGACAAAGGTAGCACTGTAAGACAGGGATCTCGGCTTTAGCACAGGAGAGTACGATGTTATTTCCAAAACTTGCAAACAATCCGAACAAGGATCCTAAGATCGGATTTGTGGAGAAGTTTTCCTACGGTTTAGGTGACTTCGCCTCCCAGATGCTCTACACCCCAACTGGTAGTATTCTGATTTACTACTACACTGAGGTGGTAGGCGTAAACATCGCCACCGTGGCAACGATCATGCTGATCAGCCGCTTCTTCGATGGCTTCTCCGACCTGTTCATGGGTTACATGATTGAGCACACCAAGAGTCCTTACGGCAAGGCCCGTGCATGGCTCATTCGCATGTTGATACCATTCTTCATTGCGATGGTGGCGCTGTTCTCGGTACCAAGCGGCATGTCCGATTGGCTCAAGTACGTCTACATCTTTGTGTCGTACAACTTCGCCATCACCGTGGTGTATACGGCTATCAACCTGCCATACGGTTCCATGTCGACAACCATGACGCAGGACAGCTATCAGCGTTCGATCATCGTGATCTACCGTATGCTGTTAGCTACCGCCGGTAACACCGTGACCATGGCCGTGACCTTGCCAATGGTTGACTTCTTTGGCGGCTCGCAGATGGCGTGGACGATCACCTTCATGATCTTAGGTGGTGTGGCCTGCTTCTGCTTCTTCCTTACCTTCTGCTTCTGCCACGAGCGTGTGGCTTCGCCTCCACTTGACCACACCGGTGCCAAGGACACCTTACGCATCATTGGTCGCATGTTCCACAACAAGTACTGGATCATGCTGACCTTAGCCATGCTCACTATCTTCTCCGCTGACGTGGTGTTCAGCACGGCTAATACCTACTACTGCCGTTACTATCTCGACAATCCAAACCTCATTGGTACCTTTGCCGTGATCATGAACGGCTTCAAGATTGGCTCGATGGTACTCATTCTGCCAATTCTGCTGCGTACCATTGGCAAGCGTAACGCTTTAGGCATTGCCTCGTTCTTAATCTTCTTTGCCTTACTGGCTCGTATGATCGCCCCTGAGAATGCGACCTTAGCCTTCGTTGCTGCTGCATTCTTTGGCTTTGGTCAGGGCTTCACCTACGCTTGCTTATTCGCCATGCTGCCAGACACTGTGGAGTATGGTGAGTACATCGAGAAGGAGCGTCATGAGGGCTTAATTTACGCCGGTGCTTCCTTTGGTATGAAGCTGGCCGCTGGTTTAGGTGCTGTGATCGCCTCCATGGTCATGAACTTTGGTGGTTACATCAACAACGCTGAGACCCAGACCCCTGAGGCCATGGACGCTATTCTCTACGCGACCACTGCTGTGCCAGCCGTTCTCTATGTCTTAGGCCTGTTATCCATCGCCGGTTACGGCTTAGACAAGATCTATCCTAAGATCTTACAAGAACTGCAACGCCGCAAGGTTGAGGCTGCTGCCGCTAAGGGTATCCAAAGCGCTGAACCAGCTGTCAACTTAGATAAGGCCGACAATGCTTAAAGCGTCAGCTTAAAGCAAAGTCTCTCAGTGGTAGCTCTCAAGGCCCAGAGAGCTACCGCTTACCAAGATTAAGGTCACAGCCCTTGTAGGCTGTTACCGTTAAAGTACCGAGCACCTCTGCGCGGTCTCGGTACTCTTTAAGCTCAGGTAAAGCTTAGCGTTTTGGCCGTCTGTAAGACGGCAAAGATAGAGCAGAGCGCTAAGCTTTACCGCAGCAAGTCCGACAAACCATCATTACACACAGTACCTGACATCGGGGAGTTGCCTTGTATTTATTTTTCCTGATAAAAAAGCCGTTTCTGCTTTACAACTCTAAACGATCTCAAGCATATTGACTGCTTTAGATGTGCTATCGCCAAGTTTTGAGGCTACATCCTTACCTGTGATCGATGCCAGTAAGGGGCATCACTCTTAGGCAAAGGCCGTATATTAGCTGTTTTTGGAAAATCAGGCTCAACTCCACGACGTCAGGTGCGCACCAACCCTACAAACGCCCACATAGCACTCTCCCTGCTTTTGCGCTATAGTGCTCAAGAGATATCAGCAGCTTTCAAGCACACCTCATCAGTATGAGTCGCAGGAGCCCAGCAACGACCACCTCTTAGCAGTTCTTGCGGTAAATATCAGCTTTTTGCTAGGGACAAATGTGTACTCTCCTCAGAGTTTGGTGAATATGGCACTAACTCTACTCCAAGGTTGGTCACGCCAAATGCCATCACATGGGTTCCCTTGCTTGGTCGCTGGGCGCTGCTGCTTTTTGGTATCTACCAAACTCTTAGTAGAGCCCAAATGTGGCACAGTCTCGCCTCTAAGAAACCTATTAACTAATAACTACAAGTTTTTGGCTCGCTTCAGAGTTGGTGGATACCAAAACGCAGCCGTGCCAATGCAATCAAGCTTGTGCCAGGTGTTATGGCGTTTGGTGTGACCATCATTGAGGAAGTGGTGGTGGTGGTGGTGGTGGTGGTGCTTTACCCACCATACTCTGAGCAGGGCAGAGAAAAAAGTTTGGTAGTTAATAGTTGTTACGTTCCAAGGGTACCGCCAGCAGTGGCAGCGCCACTCACTGTGCCAGTACACGGGACAGCGGCAGTAGCGCTAAGTGCACAACGAGCAGCGTCCAAAGTTGCGGGCATGATCCAACAGGTAAAGAGAGGTGGTTATGCCAACCTTAGAGCAGCTTGCTTTCAATAAGCTTTTGCAGAACATCCCTGTAGGTGAGCAACGCTTTTCTGTTATCAGAAAGCTAGGCTTAGCTTATGTGGACAAGACGAGCTATATCTACCAGTTGGCCCAGTCAAGAAAACCGCAGCTTTTAACGCGGCCTCGGCGCTTTGGTAAGAGCACTCTAGTGTCTGCCTGTGAAGAGGCTTTTCTGCACGGCGTGGAGCCTTATGACGGTCATGAGTCGTACTTTAAGGGCCTAGAGCTGGAGCAACTGTGGTCATACGTGCCGTGGAACGAGGGCCCTTTTTACGTGCTGCACCTTGATTTCTGGGTGATGATGCAAAATTGCAAGAGTGTGGCCGATTTTGAGGAGATGCTTAACGAGCAGATCTTGAGCTTTGCCCAAAACACGCACTTAGAGCTCCAAAACACTGGCAGTGCTAAGCAAGATGCTTTTGCTCAGCTGCTGCAAGCAGTACCGGACAATTCTGTTGTGCTCCTCGTTGATGAGTATGATTCGCCCTTGACCACCTTTTTTGACACGGCGCATTACGCTGAGAGCGAGGAAGCTGCACGAGTGCTGCGTGGCTTCTTTAGCTGGGTCAAGGTGCAATCAGGCAAGTTCCGTTTTGTCTTCATCACTGGCATTTCGCGCTTAAAGGACACCTCTATCTTTAGCGCGGTGAATAACATCACAGACATCTCGCAAGATCAGGACTTTGGCGCTATTTGCGGTATTACCCGTGAGGAGTTACAGCGCTATTTTCCTGAAAATCTCCGCTATGCCACTGCCCAATGGCTGCAGCAGCCTGTGGCACAGGTTACTGATCAGCAGGTAGAGCAATTGCTCAACGAGCTAGCTGCGTGGTACGACGGATACTGCTTCTCTAGCGATGGCACCACCCACGTGTTTTCTCTGTGGTCAGTACTGTGCTTTTTCAGCGTGCGCAGCGTTAGCTTCGATACTTATTGGTACAACGTTAGCGGCTTAACTCAGACTTTGCGCAAATCCTTGCTCAAGAGCTCATGGGCAGAGCGCTTAAGCCTCTTAGCAGGTGACAGCGTGACCGTTGACAAGGAGGATTTCTTAAGCGCAACTTCTTTGTCCTCTATGCAGCCAGAGGTCTTGCTCTTTCAAACAGGCTACCTGACGTTGAAAGCACCATTTGCATCCAAGGTGCGTCTGGGGGTGCCGAACCAAGAGATTAAGAACGCACTCTCCCGTGTTTTCTACCGCGAGCTGCTGCCTACGGCCGCAGATACGTTAGACGACTTTAGCCTCAATCTGCGTACCTCAATAGAAACCCACGATGCTGCTGCCTTGCAGATCTGCTGTAATATGGTTTTGCACAGTGTCGACTACGAGCATTATCCGCTCACGCAAGAGAGCGCTGTTACGGCCAGCTTGTATCTCGCTATTTCTCTGGCATTACTGGTCAGAGTGACGGTTAACAAGCATGAGTCCCTAGGCAGACCGGATGTGCTCTTTGACTGGCAGGATACGACGGTGGTCATTGAGCTCAAGTATGCCCAGACGCGCGGTACAACCCAGTCTTTGCTTAGGCAAGCGGTAAAGCAGATTCGGGACAGGAAATACGGCGAAACCTTTGATCGGCGGCCGTATTTGTGGCGCCTTGCCATGGTGTTCTGTGCAGAGGATCGTGAAATTACGAAGGTGCAGGTTGTCAGTTAGTAGCAACTACCTTTGTAGAGGTTCTCGCAGCGGGCCATGTGCTGTAAAAAGTTAAGGCAGCAGCTGCTACAAATCTCTACCCCGCAAAAACGACAGGGCACCAAAGGAGAAGCACTAAGGCCCATCAGCTTCTGGCCGTGCCCAGCAGGCCACGTTCTCTCTTCAGATTAACAGCTATACCCGCCTTAACCGTACAGGGCGGTTACATCTGCGCAGCTTCCCTCTCTGTGCGCACGTAACTCTGCTGCGGCGCTGCGTGCACTGTTGCGCCCAACGGGCGCCATATCTGTGCTCAGCTCATGACCACAGCCCACCGCAACATCTCTCCTCTTTTTCTTCCCCCTCTTTTTAGGGCTGGCTGGTAGCAGCATCTCTAAAGAAACGCCTCTCATGGTGCCTGCCCCGACCCAGTCGAGTTGTTTACCCCCGCCCCACGAGGTCGCTGCCACTCTACCATCCCATATGATGGCATCGCAGCCATCAAAAGCCCATATCTTTTGCCATTAGTGTGAGACAGCTTGGCTTTTTGCCACCTTAGCCCTGCCTTTGTGCACGTGCTCAGTATAATGGATTACAGGGCCATACATGTGCGTCTTTGCTGCGGTAGTGACAATATTAACCTGCATTAACCTGCACTTTGCTCTAAGTTGCTCTTGTCAGTACCCACCTACCATCTGCTGTGGTGTCGCCCCAGTAAAGCCCCTATCCATCTGTCTGTCGCCTTACACGCGTCTAATCTAAACACATGTGCTTACTTGCCACGTACTACTCCTGTCAGTATTACAGGTGGTAAGCCCAGTTGAGGAGGAGACGACTGCGCCACTCCACGGCCAGCCGCTAAACCATGGTGAGTTACATCAGCGAAATCAAACTGCAACAAAAGCTCAGACGCGTTGCGGCCATCTCCATTATTAGTCTCGTCCTGCTCTGCGCCTTTACCTTTGCCACTTTTCAAATTCTCTCCTATGTCTACCGCGCCTCGGATCAGGACAAGTTAGAGGCCACCCTCACCGAATACGCTATTAACATCAAGCGCAAAGCCCAAGGCGAGCAACGAGCGTTACGCACTCTAGCCTCCTTTACCAAAAGCGCTGACGACCTCATCTCCTCGTACAAAACCAGTGACGCTGCTAACCTGCCTTTTGAGGTCATTGGCTTTTGGAACTTAGATGGCTCCTGCAAACAAATATCTGTCACCGGTGTCTCTACTGACGGCAGTTATGATGCCCTCCCACCACAGATGAAAGTGGCTGTATCGTCTGCATGGCTGGGTAACGTTACCCTGACTACCCCTTACTATTCGCCAACCATCGGCATGGACATGATTACCTACGTCAATCCTGTCTACGATGGTAACGGCAAGATCATTGGCGCCCTCTCCGGTGCCGTAACGCAAGAGTCCTTTGATCACACCTTAGATCAGCTCTCTTTAACTTACGAAGGCGTCGACAGCTTCCTCTGCACCTCATCAGGTCGCATTTTTTCCCATGGCGCCAACACCATCCTGCCCAAAGACTTAGACAACATCACTGAGTTTCAGAACTTTGAGTCTACCATCCGTGATGCCGTGAAGATCTCCTTAGTCTCGACTACTCCCCATCAGATCGATGTCACGCTGCAAGACCACAAGTACCGCTTAAACATCACGCCACTGGGCTTTTCTGACTGGTATCTGTGCACCATGTCCTCTAACGAGGTGACCTCCAGTCCGTACTTTAAGTCCTTAATCTTGCTGGTAGTCAGCCTCTGCATTATCCTCACAGTCTGCGGCTTTATTGCGGTCTACCTCTTTGTCAGCATGAAGAGCAGCTATAAGACGCAGCTACTTATTGCCCACTACGATCCGGTCACTCACTCCTATAACTACCCAAAGTTCTTGCTGGAGTTTGACCACTTAGACTACCGCAGTGCTGCTCACCACACCTACGCTGTAGCCTCGCTTAACATCCACGACTTCTCCTATATTGTGGACATGCTCGGGGAAAAGCAGGCCGATGATCTCTTATGCTCCATCGCTGATGTGATTCGCGCGCAGCCACGCGTCATCATGTTCTGCCACCATGAGGTTGATCAATTCTTCCTTATCATCAATGCCAGCCGCCAAGAAGATGTCGATGCCCTCCTGCGTCAGATCATGGAAAGCTGCGTGCAGAAGATCACGGCCAACATTACCGCCTTCCCTGTGGTGATGTACGCTGGTGTAGCCTTTACCTACCCTGACTTATCACCAGAACGCATTGTGGCACGAGCTGAGTTTGCCAAGAAGCAGATCATTAAGAGCTACACCCATGCGGTGCGCTTTTATGATGAGAATGCCTACAAGAAGGAGGCGTTCTTACACAACATTGAGCAGAGCATGCGCTTAGCGCTAGAGCAAGAGGAGTTTAAGCTCTTCTTACAGCCAAAGATCGATATCCGCACCGGTAAGATCTACGCGGCCGAAGCACTGGTGCGCTGGATATCCGATAGTGATGTCATCGTCTACCCTAACGACTTTATCCCGCTGTTTGAGCAAAACGGTTTCTGCACCGAGCTTGACCTGTACATGTTTGAGAAGGTCTGTGCGCATATCCGCTACTACCTCGATCAGGGCATTGAGCCGATCTACTTCTCCATTAACCAGACCAAGCTGCTGATCTTCCAAACAGGCTACACCAGCAAGCTCCGGCAAATTCTGCAAAAGTACGCCATTCCACCACGCTACATCGTTATTGAGGTGCTAGAGGATTTGGCTACCCACAATGTCGAAGAGCTCAACTTCCATATCAAGGAGCTCAAGCAATTGGGTCTGTCCATTGCCCTTGATGACTTTGGTTCCGGCTACTCCTCGCTCAACATCGTGGCAGGCTTAGATATCGACGAGATCAAGTTTGACCGCGAGTTCTTAATGGCTGACGATCCTGAGCAGATTAAGCGCAATCACATGATTCTGCGTGTGCTCTCGAAACTGTCTAAAGAGCTGGGTATCCGCACAGTGGTCGAGGGAGTGGAGCGGCAGGAGGATGTAGACTTCTTAAAGAGCATCGACTGCGACATTGCGCAGGGCTATTACTACGATCGCCCAATCCCCGTTGCGGCCTTTGATCAGAAGTACATGACGGATCGTCCGTTAACGCCTGCAGCGGCACAAGAGGCGCTGGAACTAAAGCAAAAGCTGCAAGGTGCGGCCATTAACGCCACCAAGCAAGTGCTGGATGCCAATAACTACCCTGAGGGGCAGCGCGGTGCGGCTGACACCACTACAGCCAATAAAGCAGCAGAGCAGGAGGCGAAGCAGGCCCTTGCGAGTGCGGAGCGGACGCTGGCGAAAAAGGAAGCGCAAGAGCAGCTTGCCCCCGAGAACAAAGAGCGCCCTTAGGTTCTGAGTTCTGAGTTCTGAGTTCTGCGCACAGCACCAAACGCCGTACAGGGCGTAATACAGGGCTTTCACCACTGTTAGCTCCATGGTAAGGCTAGTCCATGGGGCTGCCAGAGCCTTGCGGCTGCGGCCATGGCTGTGGCTGTGGCCTTGGCCGTGGCTGTAGTTACGGCTCTGATCCGCAATAAAACCACAAGTGTTACCCCCCTTTGTGATCAGGCTCATCTCCCGCCATCCTCTATGTGAGCGCGTGCTTAAAAGCCACTTCTTGCGTTGCTTCTGGGGGCTAAGAGGACAACCGCATAGGGGGTGACAACTTGTGGTGATTTCAGCTCAACTGTAGAAACACCACCCCGTGAGCTCACCCACAATAGTGCTCATCACTGCTGTGCCCCACTGCGACGTGCTGCTTTAGCCTACCGCTAAAGGTGTTCACACCGCCATTGGGAGTGAAGCCCTCCCCCGATAAGCAGCTGCCTCTTTCTCTTTTGCACTCTTGCCCATTTTGGGCTTGGTAACGCTCTACAAACCACGCCACGTAAAGCCACGCTATGCCACAAGCACTCGCCCTCTAGCGTTAGCCATCCTTGTGCTGCCATCTGCACACACACTCTCTCTCGTAGCTACTCTGGCGCGGTCGCATCTTTATCAGCATATCCTACCGTCAGCACCACTTCCCCACCTTTTTACCACGCAACTCTCTCCTGTAACGCCGCGCCTCTTTAACTCAGTTACCACCTCATAACCGCGCTCATTGGCACCAAAAGCGCTAAAACTACACATGACGTGTCATTTTTGTTTTACTTTGGTTTGTTTTGGTGTTTGCTTATGCTAACCTAGCCTCATAGCGCTAGGCGGCCTTACTGTCTGCATGCCTGCCTGCTCTTATCGCCCTTTCTCTGCCAACGCAGAGCTAAGTGTTACTGCCTTTTATGGTGCTGCGTCTACGTACCCTGCCTTGTTGCCTAGCATTGGTGGCAACACCGCTTTGCACGCAGGCGTGCACCTATCCCCGAGTTGCTGCACGAAACAACAAAGCTAGAGGAGCTCTCACCCATGCTAGGTATCGAGCGTAAGCAAATCATCATCAATTTGCTCAAGCAAAAAAATCGCGTCTACGTCTCTGAGCTCAGCAAGCAGTTCCAAGTAACCGACGAAACCATTCGCCGTGACCTCAAGGAAATCGAAAAGCGTGGTATTGCCACCCGCTCCCACGGCGGTGCAGTGCTCAATCAACAAGGGGAAATCAAGCCTTTTATCGAGCGTGAGCTCATCAACCGCAAACTCAAAGAGGCTATTGCCGACCAGCTAAAGACTCTTATTCATGACGGCATGGTCTTAATGGTCGACGCCTCTACCACCACCAAGCTGGCCTTAGAGCGTATCAATCCGCGCTTAAACCTCACGGTGATCACTAACTCCTACTCACTTATTAACGACCTCTCCGATAACGACAACATTCGCTTTATTGCCACCGGCGGCGAGTGCTATGGACGCTATCGGGCCTATGTCGGCACGGACGCAATTAGCACCATTAAGCACTACAACGCCGATCTCGCTCTCTTAAGCTGCCACTCGCTGTCCTTAGAGCAGGGCTATATGGAGTCCAATCAGCTTGAGAGTGACGTCAAGTGCACCATGCGCGCTCAGTCAACGCAGACCATTATGCTGGCTGACCACACTAAGTTTAACCGCAAGTCACTGGTTAACTCCCTGCCCCTTACTGATGTTGATGTCTTAGTCACGGACGTCAAGCCAGACCTGTCGTGGCTTAACTACTTTAAGATCAAGGGTCTGACGCTCATTTACCCACAGCCTGCACAAGACAGTGAGGCCGAGGGTATGGCGAGCACGAGCAGCGATGAGAGCCGCTCATTCTAGCCAAAACAGCTCCCCGCACCTTTGCGACCTCTACCTCCATCAGATCCTTTGCTCCCACATGGTACGTGCTTCCACAGAGTACGTAGTCTCACATGACACTGCGGCGGTCTGCCCCAGAGACTGCCCTAAACTCACTCCATGGTAACGCCGCTTCTGCACACCAATCGCCACTGCTGCTATGCCAGCAATGCCTACCGTTAGAGCTAACTGACACTGGTCTTACCCCTGTGCCTCCAGCATTACTGCCACTCAGGCCCTGCTGACCACGCCTCTTGCCGCCAACGTCTCTCATCATTCCTATCCCCCAAACAGCTCAACCCTCACTTCTTCTCCTACAGATACCTCCTTGGCTCTTAATCAGCCCCTCACGTGCTCTCCTGTTTCTCCCCTCACATAACGGCACCGCATATCTAAGCTAAGCTAAGCTAAGCTAAGCTAAGCTAAGCTAAGCTAAGCGTCACTCCCGCCCTCTTCGCTTAGATTCACTTCTCACTTGCCCCCCCACCCCATGGCTGGCCTCTGTCAAGAGCGCCACGTCATCGCCATCACCTCTCTTTCTTGTGTCCTTGTACCCCTCTTGCAGCCCCCTTAGGCTCTTTGCCCAAACTTACTCCGCCACAACCCCGCCATTACCACAACAGTCAACACTAACCAAAGAATTTCCATAACACCTTATTACCATCATAAAGCACTTAAATAAGCTCGTTTCCCGCGAAAAACGCACCTAAATCTTGCTTTGCCTTAACACCTTATTTGTTGTTTTATGTGGTAATAATGTGATGTAGTTAAAACTTTGCAGTAAAAGTTGCTGCATTACCACTTTTTGCCCTCTATAATCATCACAAAACAACATCACTGATGTTTGTTTGCGTGACAATGGCCAGTTCTCAAGACGAACACTTCTCTGTTATCTGGCCATTTTCTCCATCAGGATCAGGTAATGCGCTGCTTGCCCCTCTGTACGCAGCAGTACGCAGCTTTTAGCCCAAACTCCGTAAAACCACATAAATCACCGTCCTGATGTGCAAGCAAGTAAGCCCCAGCAACCAATACTCACTTCACTTCAATTTTGGTTTGCCATACTTGCTATTCCCTGAGCTAATAACAGAAAAGGATGTCGCTTCATGAAGGCTTATCTGGCGATTGATATTGGCGCTTCCAGTGGTCGCTTAATCGCAGGCTATTTAGACCATGGCCAGCTCAAGATGGACGAGCTCCATCGCTTCAAGAATGGTATGGTCGAAATCGATGGCCATATGGGTTGGGATATCGACTCCATTTTCTCCGAGCTCCTTACTGCTTTAAAAAAGCCTCATGACAAGGGCTTAGAGGTACAAAGCATTGGCATCGACACTTGGGGTGTGGACTACTTCCTTATCAAGGAAGATGGCTCCTTAGCTGAGCGCTCCTATGCCTACCGCGACAGCCGCACCGAGGGCATGGACGAGGAGCTCTACAAGATCATTCCGCTACCAGAGCTCTACGAGCGCACGGGCATCCAAAAGCTGATGTTTAACACGGTCTATCAGCTGTTAGAGCAAAAGCTGCATCGCCCTGAGGCTTTAGAGCAGGCCGCACACTTCTTAATGGTGCCTGACTACCTCAACTACCGCTTAACGGGCAGCGCCAAGAACGAGTACACCAACGCCACCACCGCACAGCTGGTAAACGTCAACACTAACGATTGGGATTACGAGCTCTTAGAGAAGATGGGCATCCCAACCAAGCTGTTTAAGCCTGTCTGCAAGCCAGGCACTCTCTGCGGCATGCTCAAGCCAGAAATTGCGGCGCAAGTAGGCTTTAACGCCGAAGTGGTCATGATCGGCTCACACGACACCGCCTCGGCAGTGATTGCCGCGCCACTTTTAAGTGATGATCACATCTACTTAAGCTCGGGTACTTGGTCGTTAATGGGCATCGAGCTTGAGCATGCCAACACCTCCGCCAAGAGCTTTGCCTACAACTTTACCAATGAGGGTGGTTACGACTACCGCTTCCGCTACCTAAAGAACATCATGGGCATGTGGATCTTACAGAACTTAAGAAAAGAGTTCCCACCAATGACCTTTGAGGAGAGCTATGCCTTAGCCGCAGAGGGCTCGTACTTTAAGAGTGTGGTCGACGTTAATGACCAGCTCTTCCTCAATCCTAAGAGCATGAAGCAGGCTTTTGTCACCTACTGTGAGCAGCACAACATGCCAGCGCCACAGACCAATGCTGAGGTGATCTACTGCGCTTACAACTCCTTAGCTCACTGCTACCAAAAAGTGGTCGCAGAGATTGAGGAACTCACGGGTCGTCAGTTCAGCGCCATCAACATCATTGGTGGCGGCTGTCAGGACAAGTTCCTCAACAAGCTGATTGCGCAAATCACGGGTAAGCGCATCTTTACCGGCCCTATCGAGGCAACGGCTTTAGGCAACATCTGCGTGCAAATGATTAAGGACAAGACGCTGTCCTCGCTGCAAGAAGCTCGTGAGGTGATTGCTAAGTCCTTTGCTATCACTGAAGTGCAGGTCTAACTGCTACTGCTGCTACTGCAAAAGCAGCATTGCGCCACCACTGCTTACTTGAGCCTGCGGGGCTCACGCGGCGCCGCCTCCAGAGGCTGTGCCAGAAGCTTACCCTGACAACCCTTTTTCTTTCTACGTTACCTGTTTTCAACAGCGGTGAGGCCGCAGCCCTGACAAAGGGATGGGCGTGTGATCTCGGGCACCTCAATCCTTGCTCAGCCCCTCAATCCCTGCTCAGGCTACCAATCCCTGCGCGGCCGGTCTCAACTTTCTTAAGGTAGATGATTATGTCGCAAATTACTGAACTGAAGTTCATGCGCGAATTTATTGGTGTCTGCGCCGAAGGCTATCGCTTAGGCTGGCACGAGCGTAACGGTGGCAATTTAAGCTACCGTATGTCCGCTGAGGACGTCGCCTCCGCCAAGGAGTTCTTGCAAGATGGCGCTCCATGGCAAGACATCGGCACGGAAGTTCCAGGCCTCAAGAATGAGTACTTCCTCGTCACCGGCTCAGGCAAGCACATGCGCAATGTCCCGCTGTGCCCAGAAGAGAACATCTGCATCGTTAAGGTCGACGAGAGCGGCACCAAGTTCCAAATCCAATGGGGCTTAGTCGCTGGCGGCCGTCCAACCAGTGAGCTGCCAACCCACCTCATGAATCATGAGATCAAAAAGCAGTTAACCGGCGGCAAATATCGCGTGATCTACCACGCTCATCCAGGCAACCTCATCGCCTTAACCTTTGTCCTGCCTTTAGAGGACAAGGCCTTTACCCATGAGCTGTGGGAAATGGCAACCGAGAACCCTGTGGTCTTCCCACAAGGTATTGGTATCGTCCCATGGATGGTGCCAGGTGGCCGCGATATCGCTATCGCTACTTCAAAGCTCATGTACAAGTACGACGTCGCGGTGTGGGCTCACCACGGCCTCTTCTGCGCCGGCCCTACTTTTGACGATACCTTCGGCCTCATGAACACCGTCGAGAAGGCTGCTGAGATCTGCGTTAAGGTCAAGAGCATGGGCGGCAAGTGCCAGACCATTCCTGAGAAGGGTTTTGTCCAGCTGGCAAAGGACTTCAACATTGAGCTCAATCAAGGCTTCTTAAACTGCTAGTCTGATCGAGCCAGCGGCTTATAAGCTCTAGGCTATAGGCTATAGGCTATAGGCTAAATGGCGGCTCCACTAATAGCCACTCCACTCAGCGCGGAGTCACCAAATTGCTTACTGCACTCAGCGGTACTGCCGTGACATGAAGACAAAGCAGACGTGCGTGCAATCGTGCAAGATAACGATCGTGCCCTCAGCTCGCAGCAAGCTCGTGCTGCGACCTGTCTGCAAAGCCACGTGCGTTACAGCTACTCACCATGTACCCACAGCCATGGGCCACACCGCTTACTGCCAGTTACCACAGACAAAACCTACTACCACTTGCGGCCCTTTTAACCAAACAAATCCACACAAAACACGATCTTTAACGCCACTAAAGTGGCTTACCTTTGGATCTCCACTCTTAACGCGCCAAAGAAATGTGATATCGTTAACAAAACCACAATTACAAATGTTGCAATATGTTGTTTTGCTAACAATAAGTCCTATAATTTCTGCTGTAGACCAGAGATCAAGGGCCATGCATGTTTAACGCTCTCGCCACCGCTTTTCCTGCAAGAAAGGCACGCGGCGCCGCCGCACACGTCCCATGGCACTATATGTTGTTTTAGGTGGAAAGATTTTTCTTGCTTTGTTGGGTTAGCCCCCACAACCGCGACAAAGCATTCTCCCTACAGGTCACACGAAAAGGAAGCAAACATGAGCATTGACGTTGAGAAGAACTACCAGCTCGCTAAGGAAATGTACGCCGAGTTTGGTGTGGACACTGATGCAGCCTTAGCCAAGGTTAAGGACATCCCTGTCTCCTTACACTGCTGGCAGATTGATGACGTGTTGGGTTTTGAGAACCCAAATCAAGCCTTAACTGGTGGTATCGCCACTTTCGGTAACGCTCCAGGCCGTCCACGCAACCGTGACGAGTACTTTGCTCAGCTTAAGGAAGCTTTAGCTTTAGTCCCAGGCCACACCAAGATCAACCTGCACGCTATCTACCTCGACAATAAGGGCCAAAAGGTCGAGCGTAACGAGATCACCCCAGAGCACTTCAAGATCTGGGTAGACTTTGCCAAGGAGCAAGGTGTGGGTCTTGATTTCAACCCAACCTACTTCTCGCACCCAAAGGCGGAGAATGGCACCTTATCCTCTCGTGACAAGGCCATCCGTCATTTCTGGATTGAGCACGGCAAGCGCTGCCGCAAGATTGGTGAGTACTTTGGTAAAGAGTTAGGTGAGACCTGTATCACCAACCAATGGATTCCTGATGGTAACAAGGACATCACCGTCGATAAGGTCACCCCACGCAAGATCTTAGCTGAGTCTTATGACGAGATCTTTGCCGAGAAGATCGATCCAAAGTACAACATCGACTCTGTGGAGTCCAAGCTCTTTGGTTTAGGCTCTGAGAGCTACGTGGTTGGTTCCCATGAGTTCTACATGGAGTACGAGTCCACCCGTCACAACTGCATCATCTGCTTAGACTGCGGTCACTTCCACCCAACTGAGGTGGTGTCTGCCAAGCTGTCCTCCTTTATTACCTTTGGCAAGCAGGTAATGTTACACGTCTCGCGTCCAGTGCGTTGGGACTCCGATCACGTCACCTTGCAAGATGACGAGACCAATGCTGTGATGCAGGAGATCATCTGGAACAACGCCACCGACACCATCCACATTGGTACTGACTACTTCGACGCTTCGATCAACCGCATTGCGGCTACGGCTTTAGGAGCTCGTTGCGTGCGCAAGTGCTTACTCAATGCCTTATTAGCTCCAATCACCAAGCTGCAAGCGATGGAAGCTGAGGGCAACAACACTGGCCGCTTAACGCTGTTAGAAGAGTGCAAGAACTTACCAGCAGGTGCGGTGTGGGAGAAGTTCTGCGCAGAGGAGAAGGTACCAGGCCACGATTGGTTAAAGCCTTACCTCTAAGAGCGGGCTCAGCTCCCCGTCGGCTACAGCAAAGCAGCAAGGTAATAAGGTAGCAAGGTAAAGGCGTTACAGGTGAGCACGGGCAAAGCTCCGCTAGCACGCACGCTCGCTTACTACTTGATGCCCTTACTTAGAACCTAACCATCTCCAACTCAAACTCATCTGTGTAAGTTTGCCTGCGTTAGTCCTCAACAAGCGCAGCGCGTTGTATGTACCACGCGCAGCAGACAAGGTTGCTCACCTAGCAAGGCTCAGGTCACGCTAGGTGGAAGCAGGCAAGCTTATTTAGCTCTCAGGAACAAGCAGCACATACCAACCTGTCTGTGGTAAGGCCATTGTTCCTGTAAGTTAAGCCCAGTAAGCAAGATAGGAAAGAGCAAGAGGAGGAGGAGCAGTACAGCAAAGGTAGGAAAAGAGCGTTACAGCTCTTTTTGTGCCTGTACTGGCGGGAAAGCCCTGCTGTGCGCGCTTAAGGCTACAGAAAAAACCACCCCGCTTTTCTGTGGCTTCGGATGTAGCCCACAGGTGCTATGAGCGCAGTACTCACGCTACAGCGTAACTTACGCGCAAATAGCGGGAGATTCGTCGGAAGACGCATCTCTCCCGCTCGAACTAATAACAGAACCTCAATCATACCTTATTTTCGGTGTGAGAGGTATGGGGGCCCCCCATGAGTCACGAAAACGCTTCCTCGTGGAAGCAAACTATTATCGCTGCCATGACCAGCTATATCGACGCTGGCTCCATTGTGGCAGGTGCCGCTGGCTTGTCTCTGTGGCAAGCCTACTTAGGCATGGACGGCCTGCAATTAGGCTTACTTGCTTCTTTGTCTTCCAACGCGGCCTCGGCTGCTGTGGGCGCCTTAATCGGTGGCCGCTTATGCGACGCCTACGGCCGTAAGTTTGTGTATACCTACGATCTGTTAGTCTACATCGTTGGTATGCTCTTAATCGTCTTCGCCTTCAACTTCCCAATGCTCCTTATCGGCTACATCATTGTCGGTTTAGGCGTGGGCGCTGACGTGGTAGCTTCGTGGACATTAATCGCCGAGCAAGCTCCAGCCAAGGATCGAGCTAAACACTGCGGTTCGGCCCAATTTGCATGGGCTTTAGGACCTGCGATTGTGCTCTTGATGTCCGCCTACCTCAACACCTTTGGCCTCATTGGTAACCGCATTGTCTTTGCCCACTTAATCTTAGTGGCGGCTTGGGTGTGGTACCAGCGCTTAAAGATGCCTGAGTCCAACGACTGGAAGAAAGCGCACGAGGAAGAGAAGCGCTTAGTCGCCGAAGGCAAGATCAAGAAGCTCTCCTATGGCGAACTCTTAAGCAACGCCATCAACCTCAAGACCGTGATCTTCTTAATCTGCGTGTACTCGGTGTGGAATCTTTGCGCCTCCACTTGGGGCTTCTTCATGCCATACATCTTTGAGAATGTGGCAAAGCTCTCCAACACCATGTCGCAGGTGATGTCCGTTGGTTCCTTTGTGCTGTCGATCTTCGGCACCTACTTCATCTTCATGAAGTTCGGTGATCGTATCAGCCGCCGTCTCATCTACTTTGTCATTGGCGGTATTTACGTTATCGCTTGGAGCGTGTGGATTCTGCCACCTGAGTCCTTAGCTTCGTGGATGCTCTTCATGTTCGTGATCTTTGCCGGTATCAACAACGGCTCTGGTCAGCAAGCATTCTATCAGCTGTGGTGCTCGGAGCTGTTCCCAACCAAGTACCGTGCTACCGCTCAAGGCTTAACCTTCTTCATTACTCGTATCATTTGCTCGGTGTGGGTCTTCTGCGCGCCACTCATCATGGAGTCCTTAGGCTTCCGCTACGCTGCCATGCTGATCACCTGCTTCGCTCTGATCTCGTGGTTAGTGGGCTCCATCTGGGCACCAAAGACACAAGGCAAGACCTTAAGAGAGATCGAGATCGAGCGTTACGGCGAGGAAGTGCACTAACACTTACGCTACGCGGCTGCTAAGTTAGCGCAGCCACTTAAGGCCACGTGCCCGCAACAGGCGCGTGGCTTTAGTGGCTTTAGTGTAAGGGGCGTTCCTTGTAGATTGAGGCCCAAGAGATAGCAACACGGCTACAAGGACAGCGCCCGTCTTACAGAAGAACACATTGCCCTGCACCACACTGCACTGCACTGCATTGCCCTACAAGCCTAGCACAGCCAGCACACCAAAGCCTCGCTGGGGCCGCAACATACTGGCACGCCGTGCTCCCTAGCACGCCGTGCACCGCGCTATGCAGGAATATGAGGGAATAAGGAGGAGGTCACTCATGGCCGTAGAGAAGTTTGCGTGGAAAGCCCGCGTTTTAGAGGGCAAGCTCGAAGAATACCAAAAGCGCCATGCCCAGATCTGGCCAGAAATGGTACAAGTACTCAAAGAAGCCGGTATCCGCAACTACAGCATCTGGAATGTAGGTAACGAGCTCTTTGGTTACTTTGAGTGCGAAAAAGGCGTCAAATACGCCGAGCAGTACCAAGCGCAAAGCGCTGTGGTTGATCGCTGGAATGAGTACATGAAGGACGTGATGGTGATGGATTTAGATCCAAAGACCGGAGCGCAACCACTGATGAAGCAGGTTTTCGATCTGCCTTAAGCAGCATCTGCCAGAATCTGACAACACATCCCAACCTAACACCTGAAACAACATCTAAGGAGCAAGGCGCTACGGGGGCTGCCAGCAGCTTAAAAGTAGCGGCCTTGTTACTTGAGATTAGTCATAACTAAAGCCACAGTGGACTTTTCCCCTGTGGCTTTTTTAGTGCGCGGCGCCGCCGCAGCAGCCGCCGCTTACTGCCACCGCCACCGCCACCGCAGCATTATCACTTTAATCTAGCTGTTAAACGCTATAAGGAAAATTCAGCAACACCTGTGGGTACTTGCTATTTTCTCAAAAGAAATTTAACACTAGTTTTATACACAAACAAAACGTGGAATGAGAGCGATGTTAGCAGCGCCCGCCCCTCTCGCCATTTGCAACCAAAGCAGAGCTAAGCAGCTACCATCTACCAGCAGCACAGAGCTGCACCATCTGGCCTAATCTCCCCAATCTCCATTGCTACCAAGCAGGATGCGACTTCCCCTCTATCCCTTCTATCTCTCCTATACCTCCTATCCCTCCTCTACAGCCAACACGCAACACGGCTCAGCTACTACTACTACTACAACGGCTACTTCCTCTTGCCTCTACTGCCAGCTCCTTACAGCTGCACCACTGCACCTGTTGCAGAAGTAGGATGACTGTACTTACGCCGGTACTCCAAACACGTCATCCCAAAGTGCTTACGAAACAGCCGGTGAAAGTGCTCGACATTATTGAAGCCCACCAATTGCGCAATGGTACGCACACTGAGGGTCGACTGCTCTAAGAGCTCACGCACCTTGCAAAACACCATATCCTGATGCAGCTCCCTAAAGCTCTTATGGCAGGCTTGCTTGATCTTACGGGAGAGATATGCCTCGCAGAGATTAAAGTGCGCCGCCAGCTCTTTGAGTGTCACATGCTGGTAGTGTTCCTCCATGTAGTGCAAGATGTCGCAGACAAAGCTCTGCTCTGAGACAGTGGTTTGCGCTAACACAATGTCGGCAGAAAAGTACTGCAAGAGCGTGCTAAAGAGCACCATCAGTTCGCCATTGAGCTTTTTGTCTCCATAAGGGCGCCCCGCTTGGCTCTCCTCATACATGGCCAGCACAAGGTGTTCCAGCTCCTGTGCCGCATCAGAGCGCGCCATAGCCACCGGCAAGTCCGCAGCTGTCCCTGCTATATCCGCTGCGTGCCTCCCTAGGATCCCCTGCGCTATTGGCTCTTGAAGCGCATGGGCATCATGGTGCTCTTTGGTCTCTTTGGTGTGCACCAGCATGTATGGCGTAATGATACGGTCGCAAACACCTTGGTTGAAGAAGGTCGCTAAGGGGTTATCACCACGCAGCAGATCTAAGAGCACCAACTCAAAAGCAGAGCGCCGCACCAGAATGTTAATGATCAGCGACTGCTCCGAGAACACCGCGATCGCATGCGAGATATCCGGAGCTACGCAGCAGAAATCGCCCTCGCGCAAGCTCACCTCTTGCCCCATGATCACCTGCTGGCAGCTACCAGAGAGCACGTAGATAAGCTCAAAGAACAAGTGACGATGTGTAAAGACAGGAGTAAAGCGATTGTGCTTGGTAAGAACAATAGCCGCCGTCTCCTGCGGACTAAAGTACATGTCCTCACTAAAGTTCTCAGGCAAGGGATTGAGATCACGGATCAGAATATTCTCCGCTGCAATGAGATCGCGCTCCTTTACGGTTAGCGATTTAATAAAGCGCCGTAGCGGCTGTTGCTCATCATGACTAAGCCGCGCTCGCAATTGAGGTGTCAGCTCCACCTCAGGTAGCTGATAGGCCACTACCCCCGTTTGCAAGTGGTCTGCTTTTGCCCCTACTACCCCTGCGGTCGTTACTACCGCAGCCTCATGCGCAGCAGCACTTAAGGACAAAGCACTGGGCGTTACTGCTGCTTTTAGGGCAGACAGATACTGTTGCTGCTCACAGCAGGCGTGGTAATAGCGCGCGTAGAGCTGCTCAGAGGAATTCATGGCCTGCAATTGCGCCTTAATCCGTGTCAGGTATGGTGACGCTAAGAGCATATTGTTGCCTCCCCTTGTAGTGCAGACAAACAGAGTGTGGTGAGCCCAACACTAGTCAGCGGTCAGCGGTCAGCGCGCTGCTTCTTTAGCGCCAAGACGCTGGTAATGGTGGTGATAGTGCTCATGGTAGTGAGGGTAGTAGCAGTTGCTGTGACGGTGGCGGTGACGGTGGCGAAAGAGGAGCTTGGTGCGTAAAGCGGACATAACCACAAAAAACCAAGCGCTCGCTTGAGGAGCATGCTCACCCGCACTAAGCGCAGCTACCACGCCCCGCGCTGGCGGCACAACGACACTAAAGACGCTGTACACTACCTTTGCTGGCCTTTGCAGGCCTCTACTGCCCCGCAGCAGACTTTACCCCGCCTCCTACCTCTTCTCCGTCATGAGCTCTTATTTGTGTGAGGTATTTCATACTTTAGCTCACAAGTCAAAAAAGATCAGTGTAATCCCTCAAAAAACCACGTGTTTGCAGTTTGATTTCCACATTAGACTAGACAGCAATCCACAGCAAGCTGACATATAAACCATTAGCAAAGGCAAAAGGTCGGCACTGTGGCACCTGCTTACTTATGATCTTTTTGTGGTGACATCCTCGTCAGGAGTAGGCCGGAGAATGCAATAGTCTTAAGTGTGAGGAAGACTAAGGGTGGATGAGGAATCGCACCTGCCACCACTGCCTCTCCTTTATGCCTACAACAGCTTTGAGAGACGAGGAGTAAGCCTTTTGGAGCTTGTCTTATGAGCCCATTACTTCTGTGGCGACAACGCATCGGTTATGGCGTGTCCGACTTTGCCTGCAATCTTATTTGGCAGATCATCTCTCTGTACCTGCTCTATTACTACGTCGATGTGATGAAGCTTGATGCCGCCGCTATTGGCATCATGTTCTTAGTGACGCGCTTTATCGACGGTGCTACCGACCTCTTAGTTGGCTACTGCATTGACCACACGCACACACGCTGGGGGCAGTCCCGTCCATACTTCCTCTTTGGTGCCATTCCTTTTGCCATCTTTGCCTACCTGTGCTTTGCCATTCCTACAGACATCGACCACACGTGGCAAATGGTCTACGCTTACGTCACCTACATTGGCCTGTCTTTCATGTACACCATTGTGAACATTCCTATGGCGTCCATTCTGCCAGCCTTAAGTGACGACACCAATGAGCGTACCGCGCTGTCCACATCCCGTAAGTTCTTTGCTTTCTTAGGCGCCACCGTGGTGTCGGCCTTTGCCTTAAAGCTGGTGGGGTTCTTTGGTCAGGGCAATGAGGTCACAGGCTTTCGCTACCTGATGCTGCTCTTTGGCGTAGCCTCCTGCATTTTCTTCTTTATCACCTTCTTTAGCGTGCGTGAGCGCCCAGTCACTGTCAACCACAACGCTTCGCTAAAGGAGACGCTGAGCTCTTTAATGCACAACACCCCATGGCTGATTTTTGCCTTAAATATCATCTTCATGTGGGGTGCTTTCTTTATCCAGATTGGCGCGCTGATCTACTATTTCAAGTTCGTGGTACAGTCGGTCGAGCTCTCGATCACGGTGGCCACCATTGTCTCCATTGTGCCGATGCTGGCTAACTTTGCCGTGCCTTTCTTAGCCACTCGTACTGGCAAGCGCAACCTGTACTTGCTGAGCAGCACGGTACAGATCATTGGCATGCTGATCATCTTCTTAGGTGGAGTGAATCACACCATCATTATCGTAGGTGCGATTATCATGGCCGCTGGCCATGGCATCAAAGAGAGCATCTACTTCTCCATGCAGGCCGATCCTGTGGATTATGGTGAGTGGAAGACCGGAATTAATACCGCAGGCTCGCTGTCGGCCATCAATGGCTTTATCGGTAAGGTAGCTCAAGCCTTAGCTGGTGGCTTAAGTGGATTACTGCTCTCCATGAGTGGTTATGATGCCAACGCCACTATCCAAAGCCCAGAGGCCATGAGCGCCATTACATGGATGTACATCTTTGTGCCCATGGCCCTGATGATCCTCTCGATCATCACCATGAGCTTCTACCGCTTAGATAAGATCTTCCCGCAAATCAAGGCGGAGCTCTTAGCTCAGCAGCACAGTGCAGAATAGGCGCCGCAAGCTGCGCCCGCACCAGAGGCTCGGTTGATGGTTCGGTAGGTCAGAACTCCTTAGTGTGACCTCGCCCGCCTAACTGGTACCAAGCTTGATCCACGATGCCTTGCGCTTGGATGTAAGGCACCACGTCCTTCTTGGTAGAACGGGTGAATCTCATTTTGGTCGAGCACCGGCTTTAGGTTAACTTGAGGCAAGAAAGCCCAAGCTACACTACATCCTGCCATATACGCTTACTTGTCCCACCTTGCCTCCCTAAGATTAAGATCAAGCAGCAAGTACAGCAAGGCCCCCACAGAACGTGGAGCTCAGTACAGCAAACAAGCCAGCAAGCGACACTAACATCTACTTAGCTTGCAGGCTCTTGAATCAAGATGCCCCGTAATAGCCTTAATTCGGCTCTACTCAGAGTTTGGTGGATACCAAAAGCAGCAGCGCCCTGCGATCAAGCATGGGAACCCATATGATGGCTTTTGGCGTGACCGATCTTGGAGTAGTGTTGCTGCCCTATTCACCAAACTCTGAGAAAAACCCTTAATTCTGTGCCCCTACTGTCGCCTCATCAAAAGCAACGCCACAGCACGCAGTGCAGCCTACTGCCTTACCGCTCATACTGCCTTACCGCCTTGCTCGAGGTGACACTCATACTCATACTCACGCATACTCACTACTGCTTCCTGCCCCCTATCTCTGCCTCTATCTATCATGAGCAACAAAAAACTCTCTAACAGCTTGGCTAACTTCAAGATGGAAGTTAATCCTCACTTCTTAGCCAAAGCTGAGCAGCTTCAACCTCAGCTCTACCACACAGAGGTGCCTGCCACTACCGCCATTGATTACGCCCTCTCGGCAACGCAAGGCGATTACGTCGCTACCGCCCA
Source organism: Candidatus Anaerobiospirillum pullicola (assembly GCA_018884035.1). GTDB lineage: Bacteria > Pseudomonadota > Gammaproteobacteria > Enterobacterales > Succinivibrionaceae > Anaerobiospirillum > Anaerobiospirillum pullicola. Next base: position 26,530 of record JAHLFE010000039.1, read on the forward strand.
GCGTCCTTTTAGTGCCAGTGAGCCCCTGTCTCAAGGCAGCAAGCTAGTGCTGGACTTTAAAGACCACTGCGTCGGTCAGCTGCACTTTAAGGTACGCAGCGTCGGCAGCCCAGCAGACGCGCCTTTGCACCTGCGTATTAAGTTAGGCGAGCGCTTATGTGAGCTGGGTATCGACTCTGCTAGCTACACAGGCAAAATTAGCTCCTCATGGATTCAAGAAGAGTTCTTACACGTAGACGTCATGCCTGCCACCATTACCCTGCCACGGCGCTATGCATGGCGCTATGTTGAGTTTACTGTGCTTGACACCTCACCCAAGTATCAAGTCGTCATTGAAGAAGTTGCAGCTACCACAGTCAGCTCGGCGCCTACGAACGCGAGCTCAAGCTTAACCACAGAGCAACTTAACCAAGCGTCACAAGTAAGTGGCCTCAGCACGGAAGCTATCAGCGCTTTAGACCGCGTAGCAATAAAGACCCTTGCTGAATGCATGCAGTCTGTATTTGAAGATGGCCCAAAGCGTGATCGCCGTCTATGGATTGGTGACCTGCGATTAGAAGCCTTAGCCAACTACTATACCTTTAAGCAAAATGACTTAGTGGCCCGCTGCCTCTACCTCTTTGCCGGTGCCGCCCAAAATGAGCAACGCGTAGGAGCCAACCTCTTTATCCAGCCGCAAGTGCAGGTAGATGATACCTACCTCTTTGATTATGCCTTGTTCTTTGTCTCTTGCTTGCATGATTACTTTGTGGCTACAGGAGATGAAGCCACCTTAAAGGAGCTGTATGCCACGGCCAAGAAGCAGATTGATATCTGTGCTCGCCGCTTAGATGACAGCGGCCTTGTTGCTGACAGCGATGACTGGTGGTGTTTCATCGATTGGCAGGACGACCTCAATAAGCAGGCTAGTGCTCAAGCCATCTTCATTTACGCTTTACGGCAAACTCTGGTGCTAAGTACGCATTTGGGCTTAGCAGAGGACAAGCAGTACTACGAGAAGCTATTGGCACGCTGCATCACGGCCGCACAGACCAAGCTCTTTGCTACTGAGCTGGGCTTCTTTGTCAGCGGTACCGATAAACAAATCAGCTATGCCTCGCAAGCATGGATGGTGTTAGCGCATGTTATGCCGGTAGAGCAGAGCCGACAGCTGCTGAAACGCTTAGAGCAAGAGCGACGTGCTGGTAACAGCAGCATTGTCTCCATGGTAACTCCTTACATGTACCACCACTACGTCGAGGCGCTGTTTGTTACTGGCTTAACCCACGAGGCTTGGAGCTTAGTGCAGGAGTACTGGGGGGCCATGATTGCTGATGGCGCTGATTGCTTCTACGAGCTCTTTGATCCGCGCAATAAGCAGTTCTCGCCTTACGGCAGCCCGATCATCAACAGCTACTGCCATGCATGGTCGTGTACACCAACATACTTCATCCGCAAGTACGCCTTAAGCTGCAACGCGCAGTAGCCAGTAGCCATTAGCCAATGATGTAGACCATCCCGCCAGCGCCATGAGCTAACTCTGGCGCTGTATTATTCTGTGGCCGCACCAGCTGCTGCCACAGCTGCTTCTGCGCTTAGCCTTTGCGGCAAAGAGCAGAGCGTCACGTCCTCTTACTCTGCTTACTCTGCCCTGATACCGCTGCCGCTGGCAGCGCCCGCCCCCAGCCATATGCCCCGCACTGCGCGTTGCACTCTTGCAGCAAAGCATGCAAAAACACATCACGCAGCTCTTATCCCGTATCCTCTCATAAGCCCCGACACCACTGCCCTCCCTAAGGCTGCACAAGCTGTTTTGCCTGTTCCTACCTACTCTAGCCCTTCCCTCCACTGCTTGTATCATTGTGCGCAGCAACAGCCCGTGAATTTTCCCATATTTGTGTAGCAGACGATTCACCTATGCGCTCGTCGGGAACGCACGCATGCAGCATACAGCAACAATTAAGACTAATTCTTCATGTCTTGCAAATATTTGCAAATATTTTTGCACTATAGGCTTAATGTGCTGCGCTGATAAAAAATTTTCTATGATTTCTCTTTACCAGCTACTAGCATTTACTATACTTGTTCTCAACCGATAGCGACAAATAAGTTTTTCCGCTTTGCGACTGCAACCGATCCCTCTTGCTGTCATCTGTTGATAGCCTGCCGCAAAGACCAACACTCTCAGCGTTACTGACTTGCGCTTGCTGCTATTCTCCCTACAACCACACCAGTTCTTGCGGCAGCCCCTACCGTTCCATCGTGAGGCTCAAACATACGGTAGACACCAGCAAAGCAAAGCTGACAACTTGTAAGCTGTCAGTAGGCCTACACTAACCGCAATTCCAGTATACCAGCACGCTATGCCCGCCTACACTGACTTGCTGGTAAGGTACAAGGCAAAATCTGCTCTTGCCCCGCTGTGAATTCGGTATAATTGAGGAAAAAGCCTATGGCGTTAAGCTCCGTTAAGCTCCCACCAAAAACAGGGACAGAGAGAGCCAAGCTCCTCTATGGCTCTTACGAAAAGGCTCTTTTCTTATCGGTTGCGACTGGATTAGCCATTGTCTCCCACCTCTGGAACAATGCCTTCTCTATGACTGAGTGGCGCGTCGCAGTTGCTTCCATCGCGTTTCTCTTCACCTATCTGGCCAGCATATTTTTCTGGTTCAAGATGGATAACGTCTCTTACGACGTCAAGGACAAGTAGACATAAGCTTGGCTTATGTTTCCTGCTTGAGTGAGCAAACAACAGCATAGCCGTTCTTGCTCTGCTCAAGCCAAACACTCCTTACGGTACTGATCTTACTGCGAGCTCAGTACCTTTGTCCCTTTGTTGCCTTGCATCTTAGGCTTTCCCCTTGGCTTAGGAACGTAACAACTATTAACTACCAAAATTTTTCTCGGCTCGGATCGGCTCATAGTGTGATGGGTAAAGCGCCATCACTACCTCAAGGATGGTCACACCAAACGCCATAACACCTAGCAAAAGCTTAATT